>CAZGIW010000031.1:0-39526 GCA_964526285.1 uncultured Bacteroidales bacterium | reverse complement strand
TGAATGGTTGGAATGAGGTTAATTTCAGAAAGCAATTGATTTTTTTGCTTTGAGGACAGATTTTCATACAAAAGATTGAATTTGGCAATAGGTTTCATTTTGGGGTTTCTGAATTTGTGCAAAGGTAAAAAAAACAACAATAACCACATAAATATATAATAGAGCGATAATCTTTAGAAACGACTTCCAGTTCTACAAAAAAGTTGTAATTTCATACCCTCAAAACCAATTTCGTCTTCAATGATTAGACACGCCATGATATTTGCAGCAGGACTGGGAACCCGCCTTGGAGAAATCTCAAAGCATACACCAAAAGCTTTGATTGAAATTGCAGGGAAACCATTGCTTTATCATATAATTGAGAAATTGAACAAAGAAAAGTTTACACATGTGGTTGTTAATGTGCATCACCATGCTGAACTAATCATCAAGTTTCTGTCAACAATACAATTTGAAAATATGAAGATTGATGTTTCAGATGAATCTGAGCTATTGCTTGATACAGGTGGAGGTCTAAAAAAAGCTGCTGCATTGTTCTCTGATGCTGAACATATTCTTTTACATAATGTGGATGTAATTTCGGATATCAATCTTAACGCATTCTACCGGCATCATTGCAACTCATCAAACCTTGCAAGTCTTGCTGTGAAACAACGCCTTTCTTCAAGATATTTACTCTTTGACACAAACAATCATCTGAAAGGATGGAGAGGACAGGATAGTGAAATCCGCTATTCAGCAGAAGAACTCTTTCCGATGGCATTTAGCGGTATTCATGTGGTATCAAAACAAATATTTTCTCTCATGCCAAAAACTCAGATTTTTTCAATGACAAATTTGTATCTTGAACTTTGTGAACACAATACAATTTGTGCCTGGACACATCATGAAGATCAATGGGTGGATGTGGGAAAACCTGAGCATTTTGAGAAAGCTGAACAAATCAGTTTAAAAAAACGTTAACTGAATAATGAAAACATTTATCGGGAATCTGGCCAGTAAACTTTTACAAAGTAACAATGATTTGTCAAATACTATTGTTGTTTTTCCAAACAGAAGACCTGCCCTGTTTCTTAAACGTGCCATTGGAAAACTCACTGATAAGCCCGTTTTTGCCCCGCAAGTGTTTAGTATCAGAGATTTTGTTTTTCATTATTCTGATGTGAATCAAACAGATTCCATTACACTGCTTTTCAAACTTTATCATGTGTATTGTAAGCTGAATCAGGAAAATGAAAATTTTGAATTTGAACATTTTATTAGCAGTGGAGAGCTCATGTTGGCTGATTTTAATGATATTGACAATTATTTGGTGGATCCGACCGCCCTGTTTTCAAATCTTGACCAGGCCAAAGCTATTGAAATGTGGAACCCCGGAAAAAATGAACTGACCGAAAAAGAAAAGAAATATCTTGAGTTTTTTCAAAAACTATACAAGTACTATGATTTGTTTAAGCACGACTTGAAAGAACAAGGTCTTGCCTTTGATGGAATGGCATACAGAAAAATGGCTGAAGATATTCAAAAGGGTGTTGTTTTTGCTGAAGAAGGGAAAAATTATGTGTTCGCTGGTTTTAATGCTTTGAATAATGCTGAAATGCACATTATTAATCATTTTGTTCAGTATGGAGCTGCCTCTTTATTTTGGGATGCAGATAGTTCATATGTTTCAGATTTCAACCAGGAAGCTGGATTGTTTCTGAGGAGCAATCTGGAAAAATGGCCGCTACCAAAAACAGAACATGAGCTTGAAGATAATTTGTTCTCAACCGAAAAAAATATTCGTATTGTTGGTGCTCCATTGAGCCTCAGTCAAGCAAAATATACCGGTCAGATATTGAAAGACATTTACAACAATCAATCTGAAGAAATCAACCACACACTTGTTGTTCCTTCTGACGAAACCACCATGGGGGCAATTCTTGAAAGTATTCCTCAAGAGATTCTGGAAGTGAACGTAACCATGGGATACAGCCTTCACCAAGCACTCATATTCAGATTTTTTGAACTGTATGTGAAATTGTTTGTTAAATCAGCTGCTTCTCTTGAAAAAGGGCGTGAAATAAGAATGTATTGTGAAGATATTGTGGCATTTCTCAGGCATCCAATGTTTTCGCTTTGCACCTATACTGAAAACCATGAGTTGGGAAAGCTTCTTTCAAAAGCTGTAATCACTCAGAACAGGTTGTTTTATTCTCTGACAGAACTTATGGATTTAGAACAACAACTTATTCAATCCGGAGATTTAAAATCATCGTGTATCTCAGATTTGTTTCTAAAAAAGAGAAATCCTGAAGAGCTCATTAATTCATGTATCAAACTGTGTGATTCCATAGAAGATAATATTGATGAAAGTGAAGTTGTGGAAACAGCCATGATACGTGCCATGAGAGATCTGATGATTCAGCTTGCCGGCTATGTGGACGCTGCCGGTTTTGTTGTAACTCTCTCAGGCTTTTACATGCTGATGCAAAGGCTGGGCAGTAGTTTTCAGGTTCCTTTTGAAGGAGAACCATTGGGTGGATTACAGCTCATGGGATTTCTTGAAACCCGATGCCTCGATTTTAAGAATGTCATTATTACCAATTGCAACGAAGGACATATTCCTGCCGGTTCAAAGCGCATGCTTACTTTTATTCCTTTTGATTTAAGGCGTTCGTTCGGAATGCCAATGCCTTCGCACAAAGATGCAATGTATGCCTATTATTTTCTTCGATTGATTCAAAGAGCTGAAAATATCTGGATTCTTTACAATACAGAACCTGATTCCCTGAGTGGAAAAGAAATGAGCAGGTTCATCAGGCAAATTGAATACGAATTTGTTCACAGATCATCAGGTAATTGGAATGTTTCTCACAAAATATTGCAGGTTCATCCAGGAACAGCCATACCTGATGAGGATGAGCGAGGTGTTGAAAAATCAAAAGAGATAATGAAAATTCTGGATAACAGAATTAAACAGGGATATTCAGCTTCGCGGTTGTTCAATTATCTGGAATGTCCCTACAGGTTTTATCTGAGTCAGGTGCTGAAAATTGAAGAACCCAGGACTGAAGTGCCCGGATCTGTAGAGATGAATGTGCTTGGAACTGTGGTGCATGAAACACTCAGCCTGCTCTATGGTAATAACGTAAACATCAGACTGGACAGTAAGTTTTTTGTTGAAAGTGAACAGAAAATTCAGAGTATTCTTACTTCCCAGTTTCAAGAACATTATCCAGGCGGAAACATGAAATCAGGAAAAAATCTCATTGTATTTGAAGTGGCAAAGCAAATGGTGAAAAATGTCCTTAAGTCAGACCAGCAACTGGGTGAAAATAACAACCTGGTTCCTTTGATGATTGAAAAAACATTATATGCCCAAATTACAGCACATAACGGAACAACATATCCCTTACAGGGGAAGTATGATCGTATTGACCGCATGAACGACCTAATAAGAATTATTGATTATAAAACAGGCAAAACCGACACACTCCGATTGCTGAAAAAAAACATGGAACCTGAAGAACTTGATTTTTGGGAACTTGATGCAAAAAAATTCCAACTCTTGTTTTATCTGCTTCTATTTATGGAAAGCGAAGAAACCGAAAAACTGACAAAAAAGATACCCATTTCTGGCATTGTGTCTCTCAAAAAATCTTCGGTGGAATTTAAACCTTTGGAATATTCGGATAAACAAAAAGAAATAACTGAAGAACTGCTTGATGATTTTAAAGGTTTTGTTGCAGGGCTTATTTCTCAGATTCATGATCCATCAGTGCCCTTTTTCAGAACATCAGATACAAACAAATGCAGGTTTTGCGTTTATACTTCAATATGTAATTATTTTGCCCCAATAACCAACAATGAAATTGATAATGAATAGATTTTTTCTTCTTATCGCTTTTGTATTGACGACTGTTAGTGTGTCATCTCAGATTGATATTCACAGTCAGTATTATTTCAATGAACCACAACTTAATCCGGCCATGACAGGATTGATTGAAAGCAAATGGAGACTGAAACTGTTCAGAAGATATGAAATGCATCAGGAATTTTCTGCATTGAATAAAACCAACTATGTTGACATGCGGTTTACCTTTAACAAACAGGCAGGAGAATATGGGCTGAATATCAAAGAGTTTTCAGGATGGATGATGGGTTTGGGGGTGTTTGTCAACCGTGTGCATCATGATATGGAAAATGATAACCTGCGGGCTGATTATTTATCGCTGGCATTTCACCGGATGCTTAAAAGCAAAAATTATTTTTCATTTGGAGTGCAGCCTGGTTACGTAAGAATGTATGATGCCCGGCTTTTTGATTTCAATGCGGGACTGATGTTTGGAAGTAAACAAATTGACTGTTGGACGGAAGATCAGTATTTTAAAACCCAAATAGGAGTGTCAGGCTATAATATCTTATCGGATTTTAAACATAACGACACAACATACTTTCCGGGTAGAAGAATACAGATGCACGGAGGCAGATTAATAGGAGAGCCAAAACATTTTAATATATTCGCAAACGCCGCCGTATGGTATGATTCAAAAGTAAGCTTTTCTGCAGGAGCAAATGTGTTGTTTTTTCCAATAGTACATTATAAATACTGGGACAGGGCACGTTTGGGGCTGCATTACAGATCTTCAAACCATATGGTATTATCAGCTGGACTCAGGTTTTATCTTGCAGCACAGAAAACCATTTCGCTTGATGCACAAATAAGCTATGATTTCGGAATGCAGTTTCTTGATATGATACCTCATTATAAAAATGCATTTGAAATTGGGATTGTACTCACTCCTCTTCGCAAATGCTGGTCGCTGAGCAAGTGCTAAACTTTTGGGAGATGAATTTTTATTAGGCTAAGGCTTAAGACAAAAGATAGCACTTCGATGCGCTTCGCTTACTCAGTGTAAAAAAATATGAAATATAAAATATTAAATTGAAAAGTTGGGTTTGTGAGTTAACAAATTAACCGGCACGTCCCGTAGGAATCACGATCCCATCGGGACAAGTCGGGATAATTCGTAGAATTCTTAGAAATGGTCTTGTTTCAACTTGGAAAACTCACCGAAGGGGAATGAAGGTGGAGCATCACCGCCTCATCGCACCATCTCATCAACACATAATAATTTTCTAAAATTTGAATGTTAAAGGTATTCCTTTAAAAAAAGAAATGGAGATTAAATAAAATCAAACTCACGGGTTTTTCTTACTTTTGCATAAACTTTATTATTCATGTTTTTCTGGGTTTCAAAAATTCTTGAATTCCTATACAGTCCGCTCACATGGATTATTATTGCTTTGCTTTTTGCTCTTTTTTCAAAAAAACCCAAACGCAGAAGAAGATCACTTATTACAGCAGTTGTAATGGCTTTTGTGTTTTCAAACAGTTTTCTTGCAACCGAAGCAATTCGCATATGGGAAATCAGCAGTCCAAACATGCCCGAAGACAAAGTGTATGATGTGGCCATAGTTTTGGGTGGAGGGATGATTACCTATGACGTTGCTGCCAAAAGACATCATTTTCGTGTGAACACAGACAGACTTATGCAGGGATTGAAGTTTTTCGAACAGGGAAAAACAAAGCATCTTCTTTTTTCAGGAGGTGCCGGTTCACTCAATTTTCGAAATATGACAGAAGCATGTCTGCTGCGTGAGTTCTGTGGGGAAATGGGACATGACACCTCACGCATCTGGGCAGAATGTGCCTCTGACAATACATATCAGAATGCCGTTTATAGCATGCAATTTCTTAATGACAGTTTGCCGGATGGAGGTGAAATATTGCTCATTACTTCAGCTTCTCATATGAGGCGTGCACGTGCCGTATTCAAAAAGGCAGGCTTCACTTTTGATATTTATCCTGCCAACCCCATTGCAGGTCCCCGAAGATATGACCCCTATTTTCTTCTGGTTCCCTCAACTTCTGCAATTCGCACATGGGAAATTTTTATAAAGGAAACAATTGGATATGTGGTTTACAAAATTGCAGGGTATCTCTAAAATAACATTACTATGACCTCAGAACAGATTTTTATTATCATTATTTTAGTCGTTATCGTGAACTTTCTCTTTGGAAGATATCTTTCATGGATTAATATAAAACATCTTCAGCCTCAACTACCCGAAGATGCAAAAGGAATTTATACTGAAGAAAAGTATAGCCAATCTCAGTTGTATTTAAAAACAAAAGCCCGCTTTGGGATGATAACCTCAGCATTTTCCTTTGTTCTTATGATTATTATGCTCATTTTTGGCGGATTTGCCTTTGCTGATGAACTGGCCAGAAGCATTTCAGCCCATTATATTTTGCACACAATTTTCTTTTTTGCATTACTCGGTTTTGCTTTTGATATTCTTTCAATCCCTTTTGAGATATACGCCACATTCCGTATTGAAGAAAAGTTTGGATTTAACAAAACTACCCCCAAAACCTTTATACTTGATAAAATAAAATCATGGCTGTTGTCAATACTCATCGGGGGCGGACTAATTACAGCCGTAGTATGGATTTATCAGATGACAGGTCAATGGTTTGTTATTATTACTCTTGCTGTGATGGGAGGCTTTACAATTGCTATGAGTATGTTCTACACTCAACTTATTGTTCCTCTTTTCAACAAACTGAAACCCTTGCCGGATGGCGAGCTCAAAGATGAAATTGAGGCATTTGGAAGCAAAGCGGGATTTCCGCTTGCCAAAATTTCAGTCATTGACAGCAGTAAACGTTCAACCAAATCAAATGCATATTTTTCAGGGCTGGGAAAAAAGAAGCGAATCGTACTTTTTGATACACTGATTGAAAAACACACAACCAAAGAGCTTGTTGCTGTGCTTGCACATGAAATTGGGCATTACAAAAAAAAGCATATTCTAACAGGACTGATAACCGGACTGATTCAAACTGCAGGCTTGTTGTTTTTGCTTTATGTGTTTCTTGGATATCCGGTTTTTCAGGAAGCCCTGGGTGTAACACAACCCTCTTTTCACATGGGACTTGTGGTGTTTGGCTTATTATACTCACCGGTGTCTCTTTTGCTGGGTTTGCTTGACAATTATATTTCAAGAAAAAATGAATATGCCGCCGATAGATTTGCAGCAAAGTATGGACTGGCACAGGAACTGAGTGATGCCTTGAAAAAACTTTCTGCCGATAATCTTTCCAATCTGACACCCCACCCGACCTATGTGTTTTTTCATTACAGCCACCCTCCTCTCTTGAAAAGACTTAGGGCTTTAAAAGAAAAATCAGGATAAAATATCTTGACTAAAACAGTTTTCTTAACTTTGCAATGTATCAAAAAACAAAAAAGAATAAGTTTAGTATGAACAATCAACTTGCAAACATTGCCCTAATAGCGGGCGGATACTCAGGAGAGGCAGAAGTTTCAGTGAGATCAGCAGCTGTGATTATGCAAAACATTGATAATAGCAAATTCAATGCATATCTCATTTCAATTACAAGAGAAAGATGGGTCTGTCTTTTTGATGGTTATGAGTTTCCCGTTGATAAAAATGATTTCA
The DNA here is from genome assembly GCA_964526285.1 of uncultured Bacteroidales bacterium. Taxonomy (GTDB): domain Bacteria; phylum Bacteroidota; class Bacteroidia; order Bacteroidales; family DTU049; genus CAYMAZ01. The sequence continues at coordinate 32,014 of CAZGIW010000031.1, read as the reverse complement.
CGGTTGAACTAAACGGAAAAAAAATTATTTTTGATACAGCCTTCATTATGATTCATGGCACTCCCGGAGAAGATGGTTTGCTTCAGGGGTATTTTGATATGCTGCAGATTCCATATACAACGTGCAATGCTGTTGTTTCTTCAGTAACATTCAATAAGTATTTCTGCAATAAGGTCGTTAGTACATTTGGAGGGGCAAAGGTTGCGGCATCTGAAGTGATTACAAGACATTTGGCCTATAACATCAATGAAATTGCACAAAATGTTGGATTTCCTTGTTTTGTCAAGCCAAATGCAGGTGGTTCAAGTATCGGTACTACTAAAGTCCATACATTTGATAAGTTGCACGAAGCCATTGATATTGCCTTTGCTGAAGATGATGAAGTCATGATTGAAAGGTTCATTTCAGGAAAAGAAATAACATGTGGTGTTTTGAGAAGCAGAGGACAACTTATCAGTCTGCCCCTTACAGAAGTTAGAAGTAAAAAGGAGTTTTTTGATTTTGAAGCTAAATATGATCCAGAACTGGCTGACGAAATTACTCCTGCACCAATTGATGAATCTCTTACAAAACAAATTCAATTGCTTTCAGAAAAATATTATGACCTGTTGAATTGTAAAGGAGTTGTGAGGTTTGATTATATTGTGGAAGGAAATGATATATGGTTTCTTGAAGTGAATACAATTCCCGGCATGTCGGCAGAAAGTATTGTGCCACAGCAGGCAGAAGCATATGGGTGGAGCTACACAGAACTTACAACAAGAATTATTGAAGAGAGCCTGAAGTAATATTTTTTCTTCATGTGAGCCATAGTTGCTGAAATCTGAATGTGACAAATATTTGTAAATTTGCGCATGTCAATTAACAAAACTGGACTTATGAGAATATTTATAATGATGCCATTTGTGCTGTTTGCTCTGTTATTTCAGGGAGAAAGAATTTCAGAAAATATTACAGCAACGGAATATAAAGAAGAGAAAACAACGGTTGTTTATACCGACGGAGATATTCAGGCTGCCATCAAAACCCTTGAAAATGATAAATCAATGATTGGAGCTCAGTGGAGCTTCTGTGCTTATAATTTTGATACAGAGCAATATGTTGCAGAACACAATACAAACTTAAGACTTGTTCCTGCTTCAGTATTGAAAGTGTTTACAACAATCAGTGCGTTTGATATTCTTGGAATAGATTCTTCATTTGAAACCGAGTTGCATTATAGCGGGCAGATTTCACCTGAAGGAGTATTGAACGGAGATATTATTATAAAAGGGAAAGGAGACCCCACAGTAGCCTGTGATTTTTATGGCAGCAAAACATCATCTGTTGTAATATTTCAACAATTTAAAAATGCCATAGACAAAGCAGGAATAAAATCTGTCAATGGAAGCATTATTGGAGATGCGTCATTATGGGGTTATTTGTTACAAGCTCCCGGATACATGTGGGAAGACCTTGGGAATTATTATGGTGCAGGTGCTTCGTCTCTGAACTATGGAGAGAACAAACTGAAAGTTGCTTTCAGACCAGGAAGAAATGTGGGTGATAGTGCTGCTCTAATCTCAATTACTTCCCATCCCATGGACCCACATTGGGTAAACAATGTGACAACAGCAGGGTCAAATACAGGTGATAATGTCTATATCTATGGCACACCCCTTCAGAAGGTCAGGTTTTTAACAGGGACTGTTCCTGCAGGTAAAACAGAATTCACAGTTTGGGCGTCAGATCCTGATCCTGCCCTGCGTTATGCATATGATTTTCAGGAGTTTTTGAAAAAAAGCGGAATTCAGATAAGCAAAAACTGCAGGTCTGAATACATTGAAGGGTGGCAGAATAAAACATCATCAACAGTTTTATACACTCATAAATCCCCAACAATAAAAGAAATTTCCAAATTGGTCAATCATAAAAGTCACAATGTGTCTGCTGAAAGTATTTACAGATTGCTGGGAATGAAATTGAAAAAGACTATTATTTGGGAAGAAATTTCAAAATCGCTGATGGCCTACTGGAAAAATAAAGGGATTCAGACAGATAATCTGTTAATAACAGATGGGTCGGGACTCTCACGAACAAATATGATTACCACAGCTTTTTTGGTTGATATGCTCAAATATGCCCATTCTCAGGCCTGGTTTGATGATTTGTATGAAATTCTTCCCATTGCAGGAAAAGACGGAACATTGCGTACAAATTTCACAGGCACATCCGTTGTTAACAATATGCATGGAAAAAGTGGTTTACTAAAAGGTGTGAGAAGTTATACCGGATATGTTCACAACCGGTCGGGCCAATTGATTGCTTTTGCTGTGATAGCAAACGGACATATGCTTACCAATGCTGATATCAGAAAAAAACTGGAGAATCTGGTTGTTGCACTATCAGATTCAGAATAAAGTTTTTAATAAAAATGCTTGTTTTTATAAAAAAATGGCCTAATTTAGCAGCTGACAATAATTTTTAACTTTATATATTATGAATATAGATTGGAAAAACTTACCATTCGGTTATATGAAGACCGATGTTAATGCAAGAGCTTACTATCGTGATGGCAAATGGACTGATTTGGAGTTCACAGACTCAGAACACATTTCAATTCACATGGCTGCCACCGGATTACATTACGGACAACAGGCATTTGAAGGAATGAAGGCATTTCGTGGCAAAAACGGTGATATCCGTTTGTTTCGCTGGAAGGAAAATGCTGCACGAATGAGAAGATCAGCTCAGGGGATTTATATGGCCGAAGTTCCTGACGAACTGTTTTTTGAAGCAATAAAGGAAACCGTTTTACGTAATGAGAGATTTATTCCTCCATACGGAACTGGTGCATCTCTGTACATCCGTCCACTATTATACGGAAGCGGAGCAGAAGTGGGTGTGAAACCCGGAAAAGAATATACTTTTTTGGTTTTTGTAACTCCTGTTGGGCCATATTTTAAAGAAGGATTCAATCCGGTGAAGATTTTACTTGAGATGAACAGCGATCGCGCAGCACCTCTTGGCACCGGCACTTTAAAAGTGGGTGGAAATTATGCAGCCAGTTTGCGCGGTGTCATGAAAGCTCATGGAGAAGGTTGCGGATCTCCAATGTATCTTGACCCAAAAGAAAAGAAATATATTGATGAAATTGGTGCAGCCAACTTTTTTGGTATTAAAGACAACACATATATTACTCCTGAGTCCACATCAATTTTGCCTTCCATTACAAATAAAAGTTTGATGCAGCTTGCCGAACATATTGGAATGAAGGTTGAACGTCGCCCTGTTGCTTTTGATGAACTTGAAAGCTTTGAAGAAATTGGAGCCTGTGGCACTGCAGCCATCATTTCTCCCATAGGTTGTGTTATTGATGCTGAAAACCAGAAATTCTATAATTTTTGTTGCGACGGGAAAGCAGGTCCTGTAAGTACAAAACTCTACAATTATCTTGTTGGGTTGCAAAACGGAGAAATTGAAGATGAATTTGGTTGGATAACAGTGATTAAAGAATAATCAGAAAAAAAATCTTTTAGTATTATCATGCCGTGGTAGTTGACAATGACATTTTTGTCACAAACTACGGCTTTTTTTTATTTTGATGTCAGTTGAAGTAAATTGGTTATTACAAATTCGGGTATATTAAAGATCGTCAAGGTCATCAATCCCATCATCGCTTTGTTGACCTGCCTGGAAATACTCAGTTCGAATAACATTTCCCTCAATATCATAAATGGTCCAGTTGCCAAATTTTACATAGCCGCCAACACCAGGTGCCCACTTTTTTTTGCCCTTAGCTTTAACATTTCCGTTTGAAAAATATTCTTCAGCATCGTAAATCTTTTTCTTCTTATCAACCAATTGCATTGTGCTTTGTGGATTGCCATTGATATAATAAAAGTTGTATGTTACATAAAACTCAAGTGATTTGTCATATTCTTCCCAGAATTCAAGATTTCCGTTGGGATAATAATCCTTCCACATCAACACTTCTTTTTTAAAATATTCAATTTCGGATCTTTTTGAACCATCTGAATAATACACAACAACACTCCCGCTTGTGGTGCCATTGGATTTGAATTTTCTTTCAAGTTGTCCGTTTTCAAAATAATTTTCATATCCGTTGAGCAATTGTCCGTTTGTGTAATATCCCTTATGCATAATCTTACCATCAGGATATTTATCAATAATATTTCCAGTGCATCTTCTGTTTCCGTTCATCCTTATTGAATCTCCGCCAACAAGAGGATTGTATTTCTCAAAAGTGAGAATGGCTGACATTCCTTCTTCATCAGTTTCTCCACTGTAATACCATTCATCATGCTGTGCATGAAGACAGAAATAACTTAGTAAAAATATTGATGCAAACGCTATATATAATCTCATCTTCAGATAATTTGGGATAAAGATAAGAACTTTTTCATTTGCATTTGCAAATTTTTTGCCTCAATTTCGGCATTTTTTTCAAAATTTTTGTCCGAAGAAGCGTAAATTATAGAACGTGAGGCATTTACAATTAATCCAATATTCTTATGTAAACCATTTGCAACCACCTCTTCAAGACTTCCTCCCTGAGCTCCAACACCCGGGATAAGCAAAAAGTGTTCCGGCAGGTATTGTCTCACTGTTTTTAGCATCTCTGCGCGGGTTGCTCCAACTACATACATCATATTTTCAGGTGTTCCCCATTTTGAAGATTCTTCAAGCACATGTTCAAAAATATATTTATCATGATCGCTTTTAATCATTTGAAAATCATCTGCACCTTTATTAGATGTAAGTGCTAGCAAAACAACCCATTTGTTTGGATATTCAAGAAAAGGCGAAACTGAATCTACTCCCATATATGGAGCCACAGTAACTGCATCAAAGTCCAGTCCCGAGATTTCTTTTTGAAAAAAAGCCCTTGCATACTGAGATGACGTGTTTCCAATATCTCCTCGTTTGGCATCGGCAATCAAAAACACATCTTTGCCAGATTGTCTGATGTAGTCAGTAGTTTTTTCAAGGCTTCTCCAGCCTTTTGTGCCAAAGGCCTCATAAAATGCAATATTGATTTTATAAACCGGAGCATAGTCAATAGTTGCATCAAAAATGGCTTTGTTGAACTCAAACTGAGGGTCAGTCATTTGTTTTATATGAGGTGGTAGCTTGTCAATGTCTGTATCAAGGCCCACACAAAGGAAAGATTCCCTTTGTTTCATCAGCGTAATGAGTTTTTCTCTGTTCATATCAAATTTAAAAAATTAAAGCACACTTTCTTTCAATCTCTCAGCGTTTTCAGCCACTTGCAAGGCATCAAGAATATGCTGAATATCCCCGTCAAGTATGGATTGAAGATTATACATTGTTAAACCAATACGGTGGTCGGTCATTCTTCCCTGTGGATAATTGTAGGTGCGAATTTTTGCAGATCTGTCACCTGTTGAAACCATGGTTTTTCGTTTTGAGCCAATCTCATCAAGATATTTTTGATATTCGATTTCATAAATGCGTGAACGCAAAACCCCCAGTGCCTTTTCATAATTCTTTATTTGGGATTTTTGATCCTGACAAGTTACCACAATTCCGGTTGGAACATGCGTGAGTCTGATGGCTGAGTATGTTGTATTAACTGATTGACCACCAGGGCCGGAAGAACAATAGGTGTCTTTTCTGATATCAGATTCTTTTACTTCAACATCAAATTCATCAGCTTCAGGTAGCACCACAACCGATGCAGCAGATGTGTGAATTCGTCCCTGAGTCTCAGTGTCAGGAACCCTCTGAACGCGATGAACTCCAGATTCATATTTAAGAGTGCCAAACACTTTTTCTCCTTTAATATTGATTATCACCTCTTTATAGCCTCCAACGGTGCCATCTGTATAATCAACCAACTCCATTTTCCAGTTTTTGGTTTCAGCGTATTTTGTGTACATGCGTAGCAAATCACCCGCAAACAAACTTGCCTCATCTCCTCCTGTTCCGGCTCTAATTTCAAGAATTGCATTTTTACTGTCCTGGGGATCAGATGGTAATAATAAAATCTTGATGTTTTCTTCAAGTTGATCTTTCTTTTCCTCAAGCATCGTTAGCTCTTCCTTGGCAAACTCACGCATTTCTTCATCTTTATCAGTTTTCAGAATATCCCTTGATGAGCTGATGCCGTCAATCACATCTTTGTATGCTTTATAGGCTGCAACAATGGGCTGAAGATCTTTATATTCCTTGCTTAATCTGATATAGCGTTTCATGTCAGCCATCACCTGAGGGTCGTTCAGTTCCTCCTGGATGCTGTCACTTTTCTTTTTGATTTCCAGTAATTTGTCAAGCATAATTTTTCTGTCTTTTAAACAAAGTACAAAATTACAACATTTGCACGAATCAGCAGGTGATTGTTTCCTGAATTACCAGGTGAAAATACCCTTTTCCGATTCAATAACCAGTTGTTTTTTATCATCTTTTTCACATCTTCCGATGATTTGTGAATCAATTCCAAATGATTCAGCTATTGATATGATGCGGTTTGCAATATTTTCAGTAGTATAAATTTCTAAACGATGTCCCATGTTAAAAACACTGTACATTTCCTTCCACTCAGTTTGCGAACTCTCCTGAATAATCTGAAATAAAGGTGGAACAGGGAAAAGATTATTTTTTACAATTTTCATATTGTCAATAAAATTCAGCACCTTTGTTTGTCCGCCTCCAGTGCAATGAATCATTCCGTGAATTTCCTTCCTGTGGTGTTTGAAAATTTCTTTCATAACAGGGGCATAAGTTCTGGTAGGGGATAATACAAATCTTCCCATATCTATACCTGTAACAGGAGACGGATCTGTGAGAAAATATTTCCCGTTATACACAACAGATGAATCCAATGAATTGTCAAAGGTTTCAGGATATTTTTCTGCCACTTGTTTATTAAAAATGTCATGTCTGGCAGATGTCAATCCGTTACTTCCCATACCACTGTTATATTCATTCTCATAGCTGGATTTTCCAAACGATGAAAGGCCAATAATGACATCTCCATGCCGTATATTTTTGTTGGCAATGATGTGGGTTTTTGATATGGGAGCAAACACTGTTGAATCAACAATAATTGTTCTGACAAGGTCGCCCACATCAGCGGTTTCACCACCTGCTGAACGTATGTTGAGTCCATGTGAATTGAGAAAACTGATGATTTCTTCGGTTCCCTGTATAATGGCACTGATAACTTCGCCGGGAATAAGTTTTTTGTTTCTGCCGATTGTTGTTGACACAACAAAGTTTTCATGTGCCCCGGCACATAGCATATCATCAATATTCATAATTAATGCATCTTGTGCAATCCCTTTCCACACATCCACACATCCTGTTTCTTTCCAGTATGCATAGGCCAGAGATGATTTTGTTCCGGCACCATCGGCATGAAGTATCATTGCCTTTTCATTATCAAACGGAGCTTCAATGATTTTACAGAAGGCCGAAGGTTCAATCCCTTTGTCAATGTTTGCAATTGCCTGGTGTACTTCTGTTTTTGAAAAACTGACACCTCTTTTTTCGTATTGTTCACTCATGATTTTGCTTTGAGCAAAAACAGCATCCCGAAGAATGCTGTTTGATAATAGGTTAAATAATTACAATTTTTTTATTCAGTTTCGTCCTCAGTTTCAGTTTCATCCTCAGTTTCAGTTTCATCCTCGTTTTCATCATCAGGAGTGTACATCTCAATCTTTACAGGACTTACTTCAATATTCCCTCCTTCTGTAGGAACGTAATCATCACGCAGAATTTGGAAAGTAGTACGGCGGTTAAGCTGGTGGGCAGCTTCCTGTTCGTCTCTTGTTGGTAATGATTCAATATACTCTTTAGTGAGAACTGTTCCCTGAGTGAATGTAAACTCTTTTTTATTATAAGTGAGGGTTATGTCTTTTTCAAGCACGCGTGGAACTTTATCTCCATAGCCTTTGGCAACAAGACGGTCAGGATGAATTCCTTTTTCAATCAGATAATCAACAACAGATTGTGCACGTCTTTGAGAAAGCGTATCATTTGTCATGGCAATGGGGCGGATATCAGTATGTGAACCAAGTTCAATTACAAGATTGGGATTATCTGTCATGACTTGAATCAACCCGTTGAGTGAATCATGATATTCTGGTTTCAAATCCCATTTGGCAAGGTCATAACGAATTTCAGGCAACACAATTGGTTTTTTGGGAATGGGAACAAGATAAAAGTCTCTGACCAAATCTGTACTTTTATTTAATCCAACAGTTGTTTCACGTCCTCTTTCATTAAAGAAACCACTTGCAGATACTTCCATTGTATATGAAGTATTCTCCAAAATTTGTGCTTCATTAAATTTATAGAAACCTTTTTCATCAGTTGTATCCACATACACATTTCCATCAGATCCCACAATTTGAACAACTGCCTTGGGAATGGTTGTTTTCAGACTATCATCGTAAATAATTCCTGATAGCGTAAACAAAATGGGAGGTAATTTAAACATCCAGATATCATCACTTCCACGGCCGCCTTTTCTGTTTGAGGTAAAAAATCCCATTTCTTTTGCATTATTCTCTTTGAGTAGTTGAGCATCTTTGTTAAATACCATATGAAAATCATCATAGGAAGAATTAACGGGAGACATAAGATTCTCTGGTTCAGTCCAGGCATTATTGACAAACTCAGTTTTAAATATATCAAGTCCTCCCATTCCGGGGTGATAATTTGATGAAAAATAGAGAATGTTGTCTTCGCGGAGAGTAGGGTATAACTCATCTCCGGGAGTATTGATAACAGGTCCCAGGTTGACAGGTGCTTCAAAAGGTCTGTTTTTTCTGGGTCTTTGCATCATCCAGATATCTCTTCCACCATATCCTCCGGGCATATTGGATGCAAAATAAATTGTTAGCTCATTACTTGAAACTGCAGGATGCCCTACAGTAACAGAATCCCCTCCTATTGGAATTAACTCAACATTTCCCCATCCTCTTCCTCTTTTGGAGGCTATATAAATCTGGCAGCCTGATCTTTGTTTTTTTGTAACTTCACAACGGGTAAAATATAAAGTATTAAACTTATTGTTAAATGTTGCAGCTCCTTCATTATGTTGAGAATTGACTTCTCCTGTTTCATCAAGGGGAGATGGATTGCTCCAGTTTCCTTTTCTGTCAAGTTCAATAATAAACAAATCCGTAAAAGGTTGTCCTGTCCATGAATCAGTGCCCTTTCCGGCAACTTCATCACGTGCTGTTGTAAATACAATACTTCTGTATTTTCTGTCAGCATAGGAAGGAGCAAAGTCATTGGCACGACTATTCATTTTTTTATTGTTTTCAACCTCGTATCGGGTTGGGTTGTCTTTCCATTGCAGTGCTAACTTACAGGATTCTTCCCCAATTTTTCCCCTTGGATCATCAGGGACTAATTTTGCATATTCTGCATATTGTATTGCAGCTTCTTCGTATTTTTCATTAATTTTCAAAGCATCAGCATAATACAAATAGGACAAAGGATCAGGATACTTGGCAGCAACCACACGTTTGAAAGTGGATGCTGCATTTCTTGCATCATTGACATATTTGTAGCATAAACCTATTTGAAAAAGGATACGGGCACGTTCCATTCGGTTGCCCTTCACTTTTGAATATGCCTTTTTGTATATGGCAATGGCATCATAATATTGTTCCAAATTGAATTTTTTATCAGCTTCCTCTGAAAAATTCTTTTGTGCATTTGCTGTAAATACTACAAACAATGCAACTATCAGCGTTAGTAATACTTTTTTCATATACCCCAAAACCTAATTATTAATTTACTCTAAGAGTTTGCTAAATTAAAAATTTTTTAAATAACAATTCAATATTTATAAGATTTTTTGCAAATTCGTACCTCTTTTTCGTATTTTTTTTTGTAAAGTTACACTGAAATCACTTTATTTTGTAAAGATTTTTAAAATATTTCACTTCTTTCACAACAATTTTACTTCTCAAAATGAAAATAAACGGCCTCATATATCTGAAACTTCATTTTATTGTAATTATTCTGGGGTTTTCAGCAATTCTGGGAAAACTTATTAGTCTAGAAGCCGGCGGACTTGTGTTTTTCAGAACATTAACAGCAGTTGTTTGCCTTGTTGTGTGGGCGTTGATATTTGGAAAAAGTGAAGTTTTTAACAAAAAGGCACTCATCGCAGGTGCATGGATTGGCTTTTTACTTGCTGCACACTGGATTACATTTTTCCATTCAATCAAAGTATCTAATGTTTCTGTAACTCTTGGGTGTCTGGGCTCTTCAACTTTATTTGCTGCCTTTTTTGAACCGTTTACCAATAAAAAAAGAGTAAGTCTTGTGGATGTGCTTGCAGGATTTGCAATTATTGCAGGCATTTATCTGATTTTTCGTTTTGAATTCCGCTATGTTGAAGGCATTTTTTTTTCTGTGATATCCGCTGTTTTGGCCGCAATGTTCAGTGTGTTCAACAAACACCTGTCAGCAAAACACAACCATCAGGCACTTTCTTTGAGTCAGCTTTCGGTGGCTTGCATCCTCACTGCTGTTTTTCTTGCTTTTACAGGATCTTCTCCCCTGCAGGAATTATCAAAAACAACTCAGTCTGACTGGCTGTGGATTATTATCCTTGGCAGCATTGGAACTGCCTATGCCTACACAGCAACAATTTCAGTAATTAAAAAACTTAATGCTTATGCTGTGATTCTTGCCATCAACCTTGAACCTGTGTATGGAATTCTGGCCGCCAGATTGATTTTTGGAGAATCAGAAATAATGACCAGTGGTTTCTATACAGGTGCTTCAGTTATTCTGTTGACCGTAATTTTATATTCTGTGTTTAAGAAAAAATGAAATTGTAATTATTTCTAAATTACTCTTAACCTTTCACAATTTTTGCCTCTGCAATTTTTTTGTTGCCTGACAACCACCGTATTATGTAAATTCCAGAACTCCATTCAGACACATTAATCTGATGTTGAGCTCTTGTGGATTTGTGACTGTAAACCATGCGGCCTGAAATATCATAAATTTCAAATCTTTCGGCTTCTCCCTGAAGTGTTGCCACATTCACATAATCAGTGCACGGATTGGGAAAAACTGAAAATAATGGAACTGTTGAAAATACCTCGTCGAAAGTTGGTATAACTTTAATCCATTTTATATCCTGCACTGTTGAGTCTTCCCATACTTCAACCTGATAAACAGGAAAACCAAAACCGGAAGAATGATAATTTATTTCATGGTTAGTACTTGTTTGTGCACTGGCCAGAACCCACCCGAATGATACAAGCCGCACCCATGTAGAATCAATTGATTCTTTGTTTTTAATCTCATGGAGTACGTTGAAAATGCCAAGAGGATGTGCCAATGTTCCGTGTCCAACTACTTCTGCTTCAGAATATGTTTCTGATTTCATTCGTGCTGAATCAACCTGAAAACCACTAATAATATCATCATAGGGAATTTTCGCATCCATCAAAGAGTTGCTTTCATATGCAGTTCCATAAGTAAATGGAAATACCATTATTGTGTCAGGATTTGTATATTTTAATACAACCGGATCAGGCAAAGAAACGGAGTCAATTATTCCAAGCATTCTCAATTCAGTTGCTGAACTGTCCATAAAATAATATCCGTATCCCGGGACCCATATCATAATATTAGCTTGAGGAAACAAAGCCTGGAGATTAACTGAATCCGCAGGATCCTGAAAGATATAGAAAAAAGACTGATACTCTGTAGCTGTCGGCGGCACCCATGAATAGGGAGCTCCGGTTAGAAAAAAATCATAATTAAAAATAGTTTGTATAGTATCATTGCCAATTGGCAGGTTAGTCCCCTCAGGAGGCATATCATTTTGTGTAATTGTAATCTGTCCCGAAACTAAAATTACACTCAGAGTTAAAACAAAACCAAATAAAAACTTTTTCATGACTTTTTAATTTTTAAAAATTTGTAATTACAAAAGTAAAAAAAAACTCACTTGGTACAGTTTTTTTTGTTAAAAAATTTGATTTTGGGCTCTGAAACTTAAATATTATTTAACTGCTCATTACCAAATCTACATGCCCAGCAATGGAATAAATGCTCCTTTTAAATGTTCAATTCTTGGTTCGGGTTTTTTCATCAAAACTGCAATCACATCAAATCTGAACTCCTGACTGATGTTGTTTACATCTGCATAAAGCTGAGTGGCTTTCACCAAAAATGATTGTTTTTTTCGGGTAACAAAATCCTGAGGATCTCCAAAGTCATCTGTTGTGCGGGTTTTTACTTCAACAATAACAATAAATTCCCCATCCTGTGCAATAATATCAATTTCATAAGGTTTATGCTTCCAGTTGCGCTCAATGATTGCATAGTCAATGCTTTCCAAATACTCAGCTGCAATTTGTTCTCCCAGCAATCCCAATTCATCCTTTTCTTTTCGTTGCATTTTTTTTTCTTTTTTTTTACAAAATTAAACAAACCAAAAAAAAAACAATTACTTTTGTTAAGAAATTAATAATCGAAAAAAATGAAAAAGTTGATTGTTTTTACATCATTTGTTTTTGCTGCTGCTTTTTTAATCAGCTCATGCAAAAAGGATTTTACATGCGATTGTACCTATGAAGATATCATTGGAGAGCCCGGAACACTTTCATGGGAAATTAAAGACCAGAAGAAAAAAGATGCAGAAGAGGCATGTGAAAGCTATAGCTTTGAAGGTTGGGCTGAAACTAACTGCACTCTGAAATAGATTTCTTCTATTCAGATGTCTGTTTTTCTAATTTACTGATTTTTTTGATGATGATTAAGAACGTTTTATTGTATTTATTGTTTTTAATAGCAGGACTTATATTTGTTTTCTCAGCATATCTGAAATTATTCCCTATTGAAATGCTGGAATTTGCCATTGCTGACACGGGGATATTTTCATGGAGTTTTTCTGCAATATTGGCACGTTTTCTCATTGGTTTTGAATTTTTGCTGGGAATCTTGCTTATCTGCAAACTACTCCCACGTTATACCCTTGCACTATCATTGCTCACTCTTGTTTTTTTTACATTCTATCTCATCTATCTTTGGATATTCAGAGGAAATGATGGCAACTGCAACTGTTTCGGCATTCAGCTGGCTATGACACCTTTGCAATCTATACTGAAAAACCTGATATTGATTGCAATTCTTGCCTTTCTTTTTTTTAAATCAAAATTTAAACCTCCTCGCAAAGCTTTTATAATAATTTCTGTTATTGTTGTTATTCTATGTATAGCAGTGCCTTATATTATGATGCCACTACGTGCATCTTCCGTTTCAGCAAACAGAGAAGTGGGTAGCACACTGGACTTGAATCCGCTGTATGATGCTGATTATGAGCATATTCCATCGCTAGAGCTAAGAGAAAGCAAATGGCTTGTTATGTTTGCCAGTGCCGGTTGTCATCACTGTATAAATGCCGGATATAAACTCACTGTGCTTAAAAGACAGATTCCTGAATTGCCTGTGTATTTTTTTATAAATGGTGACGAAGACGAAATCAGTCATTATCATATGCTCACCAACTCTGCGCATATTCCATACAGTATCATGATGAAGGAAAAAATTCTATATTATACACACGGACGATTGCCGGAGATTTATCTGATAGAAAATCAAATAATTAAAGGAAACGACAACTACTATGACCTGGATGAAAAGGAATTAACAAAATGGTTGTCTGAATAAAAAAAGCCCCACATGATGCAGGGCTTTTTAATTTAATTTAATTCTGTTATTTAATGATTACAAGTTTTGTGTTGTAAACTTCCTGTTGAGTTTTTACACTAACAAGATAAGTGCCGCCTGCAAAGCCTGATAGGTCAATTGTGTTTAAATAATGACTTTCAGAGCTGATATCTGACCAGATGATTTTTCCATCTGGAGCAAAAATGCTTACATGAACCTGCTCATTTGTTAAGTTTTGCAAGCTGATTGACAAATAGTCGCTTGCAGGATTTGGACTGATAAACAGAGCTGCTGTTTCATCTGTATGAATTTGAGTACATGCGTCAACAACAATATTGTCATTTGCTGAACTTGAACAGTTGTTGCCATCAGTGTAAGAATAAGTGACAATATGAGTTCCAATACCTGCAACAGATGGATCAAATTGCCCTGCAGTTATGCCTGTTCCTGAATAATCACCTCCCGAAGGGCTACCGCCTGTAAGCATATATGCAGGAGTGTAATCGCACACAATATTCGGAGTAAGAGCAAGAGACACAACAGGAAGAGGATTAACGGTGATATTTTGCACTGCAGAGTTTGTACAACCATTCCCGTCGGAATAAGTGTAAGTAATAGTGCTTCCAGTTGGAGCAGCAGCGGGGTCGAAATTTCCGCCACTTACACCTGTTCCTGAATAAGTACCCCCCGAAGGATTGCCTCCTGTTAAAGTAAAAGGAGTGGCGTTAACACATACAGGAGAAAATGCACCAAGGCTGACAGAAGGAAGGGGATTAACAGTTACCTGATTAACCTTGCTATCAATACACAAATCCCAAAAACCACCTAATGTTGCCAGAAAAGCATCAACATTGCCTGAGCCTGAATAAGTGTGGTTAATAATAGAACTATTATAAATAAATGGAGGTGCTGTTTCGTCCGGATCCCATGCAAAAAGCGAATCAGGATATGATAAGAAATATGAATTGAAAGCACGATAATTATACATTCGGTTTGTGAGTACACTCATTGGTGTCGTAGTGCTGGTAAAAGTGACCTGTTCTCCCATACAAACCGGATTGGGTGTTGCAAAAAAATCGGTGTTAATTGTATATGTAATCATTGGGGCAAGCAAAGCCTCAAAATCATATGGGCCTCCTGTAAAACCGGCTGTATAAACAGGTATTGAAACCCATCCCTGTCCAGGAGCATACCAATTGGATTTCCCTCTTGATAAGTTTTCGTCCCATACCTGTCCCGGAGCAGCATCATTTACATATAGAAATAGTTTTCCGTTCAGACTTGTAGGTTCAACAACCACAGCATAATTGCTGTTCACTGTTAATGGTGTTGAAAAGACGATCTGTCTGTATTGCCAAACGGTATCAGAAATAACCGTGGTTGCACTTCCTATCAGTGTGGTTGGATTGTTGTTTCCATCTACATTGTAGATTGACCCTGTAACTGTCAGGGGCATAACACTTAAAGGAACAGCTCTGCCAAAGAAATCAATTCCCTGTATGCTAATTGTTGCTCCACTTAGCAAAAATGTTTGAGAAATACCCTCCTGATCTTCTTGCCAGAAATCAATAGAATAAAAAGTTGGAGTTCCCAGCACTTGCTCCTTTACCTGCGGATAACGCAAAGTGTCTATACAGGCAAGTGTTTTTGTAGTTAAATCATTAGCATTTGCAGCTTTATGATTTAGTAACAGAGAATTGGCAGGGCTCAACCTGATGTCTGTTTGATTTTGCCCAACCAGACTCGTAGTAAAAAGCACTACAAAAAATAAAATACAAATCCTTTTCATAATTGTTTCGTTTTTAAGTTTTTGCAAATTTATCATTAAATTTAACATTAAACTGTTAAAAAAAGTTTTACTGCTCATCTCTACATTTTTTTTTCATCCACCAATAAATTATAAACTCCAGATTGTTGTTGCAGTTTTTCATAATTTTGCAAAAAAATTCACATCATGAGTCAACAATTTGAAAGATACACTGTCACAACTGCTTTACCCTATGTAAACGGACCCCTGCACATCGGCCATCTGGCAGGAGTTTATGTGCCTGCCGATATTTATGTGCGCTATCTGCGTATGAAGAAAACTGATGTGCTGTTTATCGGTGGCTCCGATGAACATGGTGTGCCAATTACAATCAGAGCTGAAAAAGAAGGTGTTACACCACAGGTCATTGTTGATCGTTACCACAACCTTATTAAAGATTCATTTGAAAAATTTGGTATTTCTTTTGACATTTATTCACGCACTTCTCTTGATATTCATCATGAAACTGCATCAGACTTTTTTAAGGTGCTCAACGATAAAGGCGAACTCATTATGCAGGAAATTGAACAACTGTATGATGATGAAGCCAAACAGTTTCTTGCCGATCGTTATATCATAGGCACATGCCCCCACTGCGGCTATGAACGCGCATATGGAGATCAGTGTGAAAAATGCGGCACCTCGCTTTCGCCAACTGAACTGATTCAACCCAAATCAACACTCACCGGAAATACTCCTGTACTTCGTAAAACAACACACTGGTTTCTGCCTCTTGACAAATATTCCCCATGGCTTGAAAAATGGATACTTGAAGAACATAAAGACTGGAAAACAAATGTGCTTGGACAATGCAAATCGTGGATTAGTCAGGGACTTCAGCCAAGAGCCGTTACCCGTGATCTCAACTGGGGAGTAAAGGTTCCTTTGCCTGATACAGATGGAAAAGTACTTTATGTGTGGTTTGATGCCCCAATCGGATATATTTCTGCGGCAAAAGACTGGAGCAAACAAACAGGAAAGGACTGGAAACCTTACTGGCAAGATGAAAAATCACGTTTGATACATTTTATCGGAAAAGATAATATTGTGTTTCACTGCATCATTTTTCCATCAATGCTGAAAGCTGAAGGAAGCTTTGTTCTGCCCGACAATGTGCCTGCAAATGAATTTCTTAATCTTGAGGGAAATAAAATTTCAACATCCCAAAACTGGGCAGTGTGGTTGCATGAATATCTTGAAGAGTTTCCCGGCAAAGAGGATGTGCTCAGATATACACTGTGTTCAATCATCCCTGAAGCCAAAGACAGTGATTTTACATGGAAGGATTTTCAGGCAAAAAACAATAATGAACTGCTGGCCATATACGGTAATTTTGTCAACAGAATCATGGTGTTGATTCATAAATATTATGATGGAAAAATTCAGCAAATTAATTCTTTGCGACCAGACAGTGAAGAAGTGCTGAAGTCCGTGAACAATCTGAAGCAGGGAATTGAAAATGCATTGGAAAGTTTCAGGTTCAGAGAAGCCCAAAACCTGATGATGGATGTGGCACGTGCTGGCAACAAATATCTCACTGATAATGAACCATGGAAAAAACAACGCGAAAATCCCGAACATGCCGCAGAAACCCTCTCTGTTTCTGCTCAGATTATGGCAAAACTGGCAATTATCAGCCATCCTTTTCTTCCATTCACCAGTGAGAAACTTCTTGCCTTGCTTGGACTGAACGAGAAAGATTGGAAAAGTGCAGAAAATGATACACTACTGGTGGACGGACATGTTCTCAATCAACCAGAGTTTTTATTTGAACGTATTGAAGATGAAGCAGTTCGGTTTCAAACAGACAAGTTACTGAAAACGGCTGAAGACAACAGGGAAGAAGTGGTGATTCCCCTGGAAGATGCCAGACAAGAGATTAGTTTTGAAGATTTTACAAAAATGGACATGAGAGTTTCAACCATACTTGAAGCTGAAAAGGTTCCCAAAACAAAAAAACTGATGAAGTTGCTTGTGGATACCGGAATTGATAAACGTACAATTATTTCAGGCATAGCCGATCAGTTTGAGCCTGAACATCTCGTTGGAAAACAGGTTGTTGTGCTTGTTAACCTGGCCCCCCGCGAACTTAAGGGAACCATGTCGCAGGGAATGATTTTGCTCGCTGAAGACGAAAACGGCAAACTTACTTTTATTACCCCTGAAAACCCAATCAGAAGCGGCTCAACTGTGAAATAGAAAATATTAAATAGAAAACTTGGATTTGTGAGTTAACAAATTTGCCAATACGTAATTAGTAGAATTCGTTACAGGCATTTATAAATATTTTCTATTTTCTATCTTCTATTTTCTATCTTCAATAATTCTCTTATTCTTTTATCTTCCTCCCATAAGCCTGGCCAAATCCTTGTCCAGCTCAATATAATTTGATGGACGGCTGAAAATTTCAAAATCTTTTGTCACCACATACATCTCAGGAGTTCCCCGGATGTGATATTTGTCAAACAGAGGGCTTTCTGTGTCCTTCAGGTCAGTCAGATTCACCCAGTCTTTCATTTTATGTTTGTCAATTGCATCGAGCCACTCTTCTTTATCTTTAGTAAGCCCGAATGCCACCACCTCAACACCTTTTTGCCTGTATTGAGGCATGAAAGCTGACATCTGTGCAATGAGAAACTCACAGGGAGCACAATCGGGATCCCAAAACAAAAGCACATATCCGGTGGGAGAAAAAACTTCATGAAACGAGGATGGTTTTCCCTCTGTTGTCACCCCTGAAAAATCGGGGGCAGGAGAGCCGGGCTTACTGTTGCTGACAATTTCATAAAGTTTTCCTTTGTCTCCATATGCATCATGATCACTGCACACTTCACTTTGGTATGTTTCCATGATATACAGATACACTTCCCAGAAATCACTTGATTCAAATGTTTTCACCAACAGAGAAGTAACATATTCGTACATCTCATCATTGACAGCCGCTTTTGAAATAATCATATCTGAGGCTTTCTGAAATTGTTCAGAAGTGGGCGGAGAAACATACAGTGAAAGATATTCTTCAATGGCAAAAAACAAAAAGGGTGTTCTAATGAGTCCGGGTTCATTGAAATCAATGTTTTCAAAAAAATAAAAATGCATAAAAACAAGGGGATCCATTTTTGTTACCTTTCCTTTGTCATAGAAATAGTCATAATTTGGAAAAAATGCAGCTTTTAAAACTTTGTATGAAAACAGCTTTTTAGAATCCTCATCAAGATCATCAAGAAGTTGATGTACTGCAAATTCAAGAGAATCAAGATAATTATTCAGATCAATCAGCTTGTTTCTGTTACCCATGGGATCGGTTTTGTTCAGGTGGTCTCCCATTGCTGTGAGCTGAGTTATTGTAAGTTTGATAGGATAAAATGCATAAAACAAATCATTTTCGGGAGAATTATTAAATGTCAGAGTTTGCCCAATGGAATCATTGTGTGCTGTAAAGGAAAAATTTTCATAATTCCAGACAAAGTCAATCCCTTCATGTGGTTGAGGTCCCCAATGCACATGATACATGCCGTGTTTTAGTTCCGGCGACATCATAAATTTGAATTTGCCGTTTTTGCTTCTTGTTGAGTCAACTCTTGTGACACTTTTTCCCTCATAGGAGAGAAGAAACACATCAGAATCTTCAATGCCTGAAATATGACCCTCAATGGAAGTTTCTTTATTTCCGCAAGACAAGGCAATGCCCAGCAAGGGAATGATTGTAAGATAAAACAGAAATGAACGCATAAATATTAGTTTCATTAGATAAATAGTTGTAATGAATTAAAAATGCAAAAATAATCAAACTCATCAATAAATGTGCTTAATTCTTGCCTTCCTGAAATTTTGCCTAATTTTGGAAAAACTTTCAACAGTGAGCAAAAAGACATATGTGGCCAAAACCATACAGGGACTCGAGCAGGTTCTTGCAGATGAATTAGAACAACTTGGAGTGCAGAACATCAGGCCGGGAAGAAGAATGGTGGAGTTTGAAACTGACATACAAACAATGTATGCATTGAATTATCGTGTGTTCACAGCTTTGAGAATTCTGGAGTCATACAAATCTTTCACTTTCACCGATGTGAACGATTATTACAATCAGATTCACTCTATTCCCTGGGATGAAATAATTTGTCCGGATCAAACCATTGCAATTGATGCCTCTGTTTTCAAGTGCAATGCGTTCAATAATTCCCATTTCACAGAAATGAAAACCAAGGATGCTATTGCTGATTATTTCAGGGATAAAACCGGAAAGCGACCATCTGTCAGTCTTGACAATCCTGACTTACTTGTGAACATATATATTCTGGCCGATTTTTGTCATGTTTCTCTGGATACATCGGGGACTCCATTATACAAAAGAGGATACAGGGAAGTGTTGCACGAAGCATCTCTGAATGAGGTGCTGGCTGCCGGACTGATACGTTTGAGCAAATGGAACGGAAAAGGTTATTTCTATGACCCCATGTGTGGGGGATGCACAATTCCCATTGAAGCAGCCATGTTTGCCATGAAGATGCCTGCCGGTTACTATAGAAATCACTGGGGTTTTATGAATTGGAAGAATTTTCAGCCAGAATTATGGAAAAAAGTTACCGAAGAAAATGGAATTAGTAAACAGAATAATTATGAATTTCAGATTTTTGCCAGCGATAGTGCAGCAACATCCTTGAGAGCATCGCAAAAAAATTTAGCAAGAAGCAGAATGATGAAGCATATCAAACTTGAACAAAAAACTTTTGACAATTTGCTGCCAGCCGGTGATTCGGGAATACTTATTTTTAATCCTCCTTACAATGTGAGAATGCCTGTTGAAGATATTACAGGGTTTTATCAGGAGATAGGGAATCATCTGAAGCACAATTTTACAGGGCATGATGCGTGGATAATCAGTAGTGACCTGGAGGCAATAAAACAAGTGGGATTAAAACCTGCAGAAAAATATGCTGTTTGGAATGGCCCTCTGGAAGCCCGATTTCATAAATTTTCTCTGTTTGAAGGAAAACTTTGATTAATCATTTGTTCCCCAGCGGAAAGTTTCAGAAGGAAGTCCGATTTTTTCTGCTATCCTTTCAACAAATGAATCAATTACACTGTCTATGTCCTTTGGTTTGTGATAGAAAAATGGTGAAGCAGGAAATATCACAGCACCTGCAGAATCAAGAGTTGACATGTTTTTGAGATGAATAGATGACAAAGGAGCTTCGCGGGGCACAAGAATCAGTGAACGCTTTTCTTTCAGTATCACATCAGCTGCACGACAAATCAGATTGTCGGAAATTCCGCAGGCTATCCTTGCCAGTGTTCCCATGCTGCAGGGAATGACAATCATGGTATCATATCCTGCCGAACCCGAAGCCACTGCATCAAACATATTACTCACATTTGCAACCCTAAATACACTGTTTTGTTCAAACAACGGCTCTGTATCCAGCTCATATTTCCACACCTGTTTTCCATTTTCTGAAAAAATCAGCACACATTCTTCAATATGTTGTTCCAAACTGCTGACCCTTTCAATTAGTCTGGATGCATAAACAGAACCACTTGCCCCTGTCACCGCAATAATCAGCTTTTTTCTGCTCACAATATTTCTTTTGTTACATTATAAATTACGTTTCTCTCACGAAGATACTGCAGCATAAACTGAAAGTGGTCTTCCTGCTCTCCAAGATATTCAGGAGGACATACTCCCGGAGTATCATACATACCATTGGCAACAAGGTGAACGGCAGCACAACAGGTATAACCTGTGGTTCGTGCCATTGAAATAACACCGTCCTGCATTTCATCATACAAATCATAGGTATATTTCACTGATTTTCCCTCTTCATCTCCTTCAATGGTAATTCTCATAACAGTGATGTCTTTCTCTCCAGGTTTCATTTTCCATTTGGGAAACAAGAGTTTGGCCGTAAGGTCAATGGGACGAATCATGTTGCCGTTGACTTCAACCGGTTCATATGAAAAAAAGCCGGTTTCTCTCAACACTCTCAGATATTCTATTGTTCCGGGATAGCGCATGGTTTTTTCTATCATATTGGGAATGTCGGGCATGGTTTCGATGAGCGAGCGCAAACCATCAGAATTCCATGCTTCAAGTGTGCCCACTCCTTCAAAAAACAGATGCTCAGGATCTGAAAGAGCCTCTTTCACAATCATATGGCTGTTTTCCACATAACGTGCAGGTCTTGTATACTCTTCAATCACATCAATGGGGGAAAAAACAGCACTGTATTCATATGGCCATTCTCTGGTTTTGGGCAGGCCTCCAACGACACATTTATAATTATAAATTTTCATTCTTTTATTATGATACCCAAGAATGACATTTCCCATTCCCGGAGCAACCCCGCAATCTACAATAACGGGAACCTGTGATTCCTTTGCCAGCCCATCAAGACCAAATAAATCTTCTGGAAAGAATGAAATATCAACAATTTTTTTTCTCTCTCCGATGAGAATTTTGTTGGCTTCAAATCCCATGTGTCCTGGCAAACACCCCACAACAATGTCCGCATCAGTCACTACTTTTTTTATGTTTTCAGGATTTGCCATATCTGAAACAATGATCGAAACAGATGGAAATTGTTGAGAAAGTTCATTCAGGGCATGTTCATTCACATCCACAGATGTCACGTTGAAGCTTGTTGAAAGGTCAGCGGCAATGGCTTTGCCCACAAGACCAGCTCCAAGTACAGTAATTTTTTTCATGTTTTTTATTAATTAATGTTAACAAAATTATGAAATTTGCAAATATCAACACATAAAAAACGTTATTCCATATAATTATTTGTGGGTTTTTTTAACAATCTTATAATCAATGACAGAACAAGTGTTTCCTGAAAAGATAAATACATTTATTGAAAGTGAGCATGTCATGACACTTTCGGTTTGTGAAGAAGATATTACATGGAGTTGCAGTTTGTTTTATGCCTGGGACAGAGATAATTTTCGTTTAATATTTGTTAGCGAGTCTGATACAAAACACATAAGCTTGATGAAAACAAACAATAAAGTATCCGGGACAATTCACAATAATGAAAAAAGGGTGTTGCATATTTGTGGTGTTCAGTTTCAGGGAATAGTAAAACAGACAGATGGTTTTTACAAACAAACAGCCAAAAGTTTATTTTTAAAAAAATTTCCCTATGCAAGGATTATGAAATTGCAGTTTTGGGTTGTTGATATCTTATATGCCAAAATGACAGACAACAGACAGCAATTTGCTCAGAAAACACTGTGGGAAAGGGACATATAGATGCACAAAACATATATACATAATTCCGTACTTGCTTTTTTTTCAGCATTTTAAGATGTCAGTTGAAAAGTTTTATTAATTGTTAATAAAAACCATTTGGTGGGATGGAAATTATGTTTTTATCTTTACAATCTGAACAAGGGAATGGTTAATCCTGTTTATTGTTTTAATTATTAAGGGTTTAAAAAAAAAGGACGCTGTTATGAGTGATGATTTATTTGTCAAAGGAAAGGAAACAAAAGAAGAAGTAACTGAAAATCAGGAGAAAAACATTTATGATGGTTTGACAAAGAAGAGGGAACGCCCTGTGGGAGTGGCTTTGGCAGAGGTTGATGTTGTTGAAGAAATTTCATCAGTAGATGATTCCGGAATGAAGATTTATACTTATGATGAAGCATTGTCTTCTTCAATGGAATATTTTAAAGGAGATTCACTTGCGGCCTCAGTGTGGGTGAATAAATATGCCCTTAAGGATTCAGCAGGAAATTTATATGAGAAGAACCCAGACCAGATGCATCGACGTTTGGCAGCAGAAATTGCACGAATTGAAAAAAAGTATCCCAATCCAATGAGTGAAGATGATGTATATTTACTTTTGAAAGATTTTACATATCTTGTTCCTCAGGGAGGCCCCATGTCAGGAATAGGCAATGATTTTCAAATTGCCTCATTATCAAACTGTTTTGTAATTGGATATGAAAATGCTGACAGTTACGGTGGCATTATGAAAGTTGATGAAGAACAGGTGCAATTGATGAAGCGACGCGGTGGAGTTGGACATGATTTATCAAATATACGACCCAAAAGCAGTCCTGTAAAAAACAGTGCTTTGACATCAACAGGAATTGTTCCTTTTATGGAACGTTATTCCAATTCCACACGTGAAGTTGCACAGGATGGCCGTCGCGGGGCACTGATGCTTTCTATCAGTATCAAACATCCCGATGCTGAAGATTTTATTGATGCAAAAATGACAGCCGGAAAGGTGACGGGAGCCAATGTTTCTGTGAAAATTGATGATGAGTTTATGCAATGCGTTCGCGAAAACAGGCCTTACGTTCAGCAATATCCTGTTGATTCATCTAATCCTCAGGTTACCAGTGAAATTGATGCGAAAAAGTTATGGGATAAAATCATTCACAATGCATGGGCATCTGCTGAACCTGGTATTTTGTTCTGGGATACAATTACCAGAGAATCTGTTCCTGATTCATATGCGGATTTAGGGTTCAGAACTGTTTCAACAAATCCATGCGGAGAAATCCCTCTGTGTCCTTACGATAGCTGTCGCCTGATTGCGATTAATCTATACAGTTATGTTAACAAACCTTTTACAAAGGAAGCCAGTTTCGATTCTGAACTGTTTGTTAAACATGCTCATGCTGCACAGAGAATCATGGATGATATTATTGACCTTGAGCTTGAAAAAGTAGAAAAAATTATTGAGAAAATTAAAAAAGATCCCGAAAACGAAGAAATCAAACGTACTGAAATTTCTCTTTGGGAAAAAATAAAACAAAAAGCGTTGCAGGGAAGAAGAACAGGCATTGGAATCACTGCTGAAGGGGATATGCTTGCTGCTTTGGGTATCAAGTATGGATCTGATGATGCAATTCGTTTCAGCGAAGAAGTTCACAAAACTCTTGCAATAGAAACCTATCGTTCTTCTGTGTTTTTGGCAAAAGACAGGGGTGCTTTTGAAATTTATGATTTCAACAGAGAAATCAATAATCCTTTTATGCAGAGGCTGTTCAATGAAGACAGAGAACTTCAGATGGATATGAAAGAACACGGACGACGTAATATCTCTCTTCTCACTGTTGCACCAACAGGAAGTGTCAGCATTTGTACACAAACAACTTCAGGAATTGAACCTGTGTTTATGGTTTCCTATACCCGAAGAAAAAAGGTCAATCCAAACGATCAGAATATTAAAGTGAGTTTTGTTGATGACCTTGGTGATTCCTGGGAAGAATACAAAGTTTTTCATCACAAATTTATCACATGGGCCGAAGCACAGGGATATACCAAAGAACAGCTTGAGGAAATGGCAGATGAAAAACTCAACAAAATCATTGCTTCTTCTCCATATCACGGAGCTACAAGTAATGATGTTGACTGGCTGATGAAAGTGAAAATGCAGGGGATGATCCAAAAATGGGTTGATCACTCCATTAGCGTCACTGTGAACCTGCCCTCGCATGTGGATGAAAATCTTGTGGCAAACGTATATCAAACAGCATGGGAAAGCGGATGTAAAGGGGTTACAGTGTATCGCGACGGTTCACGCTCAGGTGTTCTTGTGGCTGAAACAAAAAAGGAAAAACATGCCAATACAATTCAGGAAACTCATGCTCCTGAACGTCCTTTTATGCTTGAAGCGCACGTGGTAAGGTTTAAAAATAATGAAGAAGAATGGATTGCCTTTGTGGGTGTGCTTGATGGAAGACCATATGAAATATTCACCGGAAAAGACGAAGATCTTTTCCTGCATAAAGGTGTGAAAATTGGAAGAATATCAAGACATAAAAAACTTGCTGGTGAAAAAGCACGTTATGATTTTGAATTTGAAGACAGACATGGTTACACCCACACCATTCAGGGACTTTCACGTATGTTTGACCAGAATTACTGGAATTATGCAAAATTAATTTCAGGCGTTTTGAGACATGGAATGCCCTTGCCATACGTGGTTGAGTTGGTTGGTAATCTTCAGTTTGATGAAGAAAAAATCAACACATGGAAAAATGGTGTTGCAAGAGCTCTCAAAAGCTTTATCCCCGACGGAACAAAAGTGACTGGTAAAGAATGTCCAAGTTGCGGAGACGCTCAGGGGTTGGTTTATAGGGACGGTTGTCAGCAATGTCTCACCTGCGGAGTTTCTAAATGTGATTGAAAATGCTGCCCTGCAAAGGACAGCCACCAACAAACCTTATATATATGGCCTGAACATGTTTAAAAAATGTTCAGGCTTTTTTTATATTAAAAAAAAAGGAGGGGCCTCGATTGGCTTCCCTCCTTTAACCCATGAAAAAGAAATGTATATGCTTTCGCAATATACTATTTTTAATGCTTGTTGCCAAGATAATCTGCAACTCCATCGTGAGTTGCCTGCATCGTTTTTTCTCCTTTTTTCCAGTTGGCAGGACAAACCTCTCCAACTTCTTCAAAGCATTGAAGAGCTTCTACCATACGAATTGCTTCATCAACATTGCGACCCAAAGGTAAATCATTAATCAAAGCATGACGAACAATACCTTGTTTGTCAATAAGAAAAAGACCTCTGTAAGCAACAGGGACTCCTTCAAATTCCACCTCACCTTCGTCATTGTAAATATATTCTCCTCCCAAAACTCCGTATTGCATTGAAATGGTTTTTGATAAATCAGCAACCAAAGGATATGTAACCCCTTTTATGCCTCCTTTGTTTTGTTCGGTTTGCAACCATGCCCAGTGTGATTGTTCACTGTCAACAGAGCAACCAACCACAACAGTGTTCAGTTTTTCAAATTCAGCCAGTTTCTCCTGAAATGCAATAATTTCAGTTGGACAAACAAATGTAAAATCAAGAGGATAGAAAAAGAAAATCACATATTTTTCTCCAATATATTGCTCAAGGGAAAAATCACTTGTAACTTCATGCCCTTTTATCACAGCATTTGCTTTAAATATAGGTGCTTTTTTTCCTACTAATGTTGTCATATATTAAGTACGTTTAGTTATTTGTGTATCAGAATACAAATTTACAAAAAAAATCAATATAATTTAAAATTTTTTTAAAAATATGTGCATTTTTCTTAAAAACATACTTTATTGTGTAAACATTCCTTTGTTTTTAGGAAAAAGGATTATCCGGATTACATATAGAAAGATCAGTCCAGCCAAAATGCTGAAAATGAGTATGCCCAGTTTTATCATACGATGATTTCTTTCTCTATGAATAATTCTTTTCCGTATTTTATCCTTTTCATCTTCTGTTAGAGTTGTAAAAGCGCGTGTATTTCCTTTTATCATCACAGAAAGGCTTCTTTCTTTTTCTTTTGCTTTGATTCTTGCACTGGTTTTTCCTCTCACTCGGTCATTTTCCTTCATGCGCCCTATAGCATCAAAAATAAAACCCCAACCACCCATAGAGATATGTTTTGTTTTTTTACAAATATAGTATTTAGTTGTTAAACAAAAGCACTTCTAAACAGAAATTCTTTTAAAAATAATTACTGTCCTACTAAATTTCCGATTTTTATTAGCCACAGAATCTCCAAAACACTAAAAACCACAAAATAAGACACATAGCTACTGTGAAATTCTGTGTTTTTGTGCTTTAGTCACATCGTCACATAGTGATAAATTGATAAATTGGCAAAAGAAAAAACTGAACCCCACTTAAACACGAATAGTCATAAGCACTAATATTGACGTAGTTTTCAAGTATTTACTATTTTCTTTTGTCGGACAATAGTGTTTTAAAATATTAAATAATGTATGGTTGAGGAACTACAAACTCACAAATCCGGCAACTTCCACCTCTGGAGATATTTTTTTTATTAGTCCCTGAAGGACGGCTCCCGGACCCAGTTCAGTATAGTGTGTTGCTCCGTCTTTGGTCATATTTTCTACAGTTTGTGTCCATCTAACCGGAGACGTGAGCTGAGCGATGAGATTTTCTTTAATCTGAGCCGGATTGGTATATGGTTTTCCGTCCACATTCTGATATACAGGGCAAAGTGGCGGGTTAATGTTTGTTGCTTCGATGGCAGCAGCCAGTTCAACTCTTGCAGGTTCCATCAGTGGTGAGTGGAATGCACCGCCAACTTTCAAAGGGAGTGCACGCTTGGCACCGGCCTCTTTCATCATTTCACAGGCTTTTTCAATTCCGCTGAAGCTGCCTGAGATGACAAGTTGACCAGGGCTATTGTAATTGGCTGCAACAACCACATCATCAATGGTTTGTAAAATTTCTTCAACTTTAGAATCGTCAAGACCCAAAATTGCAGCCATTGTTGATGGTTCTGCTTCACATGCTTTCTGCATGGCCATGGCACGTTTATAAACCAGCATCAGACCGTCTTCAAAACTGAGAGCGCCGGCAGCTGTCAAAGCTGAAAATTCTCCCAGTGAATGTCCGGCTGTCATTTGAGGTTGAAAATCTTCACCCAAAACTTTGGCAAGGATGACAGAATGCAAAAATATGGCAGGCTGTGTTACTTTCGTTTGACGCAGATCTTCTTCTGTTCCTTCAAACATGATGTCTGTAATACGATAACCAAGAATTTCATTGGCTTTTTCAAACAAATCTTTTGCCAATTGAAATTTTTCATAGAGGTCTTTTCCCATTCCTGTGTATTGGGCACCTTGTCCCGGAAAAACAAATGCTTTCATAGTAAATGATATTATATTTTGGCTGCAAAATTACACATTCCTCACAACATACTAAGCTGATTTTTTATTTTGACGTACATAAAAAAAGAACGACTCTGTAAAGCCCTATTTTGAAAACTTTGTTTATCTTTGCTTTGGAAACGATGGGGAAACACTAGGAAGTTAGCAGCAAGCGTAAAAAGACAGAAACGACAGACATAAATTGAAAAGTAAACCATTGTGAAAGGACAGAAAACCAAATATTGACAAAACCAAAGAGCCGACCCGATGTTTTTTATTTTTTGCCCACCGCATAAAAAAATGAACATGAGAATACATATCTTCATTCTGATTTTTATTTTATTGGCTGGAAAATCATTTGGTCAAATAAATGTGACCATTGATTGTTCATCACCACCCATGGACATGAAACATCTTACCGGATTCCTTGGGGGGAAGAATGATACCGCTGTGCATTTATGGATTAATCCTGTTGCTGACACATTACTTTTGAAAACAAATCCCAAATTCTGGAGAACCGGTAAAACTGACAACCTTCCTTTTGTTGAAAGCAGAAGCATGAAATCAATGCTGATTATCAGCGATATGTATGCCATTTACAAAGGGGTGTTTCCCAATATTCCAATGGCTCAGCCATGGCTTGATTGGGCTGATTATGAATGGTATGTTGATACATTGGTCAGAATAACACAATTATATAATGTTACTCCGGAATATTTTGATGTTTGGAATGAACCAGATCATAATTGGAGCGGCACATATCCTCAATTAATTGAATTATACCAAAGAACAATCAATGTCATTAAAAATATTGATTCAACCTTAAAAGTTACCGGGCCAAGTTTTTCTGTTTTTTATAATGGGGCTGCTATATTACCCATAATTGACACATTGAACTATCTGGGAGTACATTTTGATGCTGTTAACTGGCATGAATTCTTCTATCCGTTAAATGCAAAAAATAATATAAATCGAATTAAGGATTCCCTAAACGTTAGACCTTATGCGGATAGCATAAAAATTCAAGTCACTGAATATGGGTTTCAGGACAATTTTTTAATACCCGGGTTTTCAGTTGGATTTTTCAGTGTTTTTGAAGATACCGATGTTGAGTGGGTAAATAGAGCATGTTGGCCGGTTTCAGATGGAATCACCAGTTGGAATACTTGTAATATTGGATGGAATGGATTGTTTTGGCATGATGGAATGTCACCCTTGCCATTATACTGGACACATAGAGCATATGCAGAAATGTCAGGCAACAAGCTGAGCACTTTCTCCAGCAATGATACAACATTTTCCGTTCTTGCATGCAATGATGTTATAAATCAAGAAATCAGAGTTTTAACCGGCAGACATAAAAGCAATCTCTGGTCAAGTCCTGCTGCACCTGAAAGTGTTATGTTGACTGTTAGCAACTATCCATATTTATCCAATGGTACAATTCCAATTATAATTCAGAAAATTCGGGGTCAAAATATATACTCACCCTTATCTCAACCAGAGCTTATTTCAGATGGAAACGCAACTGTTACAAGTGGAACAATAATTATCACTATTCCTGATTATTGTGATGGAGATGTGTATTATATCTATTTAAATCCTTCACTGCCCATTCTTTCCACAAAACCTGTAAACCAATACAGCAATGATTCTTACCTGATATATCCTAATCCTACAAACGGTGAGTTGAGCATTGATCTGGGGTTAACCCAGAATGAGGTTTCTGTAATCGTAAGAAATGAATTGGGACAAGAAATTATGACAAAATCATTCAATGGTACCAGACTTTTGCAACTCAACATCCCGGGAGAGTCCGGTATTTACTTTATTGAAGTAATGGCTGCCTACAAAAGAACAACAATGAGAGTGATAAAAGAATAAGTTTAGCCAAAAGGGCAAGCTGCAATTCTCAAAAAAATCAGTGACCAGTGCACCATGATGCCCCGCGATGGTTATTGAGCAATGCAATCATTGTCACATCGTGATTAATTAACTCCGCCGAAATACGCGTGGCATATCGGAACCCCAAGCTCCAGCACGATATAAAAAAACCTTATTACCTTAGTAAAACAACAAATCATAAACGAGTTTTTTGACCTTATTAGCTTATTGTGATTATTCCGGAGCTATTGCTGTGTTTGGGCATAGATGCGATTAATAGAAAAATTAAAATATAAAATATTAAATATAAAATATTTGTACCACTATTTCTTAACCCTTTATTCCTTTATACCTTTCACACCGCCGCTGCCGCAAGCCGCTGTCGCACCTCGTTGCTGCATCCGCCTAGGCGGATGCCTTTGGCAATTACTTACATCGCTACCGCACGAATTTATCTCCAACAGTTGCCGCGCGAATCCTTCGCGTGGCAAAGCGAACACCAAGCTTCAGGTGTGACAAATTCCCCTCAAGGAGGGGTGGCCGCTTGCAGAATATTAGCTGCAAAGGTCAGAGTTGATGCGGACGGGGTGGTCAGGAGAATGCTTGTTCCGGACTAAAGTAGTCCACCCATTCCTAACCAAAGTAGTCAATCTCTGTTAGGCGAATCATTCACCATTTTCGTTCTTCGATATATTTAACATTTTTCCAGTTGAAATTGAAAAGTTTGTTTATTTTTGTTGTGGAAAAACATAAAACCAGCTTTTTATACAGACTTTTTTCATGAACCAACTTACCATCACACTTCAACAGGGAGAGCACCGGGATAAGGCCGTTGTTTTTCTGCAATTTCCACGCGATGAATCATTAATAAAGATAATACGTGGCAATTACGATGCAATGTGGAGTGCCACCAAAAAGATGTGGTATGTGCCGGCATTGCAGTTTGAGTTGCATGAATTTATGAAGCTGATGAAGGGGAAAGCGTGGGTTGATTATAGTGGGATGAGGGAGAAAGGCCAGAATGATAAGGCAGAAATAACTCAATCCAAAGCACCCAACAAAGCAAACAGCGAAAAGAAAGCTGAGGACCCAAAAAAACTTGCAGAGGTTGCATATTTTGCAAAGTGGATGGAGCAGAGAAGATATGGAAAAAGCACAATAAAAACCTATACAGAGTCACTCAGAGTATTTTTTCATTATTATAAAGACAAGGATATCGAAATAATCAACAGTGATGATGTTGTTGATTTTAATTTCAACTACATTATTCAAAACGGATATTCAGCAAGTTACCAGAATCAGGTTATCAATGCCATCAAATTATTTTACAAGCATCGTTTTCACACCGGAATGGATTTAGAAAAGATACAACGACCAAGAAGAAGCAAACCATTGCCAAAAATAATTGATAAAGAAGATATAAGGCGTATGTTGTCGGGAATATCTAACCTAAAACACAAAACAGCACTATCAATGATTTATGGATTGGGGTTAAGAAGATCTGAACTGATAAATATGAAAATCAGAGACATTGATTTGGAGAGGAGAAATGTAGTAATTTGTAACAGTAAGGGAAAAAAAGATCGTGTATTGCCGCTTGGAAGCACTTTGAAAAAACTCATTGAGAATTATATTGAAGCGTTATCACCAGAGGTGTATATTATAGAAGGGCAAAACAAAGGAACAAAATACAGTGCAACGAGTTTGGAAAATATTTTTCACAAATATCTGGGACGAATTAAAAAAAATCATAATTTTACACTTCATTGTTTGCGACATAGTTATGCCACACATTTGCTGGAATCAGGGACAGATTTGCGATATATACAGGAATTGCTTGGGCATAAAAGCTCAAGAACCACAGAGATTTACACACATGTAAGCATGAAAAGTTTAAGTAACATAAAAAACCCCACAGATGATTTTGATTTATAAAATAAAAATCAAAAACATGAACAAGGCATACAGTATTTGCATGCCTGGTTCATAAAACATGAATTTATAAGTAAGTT
>CAZGIW010000030.1:0-39568 GCA_964526285.1 uncultured Bacteroidales bacterium | reverse complement strand
CAGGCGGAGATGCATCGGGCAGCGGAGGCTCAGCGAGCTATTCCGTTGGACAAGTTGTTTACACCACCAACACAGGTACAAATGGTTCTGTGGCACAAGGAGTACAACAACCCTATGAAATTTCTGTTGTCACACAAGTGGAAGAAGCAACCAACATTCAGTTATCAATGTTGGGATATCCCAATCCAACAACAGAGACAGTGGTGCTGAATATCGGCACTATGTCAACTGAAAACATGCATCTGAGTATGTTTGATGTCAATGGAAAATTACTCCATTTTCAGGAAGTAATAAATTCTGAAACAATCATTGATATGAAATCATACTCAAGAGGTGTGTACTTTTTGAAAGTTAACTTTCAAAACCGTGAAGTAAAAACATTTAAAATCATTAAACATTAAGGAGAACAAAACAATGAAAAAATTATTTACATTTTTAGTATACGTTCTATTAACGGCAAGCGTGTTCGCTCAATCACCTGAAAAAATGAGTTATCAGGCAGTCATACGAAATAGCAGTGATCAATTGGTTACAAATCAAGTAATTGGAATGCAAATTAGCATTTTGCAAGGCTCAACAATCGGTTTGGCGGTGTACGTTGAAACACAAACTCCAACTACCAATGAAAACGGTTTGGTAAGTATTGAAATTGGTGCAGGAACAACATCCGACGATTTTTCAGCTATTGACTGGGCAAACGGACCATATTTTATTAAAACTGAAACTGACACAGCCGGCGGAACAAATTATACGATTACAGGCACAAGCCAGTTGCTCAGTGTGCCATATGCAATGCATGCAAAAACTGCAGAAACAGTAACAGGTGGAATTACGGAAACTGACCCCGTATTTACAGCATGGGACAAAGACTACAACGATTTGATAAATACACCAGCTATTCCAACTGTACCCACTAATGTGAGTGCTTTTACGAATGACGCAGGGTATTTGACCTCATTCACCGAAAGTCAGATTTTGACAATAAGCAATGATACAGTTTTTCTAACAGGTGGTAGTTTTGTAAAATTACCTGCCGGCTTTGACGGTGACTGGAGCAGTTTGACTGGTACTGCACCCAATGTTAGCAACTTTTCCAACGACGCTGGGTATTTAACTTCATTCACCGAAAGTCAGATTTTGACAATAAGCAACGATACTATTTATCTCACAGGCGGCAGTTTTGTAAAACTTCCTGCCGGGTTTGATGGCGATTGGTCAAGTTTGACAGGTACAGCACCAATAGTGAGTACTTTTCCCAATGATGCAGGCTATTTGACTTCATTCACAGAAAGTCAAATTTTGACAATAAGCAATGATACAGTTTTTCTAACAGGTGGCAGCTTTGTAAAATTGCCTGCCGGCTTTGACGGTGACTGGTCAAGTTTGACTGGAACAGCCCCAATAGTGAGCACTTTTCCCAATGATGCGGGATATTTGACTTCATTTACCGAAAGTCAGATTTTGACAATAAGCAATGACACAGTTTTTCTTACTGGTGGCAGCTTTGTAAAACTTCCTGCCGGCTTTGACGGTGACTGGAGCAGTTTGACTGGTACTGCGCCAATAGTGAGTACTTTTCCCAATGATGCGGGATATTTGACTTCATTTACCGAAAGTCAGATTTTGACAATAAGCAATGATACAGTTTTTCTCACTGGTGGTAGTTTTGTAAAACTTCCTGCTGGTTTTGACGGCGATTGGTCAAGTTTGACAGGCACACCTTCAACACTATCAGGGTATGGAATTACAGATGCGCTTCCGCTCACAGGTGGAAATCTAACGGGCTCTTTAACAGCCAGTGGATCAGCCACAACATTGTCTGGATTTAATGCTTCAATGATTAATGAAACAGGGACAACATACACCTTGTCTGTTGCAGATAACGGGAAAATTATTACTGTAGATAATGCAGCTGATATTACCATCACTGTCCCAACAGGACTCCCTGATGGGTTTAATTGTATGATTGTGCAAAAAGGCGCAGGGAAAGCAATTTTTACTGCTGGCGGAACAACAATAAACAACAGGAGCGGACATACCAAAACAGCAGGAACCTATGCCATAGCCACCATTGTGCATTTAGGCAGCAATGTTTTCATAACATCAGGTGACATGAGTAATTAAAAGTTTTATAATATGAAAAAATTATTAAATATCACAGCATTAATATTTATATGTTTAATTACATATACAAATATACAGGCACAAGTAGTTGTCTCACCTGCCTTTCACGCAGTACAATATCATCATGAGTTTAAATGCGGCGACAATGTTTCCTTCACCTACAACGGCTCAGTAGTTACTTACGGCACAGTGGAAAGCCAAGGCAGATGCTGGCTAGACCGTAACCTTGGAGCAACCCAAGTAGCAACAAGCAGTACCGATGCCAATGCCTATGGTGATTTGTTTCAGTGGGGACGAGGGGATGACGGGCATCAAAATAGAAGCATTGCATCAGTTTCCGGTCAAAGCAGTTTAACAACACCCACTGGAGGTCAGGCGGGTAAGTTTCTACATGGTTTTGGCAACTGGTACAATGGCTCTAATCCTAACGATTTATGGCAGGGAGTTAGCGGTACAAACAATCCATGCCCAAGCGGCTGGCGAGTACCAACCGAAACAGAGTGGAATACAGAACGCCTAAGTTGGGCGCCAAACAACAACGCAACCGGAGCAATAAACTCACCGCTTAAATTGCCTCTTGCGGGCTGGCGCAGCTGCAGCGATGGGTCGCTCTTCGATGTGGGTTCCTCCGGCGGCTATTGGTCAAGCAGTGTGGATGGTACGGCCTCCAGAGGCCTGTACTTCTACAGTGGGAATGCCAGCATGGACGTCGGCATCAGGGCGCACGGGTTCTCCTTGCGTTGCATTAAAGATTAAATAACTCATTATGAAAAAAAGTATATTTTTATTATTGCTTTTATGTGTAACGGCAAATTTGTTTGCACAGGTTGTTGTCTCACCTGCTTTTCACGCGGTACAGTATCATCATGAGTTTAAGTGTGGCGATAATGTAACATTTATCTACAACGGCTCAGAAGTTACTTACGGCACAGTGGAAAGCCAAGGCAGATGCTGGCTCGACCGCAACCTTGGTGCAAACCAGGTAGCTACAAGCAGCACCGATCATTTGGCTTATGGCGATTTATTCCAGTGGGGAAGATTGGATGATGGACATCAAATAAGAACATCAGGAACAACTTCTACTTTAAGCAACAGTGATGACCCCGGGCATGGCAATTTCATAACTAACAACAATAGCCCTTATGACTGGTGCCTTCCACAAAATGCAAATCTTTGGCAGGGCATAAGCGGCACAAACAACCCTTGCCCAAGTGGTTATAGACTGCCAACAGAAGCCGAATGGGAAGCCGAACGTACAAGCTGGAGCAGCAATAACGCAGCCGGAGCTTTTGCCTCTCCGCTTAAATTGCCCGTGGCAGGCTACCGTCACATAGATGGGTTAATCTACGGTGTAAGTTTCGGCGGCTATTATTATTCAAGTAGCGTGAATGGTACATATTCTAAATTCTTTTATTTCGATGATACTCCTAATAGTGAAGTAATGGTCGCTCATAGGACTTATGGCAACTCTGTCCGTTGCATAAAGGAATTACCATTAGATTCTTATCTTAAAGCATATTATCCATTTAATGGCAATTCAAATGATGAAAGCGGAAATGATTATCATTTGTCAGTAACGAATGCAGTATTATGCAACGATAGAAATGGCAATCCACAATCAGCATATAATTTTAATGGCACTAATGCATATTTGCAATTAAATACATCATTTGTTAATACAAAGGAATTTACAATAACAGCATGGATTAATCCATCGGAGTTAATCAATTTTCAGCATACAATATTAAGCGAGAGAAATCCAGCCCAAAATTACCAGCTTGCTATTGTTCTTGGGAAATTATACTTTAGCATTTGGACATCATGTGGTGAATTATCCTTTACTGGTAGTAACGTTAATACTAACGAATGGCAATTTATTGCAGTTACCTATAAAAATTTCAATGTTAAATTATATCAGAATGGTATTGTAGATCAGTCATTTTATTTAAATTCAACATGTGTGTTTAATGCTCAGAACTCAAATATGCATATTGGCGTAAATAGCCCGTTTGGTAATTATTTCAAGGGTTGCATAGATGATATAAAATGTTTTTCAAAAGCATTAGACGAAGAAGAAGTATTATTAATTTATAATGAATAAAGTCCTGATAGTCATAAATATTGTAATTATCTGGTGATTAGCGTTTCCAAAACATTTGAGTTATGAAAGAATCAATGAAAACATTGCTGCTTGCATTATTTAGTTTAACACTAGTTAATAATATAAATGCCCAGGTAGTTGTCTCACCAGCTTTTCACGCGGTACAGTATCATCATGAGTTTAAGTGTGGCGATAATGTAACTTTTATCTACAACGGTTCAGAAGTAACTTACGGCACAGTGGAAAGCCAAGGCAGATGCTGGCTTGACCGTAACCTTGGAGCAACCCAAGTAGCCACCAGCAGCATCGACCATATGGCTTATGGCGATTTGTTTCAGTGGGGTAGAGGGGATGATGGGCATCAATTAATTGATAGAGTCGCAGGAGTTCCAATCTCTGGTACAACTACCACTAATGCCACCACCGCTGTACCCAATGGCGGTAACTCATGGGATGGGTTATTTATAACCGAAGGAAGTTCCCCTTATGATTGGCTCACCCCCCAGGACAACAACC
Source organism: uncultured Bacteroidales bacterium (assembly GCA_964526285.1). Lineage (GTDB taxonomy): Bacteria > Bacteroidota > Bacteroidia > Bacteroidales > DTU049 > CAYMAZ01. The sequence goes on along the minus strand of CAZGIW010000030.1, from coordinate 34,827 downwards.
TTTGGCAAGGCGTAAGCGGCACCAATAATCCTTGCCCAAGCGGCTACCGACTACCCACCGAAGCAGAATGGGAAGCTGAGCGTACAAACTGGAGCAGCAATAATGCAGCCGGTGCTTTTAGCTCACCGCTTAAATTGCCCGTGGCAGGCCGCCGCGAACGCATCAATGGTTCGCTTCTCGATGTGGGTTCCAACGGCCGCTATTGGTCTAGTACCGTAGATGGGACCATCTCGCGGTACTTGTTCTTCAACAGCAGCCCTGCCGGCATGAACAACTACACTCGGGCGCACGGGTTCTCTGTGCGTTGCATTAAGGATTGAATGACTATGGCAAAGAAATTATTATTAACAATTACAATGATAGTTTCATTACATTTTATAATGAATGCCCGAAGCAATGTTTCATTTACTGATGTTCGTGATGGCAAAGCCTACAAAACAGTTCAAATTTCAGAAAATGATTCTGAAACAAATATTATTAAGAAAGAAGATTCATTGTTGATGTATTATTGGGATAAGCATCCTGAATATAGAGATATTTTATTGCGAGAGGGAGATTTGCAAAAATATATGGAAGATGTATATACAAATGAAGTTTTACAATTTGAACGGCTTTCATCCTATTTCTTTCATCAGCTTATTAACTTGCACCGCCAGAAGAATGGATTGAGCACTTTGTATTGGGATGATCGTTTGTGGTTGGCAGCAAGAAATCACAATATATATATGTCAAATAACAAAAAGCTAACTCATTCTCAGATTACGGGCAGAGATTTCTTTTCAGGCAGAAGCTTTTCTGACAGAGTGAAGTTTGTTACATATAATCTGGATGATGTTGATTCACAGGGTGAAAATGCTCTGTATATTTACTTTTCAAACAATGACAATGTTGTTGAAGATGCGCTTCTGACCGCAAAAGAAGCAATGAAAATATGGATGAATTCAAGAGGACACAACCAAAACATGCTTGATATGATGCATTTTTCACACGGAACTGCATTTTATATTTCTAACAGTAGAGTTTATGGAACTACTGTTTTTGGAGGAAAAAATTCCTTTTCTGAATATGAAATAACAATCCATTGGGATGATACTTTGGCATTGCAATATCCGGTTTCATATGAAACTGTCCAAGTTGAAACTAAAACTTCAGGATTCAATATTAACACTGAGCGCAGGAGATTAAAAGCTCTGATTTCTGAGAAAATGCCTGATAAAAAAAAATATGACAAATGGATGTTTAAGGCTGCACAAATGCATGTGATATACCTGAAGACATGCAGAAACTGTTTGTATATACATGACAAAAATAGCCAAAACTATTATGCAGAAACAACAACAAAGCGTTATTTGAAAGCTTCAGGATATTTAGGATTATTTTCAATTTTATTCAACAAGATTAATGAAAAGTGTTTTGTATTCACATTTACAGAAGAAGAAATGAAAAACAGAACAGCATTTAAAAAAATTGATGATGAACTTTCAGAAGCACTTCCACATAAAGATAAAATAAAAAAATGGGGTTCCCATTCAGAATTATTCAGAGATAAAGAAAACTATATATATGTGATTGATGTTGTTTACGTGAAAATGAAATAAATTGGGTTTTAGTAAATAATGAAACATTGCTTAAGAAAAAAAACTATTTATTAGATGATAATCTTAAAAACTCACCCTATAGGGGGATATATTTTATGAAAATAAGTTTTTTATTTGCATATGAAAATTTTTGTTTTAATTATTATGATGAAAAGTATTTTTGAGTGAAAAAAAGCATACATAAAATCTAAAGAAATATGAAACCAAAACTAATTTTAATCCTCATTCTCCTCTCAATTTCCTCAGCATTCGCGCAGGAAAAAATGAAAGTGGCGGTGTTGCCTGTATTTGATGAGCATAATACAGTAATGTCTGCACATAAGCAGGTAATCAGATCTGGTATTGTCGCAGAAATAACAAATTCAGATGGCTATATTGCCATTGAAATGGGTAGAGTTGATGCTATCATTGATGTTGCGGCTTATAATGAATCAGGTCTTTTGAAAGAAAGTGAACGTATTCAGTTAGGGGAAATATTTGGTGCAAATTACATCTTAAAAATTGAAGTAATAGCAGATGATTTGCATATCATTATTTCGGCTTATTTGCTTGAGTTGGAAACCGGTGTTTTGGTTCAGGGAGGTTCAGTCAGCGAGTATTGCGAAAAAAACATACCTTCTATTCAGGAAGCATGTGCAAAAATGATTCATAAACTGTTCGGCAAAAAAACATCATCTGTAAATGATTTACCCTCCGGATTGATATCAACGAAGGGGTCAGTGCCTGTATCAGATTCTGAGTTTTCAGCAGATTATGATTATACATTAGTATTTCTCAATAATCAACTGCTAACAGCCACATCGGGTAAAAGTGCACCCTTTACATGGAGTAACACAATCCAAACTGTAGATATTTGTAAAGAAGGAAAAAAAATAGTTCAGGCTTTTGATGATAATACCGCAAAGGTTTGGAGCTTGGAAACTGGCGAAATCCTATATGTTTTATGGGAAAACCCTTCGCCTGGTCTACCTAGTTCTGCTTTGAAATTCCAGTCTGACCCCTATGCATTTTTTTCTGACGATTTATCAGGAAGAATCAATCATGTTGAATTTAGTAATGATGGGAAACTAATATTGGCTGCATACAGAAATGGAAATATTGTAATTTTTGATGCTGAAAATGGAAGAGCTCAAAAAAAAATTGAAGCCCATAACTCGGAAATACTCAAAGCAACATTCAATAATAACAATACAATGATATTGTCTTATGATGGAACAAACACTGTTAAATTGTGGGACGCCCAAAGTGGTAGCTTAATAAAAGATTATGGACAACATAATGATAGAATTAACGAGGTCATATTCACTAACGACGGTACAAAATTTTTGATTTCATCAAAAGGCACAGCCAGCCTATATAATAGCAGTAACGGGAAACTTCTGTTTACTTTTAAAATCGAAGATGATAATTATGTTGTTTTTCCTGTTTTTTCAAAAGACGATAAGACTTTGGTTTATGAAAACACTTCTTCAGCTCTGAGTACAAAATCATTGGATGTTTGGACAGAACAGAGAAATGGCAAGTGGAAACTAATTATGTCATACAAATTTTCTGAAAACTTTGATAATTTTGTTGTTTCAATTGATTTTTACAATGATGACAAAGAAGTACTGTTATTAACAGAGTATTTCGATAAAGAAGAGGGGTATGGTGTTATTGTTAGATCAATTGACATTAAAACAGGTGAAGTTTTTGTTGATAATAATATATCAGGTTTGCCTTCAAAATTTTCACCATTACAAATGGCAATAGATAAAAATAGAATAGTAGTACAAAATCATGAAGGATTAGGTTTTTGTTTTAATACGTTGGAAGTCAGTGGCTCAATAATTTGGGGTAATTTTCATACGGATGTTTTATTTCATCATGTTTTTGCAAAGAGCGGTGATTTATATGTGACATTTGGAATAAACGAAACAATTGTATTTGATGGAGATTTTGACGTATTATATACAAGATACCAATTGAGTGAAAATGATTGGCTCATACACTCACAACAACGTCAATCTTCATTCGAAAAATTATATGGCACCGAACGTGCAAAACAAAAATTCCATGGCACCGAAGGTGCAAAACAAAAAGCCTATTTTAATGAAGGTCTATATCTTTTTCCGTTGGAATTAATAGATACTAAAATAAACATAAAAAAAAATTAAAGAATACTAATTTTAAAAAAACAAAATTATGAAAAAAGTAAATGTTTTTACAAAAATGCTCTTAATAGCATTAATGCTTATGGGATTTGGAATTAATGATTCATTTTCACAGGCAAATAAACTTATCAAGCGCTTGATTGAAACTGAGACAATTAGCGAGTACAAAAAAGCAAGAGAAAATGTATTGAGAATTGTTCAAAATGATATTAAGTTTGAGAGTTTGACAGAGGAACAATATCGGGAGTTAAAAAAATCATATGAAAGGGTTCAGCTTAGTTTTGATGGCTTTATTCACACAATTGCCAACGACTTAAAATCAACAGACAGTCTGAATGCAATGAAAAAAAATCCACTTTTATTTCTAGACAAATACGATCTTGCTCTAAGTATTGCGGTTAAGGCATTTAACGATGATTTTATGGGAACTTACGAAAGGATTATTTTAGGCGGGAGTAGTAAAAGCATATGGGGGTGGGTAATGAAATTAGTTGGAGAACCTTTTGTGAAGCTACTGATTGATATTGGAAAAGACATTGCTACAGATATTATTGTAAATAACTTTGTGAAACCCTTAATTTTACCAAACTGGAATGACATTGTTCAGCCTCCCCAGACTTTTGCAGAGAATATGAATCTTCGAACTACAGATACTGAAGAACCAATTAAATCTAACCCATTTGCTGTCGAGGAAAATCATTCTAACGAATATGTTAATAAAGTTGACAGAACTGCTCCTGTTTTAAATACCATTGAGGGAGAAATTATGTTCGTTCCCAAAGATCCATCTCATAATTTTGATTTTTCATGGTATGATAACGATGGTAAACCCAAAAGAATTTCTGCTACTGGCGGGGTTGATGTCATCGGGTCAGCATTATCAGACGGAGATTATTTTATTTCTAAACAAGAGATATCATCTGGTTTTCAATTTCAAATTCATGTAAAAACAAATGCGCCATTTAGCTTGTTTGCTATAAATCTTTCCAAAGATGAAATCTTACTTGCTTATCCACTATCTGAGTCACAAAAGAAATCGATTTTTTCAACAGGTGGTACAGTTACAATAACTTCTGAGGATTTTATTAGATTTCCTTTCGGAGATAATTATTTTTATACAGAAGGAAATGATCGTTACGATTATATTGTAATGTTATTTACAAATTCACAAATTCACTTTAATGCACTCTGTAGTCAGATACTATCAGAAAAGGGTAACGTAAAAGAGAGATTGTATAATGCAATAAGGAAAAATGGCTTTGATGTTAATGAAAAATTTGAGATTTTGGAACAGGGGAAAACCATTCGTTTTAAATCAGATGCCAAAGAAAGTGCTGTATTGCCTTTATTATTTGTAGTTGACAGAAAACAATAAAGATACTTTTTATGAAGAAATTTTCTTTAATTCTTATATTTAGCAGTGTCTTTTTATCTGTCTTTGGACAGGCCAGCATATATCCCAGCAAAGTTGCTCTATTGATAGGTAACGATAAATATTCATCAATTGATACGCTTAAAACTACAGAAGCAGAAGCTTTAGCAGTTGCTGAGACTTTACATAAGCTTGGATTTGACACAATTTTATGTCTTAGTGCCAACAAAGAACAAATGTATGCTTCAATTGACAGATTTCTTAGCAAAATTGAGAATGGAGGGGTAGCAATATTCTATTACTCAGGTCATGGATTACAATATAAATCTGAAAGCTATCTGGTACCTGTTGATTTTAAATTGAATGAGAGCGAACACATTCCAAATCAATGCATTTCAATCAATGAAGTTTTACAAAAAATGGATAACAAAAAATCTCATTTAAATCTTCTTGTTATTGATGCTTGTAGGAATGAATTGCCAAAAGCAATTGGTGCAACAAGTGGCACTATTAGTCTTTACAATGAAAACACCCAAACTGGAGCACATAATTTGAGTAGTATGTATTTAAAAAGCACAAATAATACAATTGTAGCTTTTGCAACTCATGCCGGATTTGTTGCATTCGAAAGCCAATACACACCAAAGCTTATAGAATGTCTTAATGAAAGAAACAATCATGTTCTTTTAGTTTTTAACTGTGTACATTCAAAATTCACTCACAAAACTCAAAGACCTATTGTATCCTCCAGCTATGGTGGTGTTTTTTGTTTTTCAGGTAGTGTTGGTGGTTTTAATCCTTTAAATGTACTGTGTTTAGAAATTAACGAAGACATGTTTGGACAAAAGTCGAGCATTTTTGAACGTACATTCAAATCTGAAATGACCAAAGCCAATTACAGTTTTTTTGTTGATAAAGAGATGGCCGAATACACTCTTTTAATTGATGTGAAAAGTGTGGATGGGGGAAACTATAAAGGTAGAACTTTTACTGCCTATACTGATGTGTACATTGAAATAACGGACAAAAACGGTAATGTTTTAAAATCCTATCAAATTGAAGATGATGATAGAACTGAAACCAAAAAAGTATCAACAAGAAGCTATGAAACTGCCGCAGATTTGTCTTTTAAAGCAGCAGCACCTATCGTTGCTCAACGCATTATTAATATTTTAAAATAAAGGTGAAATATGAAAACTAAAGTAATAATAATTTTCTTAATTTTTCAATTTGTGATAGTCCATTTATCATATAATCAAACATATAATTGGGTTGGAGTTAAAGAAACAAAACTTGCAATTTTCAATCCAATAGACAATCAAAATTCTGGTTGGGCTGAAGTAGTTAGAGACATATTTGTAACAGAAGCATTGAAATATGAAGAAAATAGAAATAATGTTGTTCTTAAGTACAAAGTAACTGATAGAACTATTGTTAACAAAGTTTTAGAAGAACATGAATTTGCTTCAACAGGATTGGTTGACAATAATCAAATTTCAGAAATTGGTCGTTTTATGGGTGCTGATGTTGTTTGTGTTATTGAAATAAAATCGTTACCAAACAATTATTTTTTTATTTCTGCCAAAATTATTAATGTGAAGACAGCAGAGGTGTTAAAATCTCATTATGATAGATCAAAAAATATTTTTGAATTAAGCAAAACTGTTTCTCAAACATTATTTAAGGCTCAGAAACCAGACAAACCTAATAAACCAACTGTAGCTGAAATTAAAGATGAAATAAAGTATTTAGAAGGCGGGCAAACAAGGTTCTTATTAGCGTATTCTGTTCAAAATATTAATGAATATCCTATAAGGGTTACAATCACTTTAAGAATAGGCTATGAGAGAAATTGCAATCCAGACAATTGGGTGGAAACAGGAATAAAGCAAGAGTCATTGGTTCTTAAAGGGAATGAAATGTCTCAAATAAATTTTGATTTTGTTTTAACTCAGAGATGTGCTGATATTGGTACTGGATATCGTTTAACATATGAATGGGCAGATTAAAAAAAATCTATGAAAAAGTTTTTATTACTCCTTGCTTTCTTGGTATATGCCCTGGTCTCCTATTCACAGGAAAAAATGAAGGTGGCTGTATTGCCTGTATATGATGAAGAACAGAGCGTATTGTTTGCACATAAACATGCAATCCGGTCAAACCTCATCACAGCAATAGCCAATTCGGAAGGCTATATTGCCATGGACATGGGTAGTGTTGATGCCATTATTGATGTTGCTGCATTTCATGAATCTGGACTTGTGAAAGAAGATGAACGCATCGAGCTTGGAAATATCCCAGGTATGAAATACATGTTGAAAATCGAAGTATCATCAGATGATAGCTATATATTATTTATTGTTAGCTTGCTTGAAACAGAAACAGGAATATTTGTGCATAAAGGCTCAGCCAATGAGTATTCTGAGAAAAACATTCCGTCTATTCAGGAAGCATGTATAAGATTGACAAATAAGTTGTTTGCAGAAGTAGTCTCTCTCGTAAAAGATGAAAAACATGGCACTTTCACCGACTCCCGCGATGGCAAAATCTACATAACCGTAAAAATAGGCAACCAAACCTGGATGGCTGAAAATCTTAACTTTACAACTGCTGAAGGTAGTTGGTGTTATGAAAATGATTCAACATACTGTGAAAAGTATGGCAGATTATACAGTTGGGAAACAGCCCGAGAGGTGTGCCCCGCAGGCTGGCATTTGCCATCTAAATCCGAATTTGAAACTTTGTTAAGCAATGTTGGCGGCAGTGGCAGCAATGCCTATTATGCACTTAAAGATTGCGGCAGCAGTGGTTTTAATGCTCTTTTTGGCTGATTATCAACCATAAAAATTTTTAAAAATGAAAAAAAAATGCTTTCACTTTTTATTGTTTGTGTTTTGTTCTTTTTTCTCTTTTTCACAAACATTAACACCCGTTGAAAATCAAGAGGGCAAATGGGGGCTTGTCAATGAAAACAATGAATTGATTGTCAATTACATACATGATTATATTGATAATAATTTTGAAGATTTTGGCTTTGCTTTTGCTTTTAATGACTCCTTTTGCATACTGCTTGATAAGAGCGGAAAAGAAACAACAGGAAAAATTGATAATTGCAGGTATAGGTTTGCAGGGTTATGGGATGACACTTCTCTTGTTTATGGTATTCTTAATAACGGAGGTGAGTCTTTTCAGGTAGTTTCAAAAATTGAGTTAATTGTAGAGATGGATCAATGGGGGTCAGAAAACATCCTTTATTTAATTCAAACTGAGCATATATTATCCGAAAAAGGCTTGTTCGGCATTTGCCATAACGGTATAGTAAGCAATATTGAATTTGAAAACATAAAAGCACCATCTGTATATATTCTCAATGATGATGAATTTTATATTCAATACCGTCCCTTTGGCGTGGACACAGCAGGACATATTTTTGCAGTGGATGTTATAAATAGTTTGGGAATTCCATATAATATTCCTGAAGGAAACTTTCATCCTGGAAGGTTAAATAATACTGAGGAAGAAATATTAAATGAAATAAATGACTATCTTAGTGACTTTAATATACCTGACATTGAGCAGCTTATCCCGCTTGATTTATTTGACATTGAGAATATCAGATTTATGGTCAGGCAAAACAGCAAATGGGGAGTTATTGATAAAGAGATGAAAATTGTGTTGCCATGTGAATATGATGATATTGTCATGAAAAGCGAACAAATAGTTGCAACCAAGAATAGTGTTAGTCAGTATTTTGACTATCATGGTAATGAATTGGATACAGAAGGTTTAAGAATTGTTGCGCAAATTCCTGAAACTTTCACCGACTCCCGAGATGGTAAAACATACAAAACTGTAAAAATTGGGAATCAAACATGGATGGCTGAGAATCTGAACTTTACAACTGCTGAAGGGAGTTGGTGTTATGATGATGACACTGTAAATTGCAATAAGTATGGCAGATTATACAGTTGGGAAACAGCTCGAGATGTCTGCCCCGCAGGCTGGCATTTGCCATCTAAAGCCGAATTTGAAACTTTGTTAAGCAATGTTGGCGGCAGTGGCAGCAATGCCTATTATGCACTTAAAGATGGCGGCAGCAGTGGTTTTAATGCTCTTTTTGGCGGCTGTCGTGACATACGTAGGAATTTCTACGACGCTGAGGTCGGAGGCATTTGGTGGTCATCTTCAAAGTGCGATTACAATACGCTTTGGTATCTGGACATTGGCTTCAGTGGTTATGATGCTTTCTTGGAGTGCAGTTACATGGAGATGGCTTTTTCCGTTCGTTGTAAAAAAGAATAATTCATATATGGTAAAGATGAAAAAATGGGGTTAGATTGAAATCAGAAAATGTATTCAAGCAATAAAATAATCAGAATGGTTTTTAATATGAAACAGAATTATTGCTTTTTATATATTCCATTTTATTTGCTTAGTCAATAAAAAAAAATCACCCTATCGGGGTATATTTATTCTTAAAAAAAGATGTTTTCTTTGCATATATAAATTTTTGTTTTAAATATTATGATGAAAATTTTTCTTGAGAGAAAAAATCAAATATTGGGTTTTGCTGCAGTTTTGATATTTTGCTCATGTGGGTTGTTAAAATTTAAAAAGTCATATAATCATGATTATATCAAGATTATTGACCCCCGTGATGGACAAACCTACAAAACCATTCAAATTGGAGAGCAAACCTGGATGGCTGAAAATTTGATCTTTGAAACAGCTGAAGGCAGTTGGTGTTATGATAATGATGCAACAAACTGTGAGAAATATGGCAGGCTTTATGATTGGGAAACTGCAAATATTGTTTGTCCCGGAGGTTGGCGATTGCCAACAGCAGATGATTTTGAAATACTTATAGTCAGACTAGGGGGAGTTGAAAAAATTGCATCTTATCATGCGATTATTGAAGGCGGAAGCAGTGGTTTTGATGCTCTTTTTGGTGGTTGGTTATACAACAATGGACGCTTTCATAGGATTGGCAGTGCTGGAATTTGGTGGTCATCTACTAAAGCAAATGTTGACGAGTCACTATATATGGGAGTTGTTAGCTACGATCCAGAAGTCTTCATGTTTATGTATTATTTCGATTCGGGTTTTTCCGTACGTTGCATAAAAAACTAAAAACTATGAAAAAGAACCTCTTTTTAATCATTATCATTATTTCAATTACCTCTGCTTTTGCACAGGAAAAAATGAAGGTGGCAGTATTGCCTTTGTTTGACAAATATGGAACTGTAAATAGTTTAGAAAAAAACAGAATAAGGACAGATATTATTACTGCAATAAATAATTCAGGACTCTATATTGCCATTGATATGAGAAGTGTTGATGACATTATTGATTTTCATTCACTTCATCTTGACCGTGTAAGGAATGAAAATGATTATTGGAAGCTTGAAAAAGAATATGGTACCAAATATTTTTTAAACGCTGAGGTTGATGGAGGTGCTTTATATATAATTTATACCGTGAGTTTAATTGAAATTAAATCAGGTGATTTGGTTTATGGAGACACCATTTATGAGTATTCTGAAAAAAGCATACAGTCTGTTCAAAAAGCAAGTGTCAGAATTTTTAGTAAAATATTTTTAGGAAAAACAGATTTTGCAGATGAGAAAAATATTATGGTCTTCACCGACCCCCGCGATGGCAAAACCTACAAAACCATTCAAATTGGAGAGCAAACCTGGATGGCTGAAAATTTGATCTTTGAAACAGCTGAAGGTAGTTGGTGTTATGAAAATGATTCAACAAACTGTGAGAAATATGGAAGGCTTTATGATTGGAGCACAGCTAATAATGTGTGTCCCGAAGGTTGGCGATTGCCCTCTGAAAACGATTTTAAAACACTTTTGAAAAATGTTGGCTTTATGAGCGGACAGTTTCTCGCCCTTAGAGAAGGTGGCCTTATGGGATATAATGCACTTTGCGGAGGCTACCGCCGCAGTGATGGTCATTATTGCCACTTTGAAAATTATGGCTTTTGGTGGTCATCATCAGAGGATGATGGCAATGGGGCATGGTATATGACTATATACAAGCCCTGGCAGAGTTTCGAAATGTTTAAAGACAACAACAGAAAAGTGGGGTTTTCTGTGCGTTGCATAAAAAATTAAACCAGATTTTTATGAAAATATCAATGTGTTTATGTTTTATATCTTTGGCTTTCCTGTTGTCATCCTGCAGTAAGTATGAAAAACCATCAGTAGTTGAGTTTGATTTCTGGGATGGACATTGGACTTCTTCACGAGTAAGTAAAGATTTCAATAGCAAAAAAAATGTATTCCAAATATCAGCTGTTTATAAAAAATATGCAGGTAGTGATGAATTTTTCAGTATAAGCATCAGTGTTTTTGGTGATACAGCTGGTACATATGTGCAGAGTTTAGGCCAATGTGATATTTTTTTCGAAGGACCTTTTTTCAATCAAGAAGCTATTGTCACAATTGAAGAACCTTTTAGCAAAGGAAGCTTTGAAGCAGAGTTTTACGTTTTCTATGAAGATACAGTCTTAGTAAGAAAAATTACCGATGGTGTTTTTAGGTGAAAATAATAAATATTTTATTTTGATATGAACAAAAAGAACGCATTGGGAAGTATAGTTTTTGTTTTGTCATTGACATTATATTCTCATATGAGTGTAAATGCACAAACCTCATATGATGCTTTTCTCAAATCACAAAAGGGTTGGCTCAGTGAAATGGGATTGAGCATAGGGCTGTCTTCGGGATTACAATTCCAATATGGAAACACATACAAAAAAACATGCAGGTATGTACTTAAAAAACACGCATTTAGAACAGGATTGCTGTATGAAGGTCTATTGTTTGGCAAAGCATTGTCAGATGAAATACCATTGTGGAGCATGGGAGGAATAAGAACAGAGTTAGTATATCTGTTTTATCCAAAAATGAACGTGAAAGGCCATAGATTATTTTTAGGTGGTGGAGTTGAACCTGGAACAAGGGTTATTGACAAAAACCATGTTTTTCAGGTCGACTTTGTTGCAACCCTGGGATATGAATATAGTTTTTATGATAGTTCGGGAATTCCATTACTAATAAAGTTATCGGCTCAACTTAATAAACCTTCTGAAAACTCGTTTTATATTGTATTGCCTACATTCTCAATATTTATGGGGAAATAATCGTAAGAACTTAAGTATTTGATATTTGAAAAAATTTGAATAATTATGAAACGAAGTAAAAAACCAGTCATTCTATTTTTGTTTCTAATAGCTTTGCTTTGTTCCTGTAAACTACTTACAGAAAAAAACAAAAAAGATGAAAAATCTGCCACAGTTCATAACGATGAAAAGGCAATTTATTACAAGCAGTATGAAATGATGTCAAATGGAACAATAGCGTTGAAAAACGGTTTGTTTGACTCAGCTTTGAGTATTTTTTCAGAATATGTAAGTCTGTATCCTGATGATTATGATGGTTATTTGTTTTTAGGGCTTACGCATATTAAAATGAACAAATTGGATGAGGCATTTGAAACTTTTGAGGAAAGTCTGAAAACAAAAAACATAGAAGATAAATCACATATATCTTTAAAATGGATGGCTGCAATCCGTTATGAACAGAAGAATTATGTAGATGCCTCCAATTATTATTCAATGAGTATTGAAAGAACTCCTGAAAATGAAGATTTAGCAGATTTACATCTATGGAGGGGGAGAGCATATTTTGAATTGGGAGACTTTGATAAATCAATGTTGGATATGAATATATCCATAAAATATAAACCCGAAAATGCTGATGCTTATTTTTATCGTGCCTATATTTTTTATTTACAGGAGAAATATACTGAGGCTTTTACAAACTTTTACAAGGCAAAGTCACTTGGTTATGAATGTGTTGAGCTTGAAAACATATTAGCAGATTTGCTCGACTATGCTGAATTTGAACCGCATAAGATTTTTATTGGAGAACTGAATCTATTGAATGAGAGTGGTGAAATTGTTATTCCCAATATTTATTTTGATACTGATAAATATGAACTCAAAGAAGAATCTGAAACGATTTTGCTTATTGTATTGAATTATCTTTTAGAAAATCCAGATTTGGTAGTGGAAATCACAGGGCATACTGATAACACAGGGAGTTATGAGCACAATGTAACACTTTCACAAAACAGAGCTAAAAGTGTTTATGAATTTCTTGTGAGTAACGGAGTATTCGAATCAAGATTACAGTATAAGGGATATGCAGACACCAAACCCATAGATTCAAACAATACGCCCGAAGGCAGAGCAAAAAACAGAAGAATTGAAATGAAGTTGATAGAAAATTAATACAAAATATCATGAACATGAAAAAAAATAAAATTTTATGCATTTTGCTACTTTTAATAAGCATGTTTGCAGCTCAGGTTTCTTATGCTCAGAAACCAGTAAGTTTTGTTCATAACGGGCAACTAAAGAAAGTACAAGCTTTTGAAAAAAAGGGTGGTGATCTTGGTGCTGTTTATGATTATGTAGCAAATAACGGACAGCCGGTAAAAGGATATTTGCTGAATTATGCATATGCAATGAAACAAACTGAGATTTTTGAATGGTTGCTTGAGGAAATAAAGAAAGAACCCAATTATATTGAACAACTGGGCCATTCTCTGGCATTAATGGTAGACAGAGCAGATATTACAACAATGAAACGATTTATTGAACTTGGTGCTGATATTAATTCACCGTGTATGCTGTGTAACGGGAACTATCCGCTTTTACAAGCATTACAGAGCAATAACCGTGATGTTATAGATTATATTTTGTCACTACATCCCAATTTACACGTTAATAGTGAATTAAACAAAGGAGTTCTGCATCATACAGTAATAGGTGGGCATTATGATTTATTTATGAGGTTTGTTGAGGAGGATAGTCTCGATATTTGGGAGTTTCATCCGGAAGATAATCTCATGTTCTATGCAGCACGAAACAACAATCCTGATATATTAAGATATCTGGTTGATAGAATGATAACAAATTATGATTTATATTATGAGTTTTATCCTAATGATATGCACACATACCTGTCTGATGAAGATGGTCGTATGTTTTTGCATTATGCCGCTGTTTCAAATCCTGAGAATATTGAGATAATACTTGGCTTTATTGCAAAAAGAGATTGTCCGGATAATGATGGTTGGACTCCATTACACTATGCAGCTATAACCTCACTTGAAAATGTAAAGTGTTTGGTGAATGCGCATGCAAATGTTTATGCTAAAGAAAATGATGGATATGGTATTCTTCATGTAGCATGTGAATTTGGGATGTCAGATATTGTTGAGTATCTTCTGAATGATTTGAATATGGATATTGATGCTGAAACAGATGATGGATATACGCCACTAATGCTTGCAGTATCAAGCGGTGATTTAAAAACTGTAAAGCTAATTTGCCAATATGAAGATTTTAATTTTTTCTACAGGAAAAATGTTTTGAAAATGGCAAAAAAACATAAGGATATATTTAAGTATTTAAAAAATATAAAATAATAAAAAGGAAAAAATCATGAAAATTCTAAATTATCTTTTAATTTTTTCGGCCCTGATTTTAATTGCTTCCTGTGGACAGCCAACCGTTTCCTTCACTGAACCGCAGCCCGCAGATGCGAATGACCTGAAACAGTTTCCAAAACGCATTCAGGGGCATTATGTCAGTGCCGATGACAGTTCATTGCTTATCATCGATGCAAATCTGATTCAAAGAATCTATGATTTTCATTACAAAGTGCACCCAAACCAGTTGGATAATCATTTTGTGATTACAGATGATGCAATCATCAATGAAGAAACTGCTGAAAAAATTCCTTTTGCCAAAGACGGTGACAGTCTCATAATTCATGAATATGGTGTTGATACAATCTTTATGATAAACATGGATAATGTGCTACGCAAATCAAAAGGATATTATTTCTTGAACATCCGAACTGATGAAGACAAATGGACTGTGAGGAAAATAGATCTGAAAAAAGGAGAACTTAAAATTTCACAGATTTCTCGTCAGTATGAACTTGACAATCTTATGGAAATTTCAGAAACCCCCGAAGACACAATTCCACCAGAGTCTTTTAACATAAACAAAAAACAGTTTAATGAGTTTGTGAAAAAAGGTGGTTTTTCTGATACTGAAGTATTTGTCAGATTGAAATAGTTTTTTTTTAACCCTTTTCATTGTATGTTAAGAATTACTATAACTACATTGTTGTTTTTCCTAATAATTACATTAGATTTGTATTCACAGGAATACGGAACTTTTATTGATGAAAGGGACGGCAGAGAGTACAAATGGGCTGAGTTTGGAACACAAATATGGATGACAGAAAATCTCAGAGCAACTGAATTTACAAATGGGGATAGTATTAAAAATATTGAAAGTCATAATGCATGGGAGAAATCAGGAATGATGTATACTGCTGCCTGGTGTAATTACAGAAACGATTCATTGTTGGGAGAAAAATATGGCAGGCTCTATAACTGGTTTGTTATTTATGACATTAAAGGGAGAGACATATGCCCAATAGGATGGTATTTGCCTAATCAAAGTGATTATGAAGAATTGTTTGGTTATTTTTCAGCAAACTCACTTTCCGATTATGATGGTCTAACAGATACATGTTCAAGTTGTTTCAATACGAAATTGATTGGCTGGAGAGATAAAAACGGTTATTTTCATATACTGAATTACAGGTCAGGATTCTGGATTTCAGATAAAAGAATTCAACCACATGTTGCCAGGAAGATTTATCTGAATGTTTATAGAAAAGAGGTGAGTTTTTCTTTTGGTAGAAATGAGGATTGGGGATTTCCTGTTCGTTGTATAAAAGGTTATTGATATTCCGGACAATTATTGCCAGTAAGAACAATACCATTTTTTACTTTGATTATTTTGGAAAAGAGATAGATTAACACACAACTTTATTTAGAAGTGCTTATAGTTAAAGCTTTATAAGTTAGCTTGAATAAAATACACATAAAAAATTCAAATGATAAAGAGAAAAAGGATGTGACTATGAAATTTTCTATAGATAATTCTGGACAAAAAGAGTCCATTGAATAACAGAATGAAAAAATCAATCTCATTGGCGAATGGAAATGATTTTTTTGTTTAAAAAAGGCTTTTTTACAATATGATTTATTGAATTTGATGGGCATGAAATTTCGTGTTATCTTTGTCGCTCACAAGTTCATATGGATTTATTTATTAAAAGAAAAACATGAATGCACTCAAATTGTTTCTTTTATTAATATTTCAATTGATTTGTCTTACAATGTACTCGCAAACAACCTCTCCATTACAAAGTCATAGTAGTAGGATGGGGTTTATTCATGAATATGATGCAATTAGCAGTTCAGAATACAGAAATGTTCTTTTGCGACAGGGTGATTTACAAAAATATATGGAGGCTGTATATACAAATGAAGAATTACAATTTGAACGGCTTTCATCCTATTTCTCCTGACTTTGACACTGGATTTTTCTTAATTTTATAACAGCTACACAATCAGCATGTTGCAATTTTCAGGACACCCAAATGGGTGTCCTGACTAAAAAAATGACTATTTTTGAGGGTATGTTTGTAAGAAAGAAAAATAACCCAAGTGGAGTCGTTAGTGTTCAAATAATTGATAAAAGCAAAGGCAGTTATCGTGTTATTAAAACTATTGGAAGTTCATCAGATGCAGCTTCTATTGAGAAACTATATCAGGAAGGGGTAAGTTGGATATCAGGCATTACTGGAAAGCAAGATATGTTTGGAAATATGTCCAAAGAAATTGAAGAAAAACAAGTTGTTGAAAGCTTATTGTCTAATATTGAAAACATTTTGATAAATGGAACACAATTGATATTAGACAAGGTATATAGAAATGTTGGCTTTGATACTATTGAGGACGATATATTAAAACACTTGGTTATTGCTCGTTTAAGCCAGCCGATGAGTAAAGCTGCAACAGTTGATTATCTGAAATCATATTTTGATGAAGATGTGCATTTACAAAAGATATATCGCTATTTAGACAAGTTACAAAACTCACAGCAAGAAGAGATTCAAAAAATAAGTGTTGAGCACACACAAAAAATTTTAGGAGGAAGAATTGGATTAATGTTTTATGATGTTACCACAATTTATTTTGAAACAGATTATGTCGATGAGTATCGAGAACAAGGATACTCAAAAGATGGAAAACATCAGAACCCACAGGTAGTTCTAGGACTACTTGTAAGCAAGGATGGCTATCCTTTATCTTATTCGTTATTTAATGGCTCTCAATATGAAGGGCGGACAATGATGCCTATAGTAGAGGACTTTGTGCAGCGTTTTGATTTGGATGACTTTGTAGTTGTTGCAGATTCAGGATTAATGAACAAATCAAATATATTACTGTTAGAATCTGCAGGCTATAAATACATCATCGGAGCAAGAATTAAAAATGAAACCGAAGAAATCAAACGATGGATTTTGTCATTAGAAAAGCGAGATGGCGAATTTGACGAATTCAAAAAAAATGGAGTTCGATTAGTAGTAGGTTATTCCGAGATTAGAGCAAAGAAAGACAATTACAATAGAGAAAGAGGAATCAAACGTTTGCAAAAAGCATATAAGAGTGGCAAAATCACCAAAGAAAACATAAACAAACGAGGTTATAATAAGTTTTTAGACATACATAACAATGTAAATGTCAGCATTAACCAAGACAAAATAAGCGATGATGAAAAATGGGATGGTCTAAAAGGCTACTTAACGAACACAGATCTTCCATCAAAAGAAGTTTACAAGCAATATACAGGATTATGGATAATCGAGCGAGCATACCGCATAACAAAGGGCACAATAGAAATACGGCCAATGTTTCATTTTAGTCCAAAGCGTATTGAAGCACACGTTTGTATTTGTTTCATTGCTTACAAAGTATACAAAGAACTCGAAAGAATACTAAAAGTCAAACATATAAACATCAGCGTAGATAAAGTGCTAAATATTGCAAAAACAATTACCACAATAAAGGTAAGGCTCCCTATGAGTAATAAAACTATGAGTAAGACAATGATAATTACGAACAAACAAAGGTCAATAGCTATGCTATTTGATGATGTTTTTTGGAAATCTGTTTAGGGTGTCCCAGTGTTGAAGTCAGGAAAAAGGATGTGACTATGAAATTTTCTATAGATAATTCTGGACAAAAAGAGTCCATTGAATAACAGAATGAAAAAATCAATCTCATTGGCGAATGGAAATGATTTTTTTGTTTAAAAAAGGCTTTTTTACAATATGATTTATTGAATTTGATGGGCATGAAATTTCGTGTTATCTTTGTCGCTCACAAGTTCATATGGATTTATTTATTAAAAGAAAAACATGAATGCACTCAAATTGTTTCTTTTATTAATATTTCAATTGATTTGTCTTACAATGTACTCGCAAACAACCTCTCCATTACAAAGTCATAGTAGTAGGATGGGGTTTATTCATGAATATGATGCAATTAGCAGTTCAGAATACAGAAATGTTCTTTTGCGACAGGGTGATTTACAAAAATATATGGAGGCTGTATATACAAATGAAGAATTACAATTTGAACGGCTTTCATCCTATTTCTTTCATCAGCTTATTAACTTATACCGCCTTAAAAATGGATTGAGCATTTTATACTGGAATGATTGTTTGTGGTTAGCAGCAAGAAATCATAATGTGTATATGTCAAATAATAAAAGACTAACTCATTCTCAGACTTCGGGCAGAAATTTTTTTTCTGGCAGAAGCTTCACTGATAGGGTTATGTTTGTAACTGATAATCATGACGATATAGATGCCCATGGAGAAAATGCGCTTTATATATATTTTTCAAACAATGGTGATATTGTTGAGAATGCACTTTCTGTTGCAGAAGAAGCAATGCAAAGATGGATGGCCTCAGGAGGGCACAACCAAAACATGCTTGATTTGATGTACTTCTCACACGGAACCTCATTCTATATGTCAGAAAATAGAGTTTATGGAACTACTGTTTTTGCAGGAAAGAACTCTTTTTACGAACACGATATTACAATTCATTGGGATGATACTTTGGCATTGCAATACCCAGTTTCATATGAAACTGTCCAAGTTGAAACTAAAACTTCAGGATTCAATATTAACACTGAGCGCAGGAGATTAAAAGCTCTGATTTCTGAGAAAATGCCTGATAAAAATAAATATGATAAATGGATGTTTAAGTCTGCTCAAATGCATGTGTTGTATTTAAAGACATTCAGAAGCTGTGTATATGTTCAGGAAAAAAATAATCGAAACTATTATGCAGAAACAACAAAAAAACGTTTTTTAAAAGCTTCCGGTTATTTTGGACTATTTACTGTTTTATTTAACAATATTGATGAAAAGTGTTTAATCTTTTCATTTTCAGAAGAAGAAATGAAAAGCGGAACAGCGTTTAAAATTATTGATGATGAACTATCAGAACTACTTTCAAATAAAAATAGAATTAAAAAGTGGGGTGTTCATGCAGAATTATTCAGGGATAAAGACACGTATGTTTATGTGGTTGATGTTGTTTATTTGGAAAGGAAATAAATAGAGGTAAAAAAAACTTAATAAAATGATGATAATCTTAAAAACTCACCCTATAGTGGTATATATTGTATATCAAAAAGTGTTTTATTTGCATAGGAAATTATTTCTTTAGAAGAGACTAAGAAATAGTCCGTTTGATTTTTTTAAATTATCATTTATGTGCAATTAATAAGACGAATAAACATATTCAGTAAAGCCACCGACTTAATCGGATAAAGAAATGACTGACATACTGAATTCGGACAGAAATTGAACACAGCGGGATAAAAAATTGACCCGACCAATCCCTAAAATAAGGTAGTGCACGACTAAAAATAACTTAACAATGAAAAAGATTATTTTTTTTACAATTGTAGCAAGTTTATTATTTATAGCAAACTCAAATGCCCAAAATATAAATTGGGCCAACTGGGCATATTTGGATAGTTATGATGGTATTAAGCTTGAGTATCGATTTGGCTACTATAATGATTACCAGGGATATGCACAAACAGAATTACAAATAAAAGCCTATAATACTCGTAATAAGAAGGTTATGGTGAACTTTAAAAGTATAATGTTTTCCACTGGAAAAAAAGATTATGGTGGTTACCTTTTCTATGCATCTGAAGATACTTACACTTTTAAATTCAGAACTGAAGGAACGGCAGATAGATTTGAATATAATTGGTCAGTTGAATACTACGAATAGTAGAATCTCTCCAGTTTTTTGCTTTGTACATATTGTAATTATTCAAAATCAGCATAATCTATCCCGAATTCTTCGGGATAAATTACATCTGTGGACTCTTACAACAGGCAATATTTCCATGCAGAATATTTGGGGAGTTGTAACCTTCTGCATAGCCAGGGAAAAAACACAGAAAAACAACTTAAAATTTAGTCGGCAAACAGTGATTTTTTAGTTCATGGTTTTTCTTCAATGATTCACTAAAACATGCAGTAGCTTCAAATCTGGAATTACAATTTCCTATATCAGACTCTTATTCTTCCACATCCTCGTCATAATACTCCTGGATAATCTCCACAAGTTGCTCTTTTTCCATTTCCCCTTCTATTGCCTCGTAGTATGCAGGGAAAACAATATCAACAACATCCAGCACTATGCTGATATCTTTTTGCTCAACAGAAATATCAAGATAATGCAATATGACAGTTTCAAGCTTTTCTACCACATATTCAGTACTATATTCTTCTGTGTTTTCAAGAAAAACTTTCATGTTTAATGAATTGATGTCATTGTCAACGATATAGAACACAACAAAGTCAATCTCATTTTCAAGTTCCAGTACCGGATATTTTTTCAGATAATCCTGACAGATTTGTTCAAAATCTTCATCTTGTTCAATGTATGTCAAAATCAAATTACGATGATTTTCTCTTGTGGGATTTTTTTCAAATTCTTTCAGCGCAGCATAGGTGGGAGACAGGCTGGGGTCAATTGCAATTTTTCCCTGAGACAATAGTTGATCGGCATATACAAATCCCCTGACTTTTCTCACAACTTCTTTTTCAGGATTCAAAAACAATAACGATGGATAGGCTGTTAAACTGTATTGTTTCATTATTTTAGGTCCATCACCTTTTTCTCCGTCAATTTTGAGACAAATAAAGTGTTTGTTAAAATAATCACCCAGTTCTGTATTGGGAAATACCTCAGAATCAAGCATTTTGCATGGACGACACCAGGTGGCATACACATCAACAAAAATGAGTTTGTTTTCTTTTTTGGCTTTTGCAGCTGCTTCATCAAGCGTGAGATCCTGAAAAACAACCTGAGCTGAAGCAAATTGACTTATCATCACAATAAGTGCAATGAAGATGATTTTTGTTTTCATAATGTTTGGATTAGGATTTTTAGGTTAGCAATGAGTGTGCCATGAATATGTTACGTATGTTCATGTGTAATTATTGCCTGAAAGTAAAGAAAATTTATCGTGATTTGTAAGAGCTTTGTTTTTCAGGTGCCATTGAACCCGAATTTGTTATTGGCATCCTTAACACTTACATTTTTTGTAAAACACAAAGTTTTGCTTCCTGATTCGCTTAAAAAATTTCCGTATTTTTGCAAATGAATAACAATAAGAGATTTTATCATGAAAAAGTTCTATTTATTATGTTTAATCAAGTTTTGTTTGGTTTATGTTGTTTTTACACAAACAATTGAGCTTACATTTACTGCTAATCTTAATGGCAATAACATTCCCATTGACAGTATAAAAGTTGAAAATCTCACACAGGGCAGTGATACAATGCTTTATGGCATTGATACAGTACTTGTGCTTGATGTAACTGTTGGAATGACAGCCTATGAAATGGGGGGTAGTGGTAATTTTATTTTACATAACAACTATCCTAATCCTTTTGATGAATACACAACAATACAATTAAGTTTGTTTAATGACGATAATGTTAATGTCAAAGTGTATGATATTTTAGGACGTGAGATTACTTCTTATAGTTCTTTTCTTTCAACAGGTGTTCATAGATTCAGATGGTATTCAGGGAGTGAAAAATTTTATTTTGTTGAAGTCCAATCGAATGAAGGTTCGCAATCAATAAAAATGATTTCTACTAATACTGTGGATAATTCTGCTGGAAAAATTGTATATGAAGGAATCAGTGGGCATTTGAATCTTTTAAGGAATCAAAAATCTTCTTTTGTCTGGGCGCCTGGAGATTTGCTTGAATATACAGGATATGCAACATCAGCAATATATGTTTTTGGTTCTGATACGATTCAGGACAATCCCCTGGTAGATAAAACATATTTGTTCAATATCGAATTGTTCAAGCCATGTGCAGGCATTACACAGGTTACAGATGTTGAAGGAAATGTATACAATGCCATTGAAATTGGGCATCAGTGCTGGACAGGTGAAAATCTTCGCACAAGAAAATACAGTGATGGCACGATGATTCATTATCCTGGTGCTAATACAACAGATTGGACAAATAGTACATCAGGAGCATACGCATGGTTTAAAAATGATTCTTCTACATATGCAGTTTATGGTGCATTATATAACTGGCATGCTGTTGCTGCTACCAGCAACGGAGGTAGAAATATTTGTCCTGACGGATGGCATGTACCTTCTTTAGGTGAAATTCAACAACTAGTTGATTATGCCGCATTATTATATTTGGAGCTTGGGAACAGATTTAAAGCATGTCGTCAGATTTCACACCCCATACCATCCTGTGCCACTTCTGTTCATCCCAGATGGCTGAGTCATGCTACACATTATGGAACAGATGATTTAGGTTTTGCTGCTATTCCCGGAGACGAACGTTATTCTAACGGAAATTTTCCATCAAGCATTGGTGAGCGTGCAAGATATTGGACTTCAACTGAATATGATTCTAATCAAGCTATGCAATACCTTTTGGGTTTTTATGGAACGGGGACAATTGTTCCACTTCAATATAATAAACTCAGTGGGTATTCTGTGAGATGTGTGAAAGATTGAATATTAGTCAAACCTGAAAATTCTAATCTGTTTTTATACTTTTTAATTTTTCCTTAATGGCAATCCTCTTGCAGAGATAGGTATGCATTATCGTGTAAAGTAATTTGTCTAATTGTGATAAATTGGCCTAAAATGGACGGGCCCATCCAAATAATTTGCTCAATTTCTTGCAAAAAAAACTGTAATTTTGCACATCACTAAATTTCTCATACATGTTACAAATTAACTATATCCGCGAGCATACTGATAAGGTAAAACAAGGTTTGCAAATAAAAAATTTCAAACAAATTGAACTCATTGATAAAATCATTACTGTTGATGAGCAAAGACGTTCAACTCAAAAACAACTTGACGATTGTCTTGCAAAAGCAAACCAACTCTCAAAGGAAATGGGTGAATTGTTTAAATCAGGGAAAGCTCAGAATGCAGCACCGCTCAAAGAACAGGCGGCGCAACTGAAGGAACAGTCAAAAGAACTTGAAACACAACTTCAGTCTCTTGAAAATCAGCAACATAGCATGCTGGTTCTTATTCCTAATTTGCCCCATCCTGACGTAAAACCAGGTCATAGCGCAGATGACAATGAAATTACTTATACAAGTGGAGATATTTCTGGCTTTTCTGATAATCTGAAACCCCACTGGGATTTGTGCGATGAGCATCAACTCATTGATTTTGAGTGGGGTAGTAAAATCACGGGCTCTGGATTTCCGGTTTATAAGGGGAAAATGGCAAAATTTCAGCGTGCGCTCATTCAATATTTTCTTGATAATGGCGTGGAAGCTGGTTATTTTGAAGTTCAGCCTCCGTATCTGATTAATGAGGATTCTGGCTTTGGCACAGGTCAGTTGCCTGATAAGGACGGACAAATGTATCATATGCCATTGGATAATTTGTTTTTAATTCCAACCGCTGAAGTTCCTGTAACCAACATTTACCGTGATGTGATTCTGAAAGACAATGAATTACCATTGAAATTGGTTGCCTATTCTGCATGTTTTCGTCGTGAAGCCGGTTCATACGGAAAAGATGTGCGTGGATTGAATCGCCTGCATCAGTTTGATAAAGTAGAGATTGTGAGAATTGAAAAACCTGAAAATGGTTATGCTGCTTTGGATGAAATGTGCAAGCATGTGGGTGGTCTTATCGAAAGTCTTGGACTTCCGTATCGGATTTTGCGACTGTGCGGAGTAGATATAAGCTTTACAGCAGCCATGACCTATGATTTTGAAGTTTGGGCAGCCGGACAAAAACGCTGGCTCGAGGTGAGTTCTGTGTCAAATTTTGAGACCTTTCAGAGCAACAGAATGAAACTGAGAGCCAAAGACAGCGACGGAAAAACTTTTGTTCCTCACACACTCAACGGAAGTGCTCTTGCCCTTCCCAGAATTGTGGCAGCTATTATTGAAAATAATCAGACTCCTCAGGGGGTTAAAGTGCCTGATGTTTTGATTCCTTATACAGGGTTTGATTTTTTGACAAATAAATAAGATTCTGCCAATTTATCATTTATCACTTGTGACAATTTGACAAATTTAGGCGGTATCCTGATGATTTGAACAAGTTTTATCAGAGTAAGCACATACCTAAACAAATCATGAATAATCCGGACAAAAAAAACATTATTGCTTAAGTAACACCATGAAACATGAACTAATTTCCACCTTATTACCTTCATAACACTATGAAACACAAACTAATTTTGACCTTATTACCTTATTCAAGCTTGTTCCTGTATCTCTGAAACAAAAACATTTTTTTAATATAAGTAGAACCATAAATAATACATCGTGAAACAATTTATTCCTTTTTTAACTGCAACATTTTTCATTCTCACATTTGCTTTTGCTCAGTATGATGAAGATGTGCTGAAAACATTTCATAAAATTTCATCTCATGACATAGAGGATTATATTCATGAAATGGTAAAGCCCGAATATAAAGGCCGTCTTGCGGGTTCTCCGGAGTACATGCACATTGCACAATGGGCAGCCGAACTCATGAATGAATGGGGTATTGATCCTTTTGGTGATGACGGGACCTATTTTCAATATTTCAACCGTCCATGGTGTGATGTAAAAGATGCTGGACATGTGATTCTCCGACATGGAAATTCGGAAAAGAAATTACTTGTAAAAGAAGAATATTATCCCGGCGCCAATCCTGATAATGGCAACGTACAGTCGAAGCTTGTTTTTGCAGGACACGGTATTTCATATACTGAAATGAACTATGATGATTATGCCGGAATTGATGTAAAGGGGAAGATTGTTCTTATAACAGGAACAGTTCCCTACAAGGGGAGCAATGCAGACACTGCAGCAATGTGGACATTTTATAATTCGCATCGTTACAAATATGCCAACGCATATGAGCATGGTGCTGCCGGAGTGTTGATTATTGATATGATGGCAAGTCCCGGCACTCCTCATTATGAGGGTTTTTATTATGCAGCAGTACATCAGGATGTAGCCAGGTATATTTTTGAGCAGAATACACTGAATTATGACACAGTTATAAAGCAAATTTCTGTATCAATGCAGCCCGCTTCCTTTGAAACCGGTTTTCAGGCAGAAATTCAGACCAATGTGGAGTGCTTTGATGAGGGAATCACCGCCAATGTCATAGGATTTATAGAAGGAAATGACCCTGTGTTAAAAAATGAATACATCATCATTGGTGCTCATCTGGATGGGCAGGGTTCTCTGGGTTTTCTTCTTCCTGGTGCTTTGGACAATGCATCAGGTGTGGCCGATGTGCTTGCAGCAGCAAAGGCTCTTTCAGTGATGAAAGGCAAAATGAAACGCAGTGTGATGATTATTTTATTTGGAGGAGAAGAGTGTGGTTTGCTTGGTAGCCTTCATTATGTGGAAAACCCAAAATTACCACTTGAAAAAATCAGGTTAATGATAAATCTGGATATGGTAGGAAACGGGACAGGACTTGCTGTTTGGGGAGGGCAGTCCTATCCTCAGATGCTCAAGCATTTCATGGATAACAATGAACTGTTTGTTCATCGTTCGTTTAGGGCTTCTGAAAACAGGCCGGTGAAAGGACGTCCGCGAACAGATGGGTTGGTGTTTCTGATGAGAGATATTCCCACCGTGCATTTTGGAATTACTGATCGTGAATTTCCGCTTTATTATCATAGTCATAAGGACACCGAAGATCTGCTTTCATGGGAGACCATGGAAGATGCTGCAAAATTGTTGTTTCTTGCCGTGTATTGTTTGGCAAATGATGAGGATTTGTAAAAACGCAATTCGTGGTTATCCGATATTTTTATTAATAGTTGAACAATTTTGTTATTTTTGTAAAAAATAATGAAAGTTGAAAATACATCAACACAACTTTTTTTCTGTTGTTGCAATTGGCAAAATACTGTGCCTGTTTTTTACGTTGTTGTTTATACTTAAGGTTTCTGCCCAGCCTGACATTGATCACGGAAAAATTTCATATCATACAAAATCCTTTGTTGGTATAGGTCATGGAATTAATGCATATACCGGAATGATTGGATTGATGATGGAGTATCCTGTTGATGATCATTTTTCAATATTTTTTGCGGGGGGGTTGGGAAGCTGGGGATTCAAAGCAGGCTCAGGAATTGCAGCATATCTCATTAAGCCATCAAACGGACCTTCCATAAGTGTTGGCTATTGTTATGCGCATGGTTTTAAAAATTATATGACAAGCTTAGAAACCACATCAGGAGAATATGAGTATGTGACAATGATTTTACAACCGGTGAATAATATTCATGCGGTTTTTTATTATAATATCCCCATTGGTCGTGCAAGTAAGATGATGATTGGGACAGGTTATAGCATTAAATTACGAAAAAATGCATGGGAGATTACAAGTAATCACAATCTGACCGATAATTCGAAGCAGATGATGAGTATTCTGCAGCCCGGTGGTCCTGTGATATCATTTGCCTACTGTTTTGGGATGCGATAGTTTTTCAGATCTTTCATATTATTAGCTAAAATGGCAGAATTTTTGTAATTTTGCAATCCGTTTGTCAAAAAACGTTCATTGAGGGGCCGTATTGGTTTTGACAGCAAGGCTGGTGGAAATGTAAGCATGTCGGGATTTGTGATTAGTTCCCGTTAAAAGAAATTCACATCGCCAAAAATAACTGGCAACGATTATAACTATCAGTTAGCTGCGTAGTCTCAGACTATCAGCTTTCAGCTTCCCGGGAAACCTTTTCAGGCGGTGTCCCGATCGAAGCTTCGGAAATGCCTTGAATAGTATCTGTGACTCCTTTAAGCAGGTGCGAAAATTTAAGGATACGTTAGAAATAAGGATCGCTTTTGGCCATATTCTGACCGACAATTCAATCAATAGCTAAGCATGTAGAAAGCTTTTTTGTCACTTGTTTGGACGAGGGTTCGACACCCTCCGGCTCCACCTTCGTTCCCCGAAGTAAACTCCGGGGAACTTCGTTCTTAGTACATAATTATAGTTCCGGGGGAACTCGTTCCCCGAAGTAAACTCCGGGGAACTTCGTTCTTACCATATCACTAAAGTTTCGGTGAACTTCGGTGGACACCGTCCACTTTTATCTATAACTTTACCAATAAAAAAATCATTATGTGGACAGTGTATATTTTGAAATGTTCTGATGGGACATACTATACCGGATGCACCAATAATATTGAAGACAGGCTTATCCGACACGGAAAAGGGATGGTGCATTATACCAAAGACAAGCTGCCTGTTGTGCTCATTACACAAATAATCTTCAATGAAAAACACAAAGCTTATGACTTTGAAAAATATTTGAAGTCTGGCTCGGGTGCTGCTTTCAGAAACAAAAGGCTTGTGTAGATTATCCCCGAAATAAATTCCGGGGGAACTCGTTCCCCGAAGTAAACTCCGGGGAACTTCGTTCTTACCATATCACTAAAGTTTCGGTGAACTTCGGTGGACACCGTCCACTTTTATCTATAACTTTACCAATAAAAAAATCATTATGTGGACAGTGTATATTTTGAAATGTTCTGATGGGACATACTATACCGGATGCACCAATAATATTGAAGACAGGCTTATCCGACACGGAAAAGGGATGGTGCATTATACCAAAGACAAGCTGCCTGTTGTGCTCATTACACAAATAATATTCAATGAAAAATACAAAGCTTATGACTTTGAAAAATACTTGAAGTCTGGATCAGGCACTGCTTTCAGAAACAAAAGACTTGTGTAGATTATCCCCCAAATAAATTCAGGCAATTTCAATAATAGTCATAGAAAACAGTAGTTCCAAAAGACCATGTTACTTCAAAATTGGGAAATTTATCACTTTCTGCTTTTGTTGTTTTAATAATTGCATCTGAATTTTCCCAACCTTTTCCTTCTTCAGCCCATTGAAATCTTTGTAATGAAGGGTATTCATTTAATACTTTAGGCAAGCTGGTCATTCCGGTATATCCCATTAAAATTGAAGTTAATTTAGGTAAGTTTTTCATTCCATTAAACAACTCCTCATAATTATATAAAGTTTCACCGGAACTGGAAATCAATACTCTTTCCAAAGAGGGGAGTGTGTAAAATTCTTCAGGAAATGAAGTTATATGATTGTTAGAGATATTTAAAACTTTCAATTTTGTCAATTTTCCAATTTCTGGTGGAATTTTTGATGGAACAGCACTATTAGAAAATTCAACATACTCAATATTGGGGCATTTACTTAATACTTTAAAAGCCTGATTCAAATCTAAATTTTTAGCTCCAGTAATTGAAATGGTTTTTAAACTTTTCAATTCAGGTAAAAAATCTGGTAAAGTGGCCATATTTCCGGCACCGGAAATATAAATAACTGATAGATTAGGCAGGTTTTTCAACTCTTCAGGCAATGTTGTTCCTTTATAATTATGCAATTCAAGTGTTTGAATATTAATGGCATCCAAAATTTCCATGGGAAACTCAGTCAAATTATACGAAGAGCTAAATCTTACAAATTCTTCTTTGTTTTCAGCTGCTTTAATAGTAGCCTCATCTACCTTTTCAATCTCTCTTAATTCTTCAGGTGTTTTAGGTGTTGCTGCTTGAATTTTTACATCTTCATTTTCAGTTTCGGTTGTTTCAGAATTTTTACCACCACCACAAGATAGCAATACAAATGAAAATAAAAAAACAGATAATTTTAAGTTTAAATTTTTCATAATTAATGGTTTTATTTCCCACAAAACTAGGAAAAATTTTAATACGAAAGAAAAAAATAAACAGATAAAAAAATTCTGCCTGGCACTGACATAATTCTGTAAGAGCATTGGCTATTTTGCTCCGGAATGATCAACGAATCTTCTTCTAAACAAAATGTGAATAATCACACATTAATTTTTTGTCATGAAATTTGTTCAAATTCTTTCCAAACCCGGAGATCCCTTTTGACAAATTTCCTGCCAAAAAACAAATCTCAGGATTGCTTTTTTCCTGAGGCGCTGCCTCAGGCTTAAATAAATTCAGGCTTTCAGCCTGATTCTTATAGTTTTCAGGAGTTAGAGAAATTAACGAAGCTATTTTTTACAGCATACGAATGTGGACTACTTTGCTCCGGAATAATCTTCAGAAAAAAGTCCAATCATCTTACAACTTTATAAATCAACACAATTTATCGCCAGGGAAAATGGGAGTTGGTTTGGGGGAAGGATAAAAGTTAAAGTTGAAAAAACTAATTCGTAAAACTCTTGTAGAAAATGGAAAGCTTGAAACAGACAAGCTCATTGAAAAATTAATCAATTGCTGTTTGTTCGATAAAGTAATCTTCTTAGTACTCGTATGAAATTACATTTTTCGTTTCTTTTTTTCTATAGTGTTTGCTCCCACAACATAAGCATACATTGCAGCAGGAATAAAACTAAATTCAATACCACCTGAAGAAATAACTCCTTCTTTGTCAATACTTGTAACCAATGCTGAAGACAAATTGTTGAGTTTACAAAAATGTATCAAACTTTTCAATTCATCAGGTTTTTCAAAATACCTGTTGGTCCATTTTATTTCAAGAGCCCACAAAGGTTTTAGTTTCTTATCGTCCAGTCCTACCATATCAACTTCTCCTTTTATTCTGCCCATAGTCCATCTGGCATACCAAGGAGTCAGCCATGTTCTTTGCATCCATTGCGAAAAAATGGCTGTTTCAACCATGTTGCCGATAGACTCATCAGTTGCTTCAAGAGGCGAAAACAATGCGCTGCGCAAACTTGGATTGGTCAGATAAATTTTATAAAATGTTGCACGCTTAAATTTTTTTGCATTATCATCAATACGATGTACTACTTTAATTAAAAACGCTGCTTCAAGATATTCCAGATATTTTTTGAGCAGGTTTTTTTCCACACCACTGCTTTGTGATAGTGAGTCAAGTGAAACTTCATTACCGCTGTAATATGCGAGTGTTGTAAAAAAAGAATTGAGTTCCTGTACATCCTGAATGCCATAGAGGCTAGGCAAGTCACGCAGTAATACTTTATCAACAATGTCACTTTTAATATATCTGCCGGGATTTGCCTGAATCTTTTCAGAAAAAATAACTTCAGGATATCCACCAAAATTAATGTAATTAATAAAGTGATTGTTAATTTCTTTTATGTTGATTGTAGTATAAAAGTCTGAAATGTTTCCGTTCCATTTAATTTTCGATGGTCTGATAAGATGAGAGTAGTTTTTTAGATGTATGTATTCATTAAAAGTTAAAGGTGGCAGCATAAACTCAGTAAATCTGCCTGCGCCACTTTCTGTACTTTTAAACTTTAATGCTGCTGCTGCTGAGCCGGAAACAATAAATTTTGTACGCGGATAACTGTCCACAAGCACCTTTAGATGTGTTTCCCAATCTTTCAAATACTGTATTTCGTCAAAAAACACATACCATCCGTTTGGATTTTCTTTTCCTGCTGCCTGTCTGGCAAGAGCAAACAAAGTTTCAAGCCCCATATTTAAATAAATCGGGTTGTCTATTCCAATATAACAGATATTATGTCTGTTATGGTTATTATCAAGCAGGTGTTGAATGGTGTGATGCATTAAGACTGTTTTTCCTACTCTGCGGGGACCCATAAGCACTAAAGCTCTTTTTACATCCGTTTCCATAGCCAATGGTGAAAACAAGTCAAAATACAAACGACGTTGCATTTCCATGTAGTCATCGTCTATTTGACCATTTACCCACCAGGGGTTTTCAAACTTCATACGTTCAAGTATGAGTTCTTTGCTTATGGGTTTTAGTTTAAGTCTTTTATTCATAATTTTACAAAATTAATAAAATAATATATATCAATCTATATAAAATAGGCAAAATGGTAATAATAATAATTATTTACCTCAATTTTGTGATTAATTTTCTATTTTGAACTAACGGAAAAAACTCGGTAGTTGAATTTACATCAAGTTCTTCTTTCATAGAAATATTTTTTAAATGTAAGCCAATGGTGTCAGTATCCTTGTCGAAAAGCTCTGCCATTTGCTTTTGGGATAGAGAAATGGTGCCTTTTTCAAACTGAACGCCAACTTCGATTTTTAAATCGTTGGCTTTATTTGTATCTATTTCGTTCATTTAATTATTATGTGTTTTAAAACTTCAATTTCTCAGTGGATTCATTTTTCTCTGATAATAACAATTATGCAATAGAAATAATATTATTCTACTTCAACAAAAATAGTCAAAAATCTCCAAAACTCAGTTGGAAAATGCTATTCATCGCCAGGCAGGAAAAAGGCAGAGAGATTTATGCTGTGAGAATGGATTGCTTTGGCATAGCCATCCCCATGCGGCAATGTTCACAAAACCCATTAGATAAGGACAATCTTCACTCATGCAATTGTAAAAACATCAAACTCATTTGGTTTGCAATGCTTCTAACATAGTCAACCTGCCTTACATCTGCATCCCCGGTTTTATCTGTTTGGTTCTCAAGATATCTGATAAGCTTTCCATCTGAAAAGTAAAATCTTTCCTCAGTATGCTCATTAAATCCCGACACAAGTTTGTAATAAAAGAAGATTAATTCGCCATCTTCATAAAGAATTTCAGTGTATGTTTCTCTGTCTGAGATGAGCTCAGTAATTTCAACTTTCTGCAAAGCATCTTGCTCTCTTTTTTCAATTAATGGCATAAAATGAGGGCTGTCTGAATACCAAAATCGTATTGTTTTCATGAAAATGCCTACTGCACGCCAGGGCTTATTGTTAATGTTTAGTTTGATTTCATTGCAGTATAGATCGCAAAAAGGTTCATCATCAACACTTTCCAAACAAGTTGCAATTTTTTTATTTATATCCTGATAGTGCTCCCGAATATTGTTTATTTGGTCATTTTGAGAGAAACCTGCTAATGAACAAAGCAGGATAAGCACTGCGGTTAATTGTTTTATCATGGTAAATAGTTTTTGTGTACAAAGTTACTTGAAAAAAATTATATTTTACTTTTGTGCGTTCAAAGTAAAATAACTAAATTTTTGCTTTACTTTCATATCATAGGAATCATATACGATTTTTTGTTTTTCCTTCTCTTAATACACTCCGCCCGGAATGTCTTCTTCCATAAGTTTGATTAAAAACATACAGCAGTTGTAAAAACTTCCTGATTGTGGCGACCATCTGTCAACCACATGATATCTTCTGTTGTCGGCTGATTCAAGTATCCATTGTGATCCGTCTAACCCAATGTCATTGTCAGTTGTAGCAGAATTCCAGTACCCTGCCTTTTCAACAAGCCCGGTAAAAGAATTCCATGTGGCTTTGTCAATGGCTTTGGTTTTGTTAACAATCAAATTTCCAGGGTCATATCCTCCGGCTCCATCGCAAATTTTTAATGTGAGGCTGTATTCGTCTTTATTCTTCTCAATTCTGATTGCTACTGGTGGATCAAAAGTCCTGAGCCATAAAAACCTGAATATTTCTTTGTGGGGAATTATGTTATACAACAAAGGTTCTTTCATTGCATACAAATGTTTTGAGTACCATTCAACTGTAAATTTGCCGTCATATGTGGTTTCTCCGGTATCTATCCTAAAAAACTCAGTGGGAAAATATGCCTCATTGGGGTTTTTGGGCACATTTTCTGAATCAACAGCAATACTATTATCAAGATATTTTTCTATTGAATTCTGCCCAATTTTGTTATTACATGAAACAAACAGCAGCAGGAGTGTGGCGTGAACGAGAATTCTTATCATATTCATGTTTTTAGATTAAAATAATTGATTCTTCTCTATCATTATTTTTTCTATTTTTCTCTTCTCTGATACCTCTGATACACATACTCCATGGCTTCCTTTTCGTCATACATGGTGTCTGATTCTTCCACCAGTTTCCATACATCCTGTGAAATGGGAGGAAAGAATGTGTCAGCTTCAAATTCTTTCTGGAAAACTGTGAGCATGATGGTTTGTGCATAGTCCATAAAACTTGTGTAAACCATGCCGCCGCCAATAATGAAGTTTTCTTTGTCTTTGTCCATTTTTCCTATGGACTCTTCAATGCTGTGTGCAAACTCCACATCAGGATGTTCAAATACCTTTTCAGGGGCAATGACAATATGTCTGCGATTGGGGAGAGGCTTGCGTGGCAGTGAAATCCAGGTGTTCAGACCCATCACAACTGTATGTCCAGTTGTGATTTCCTTAAACCGCTTCAGGTCAGTGGATAAATGGCACAGCAAATCGTTGTCTTTGCCTATGCCCATGGACAAATCCACAGCAACAATGATGGTAATGGGAGGGTGTATGGATTTTTCAATGGTCATCATGTATATGAATTAATTGTGAAGTACTATTCTTTGAATATAATCTTTGTTTGGGGTGATGGCTTTGAGAAAATACACTCCGCTCACATACTGCGACATATCAATTTTCATCACTTGTTCATTAACAGGAACACTGAGCATGAGCTTTCCGGTAACATCAAAAATCAGTACAGTTGTCACATTGTCAATATCTCCAAAATCAACATTGAACAACCCGCTTGAAGGATTTGGATAAATATTGAGTTTATTGTAGATAACAGTTTCCTGAATCGATGCTGTTGTGGGAATTGGGGTTTCCCAGATTCCTCTTCCGTAGGTACCGGCTCTCAGTCGATTGTTGGTATAATTAATTTCCAGATCAGTGATATAAACATTTGGAAGTCCGTTCATATATGGAATCCATGCTGCCATGGTGGTATCTTTAAAAAATACTGCATTTTCAGTACCCACAAAAATTCCCTCATGAAAATCTTTGTGATTTACAAGGGAACGTATTCCTGTGCCAGAAAGACTCCCTGTGATATTTGTGAATGTAAGGCCGCTGTTTTCTGTAAGAAAGACTCTGTCACCCGTGGATCCTGTGATGGCAATCCAGAGTTTTTCAGGGTCTGTATATGAGGGAGCAATGCCCACAATTGTTCCGGTGAAACCGGTTGTATAAGTGTCCCAGCTTGTGCCTCCGTTTCTGGTTACAAAAAGATTGCCCTGGCGGGAAGCAAAAATGTAATTTGGATTCACAGGCGAAACTTTAAGTCTTGAAAGGGTGTAGCCTCCGGTCAGGTTATTTGAAATAGTTGTCCAGGAATATCCTGCATTTGTTGATTTATATACTTCTTCATACCCTCCGTAAATTGTATTGTGATTTGTGGGATGCATGGCATAAGGTGTTA
>CAZGIW010000029.1:0-40038 GCA_964526285.1 uncultured Bacteroidales bacterium | reverse complement strand
CTGATAATCAATGTGCCTTTTTTTAGGCGTCGATGTGGTGCACAAAACAGGAAGAATTGCTGAAACAAAACTGATTGTACAGTAAATCCTGGTAGTTAAAAGCAAAGACGATAGCTGGTTTAAAAAAACAAAAGGCGTGGTGTTTCATAGTCTGAAATACCACGCTTTTTTGTAATCTTTGATTTTAGACAAAGGCCGGAAATGATCTTTTATTGTTTAATAATCTTAAACACTGCATCGATTGATCCGTTATTAATCAACTGAACAAAATAGATGCCAGCGGGCATTGATTCAAACCTGATTTGTGTTGAGGATGTTTCAATTGCTTTTTCATCAATGACAGCACCATAAATATCAGTGATTCTGTATGACAGCAGATTAAAATTCTCATAATCAATATCAAGCGTAATATTTTCAGTTGTTGGGTTTGGAAAAACACGCACAAGGCCCTGGGCAAGTTCATTTATGCTCACAGCTGAAACGATGAGTGTGATTGTGTCAGAGGCTGAACAGCCATCATAAGTAGCCTCAAGAGAGTAGTCAGTAGTTACAGAAGGTGAAACAATAATTGATCCGGCAGGTGAACCTGTTGACCAGTTGTATGTTAATCCCGCAGATGTGAAATTATCAACTTCATAAAGTACTACCGTGTGTGGAATGCGGGGTAGAAGAGGGTTGACAAAAAAACCATTCAGGGCGGTGCCTTCAAGTATTTGCAGGTTTCCATCGTCGGCACATACTGCCCCAAAAGATGATCCTGATGAATATCTTATCCTTTCTCCATCAGTTCTTGCTATGTAAAAAGCAATCGTGTCTCCGGAAGCAATAGAAACATTCAAATTAATAGGAATAAGTCTGTCTGTACCAAAAGGAATACCTGTGGATGTTCCAAGACTTGTCCAGGCACTTGCATTTGTTTGAAAACCATCATGTGTGCCGGTTTTATAGAATATTTCCACATCAGCATCAGAAGTTCGGAATGTGGTTGATAAGCCTTTAATTGTTAAATCTTTTAAAGCGACAACGTCAAACATAACTCCGGGGAAACTGACGGTGGAAATTGAAAAAGCAGTAGCCAATCCCTTGGAAAGGTAAATCTGAGAAGTTAATGTGCTTGATTCACCATCTACAATAAAGTCTGGATTAGCATCAACAGTAACATCAATTTCTTTTGAATTAATAATACTTCGCTCTGTTTTTCCTGTAGCAGACCCCTTGAAGAATCCAACAGCTTCAATACAAAGAGTTCGGTCAATAGTGTAATCAACAACAGTTGTATCTTCAACTCCGTTATTCCAAACAACACTAGTAAATCCCGGCTCATATAAAACAGTGCCTTCAAAGTTTCTTGGAGAGAATGTGCCACCAAAGGGATATGCCTTGCCAACACCTGTTTTAACACTGAGGTAGTTTGTGTTCGTTGCAATCACATCCCCTACAGCAGTTCCATTATTATAGATGACATAACTACCATCAATTCTGGTTACATAGAAGGCAACTGTTTGTCCTGAATCAACAGGAACAGAAAAGCTGATTCCGATATCAACATTTGTTCCGTCAGCAATACCTGTAGAAGTTCCCAGCAATGTCCAGTCAGGTGCTGAAGCTTCATACCCAACATGGGTGCCATAACGATAATATACCTCAAAACTAGCAGGAGGACTAGCTATAAAGTTAACCTTAAACCCTGTAATTGTAAGTTGATAATGTGCGTCAATATCAAACATATATCCATTTTGCTCGTTACCTCCAACAGCAGGAACCAATAATGAATCTTTGCTTTGCAGGGTGGCAGTAACAATGTCTCCATTACAAACATTATCATCTGAAACAGTTAAGGTTGTAACCTGGGCATAAAATGGAAGCCCCAGAAACAAAAATAGTAAAGAAAAATAAATTGATTTCATGTTTTCATATTTTTTAATTGGTTGAGTTTGCAAAATTAATTTTTTTTTTTGGGAATACCCTATAAACGAATAAAAATTTTAGATAAAATTTTTTAAAGACCCAATTACTCTGTGTATCCAACGGGCATCAGATACAATACTTTTTCGTTTGCAGGAAACTGCAATACTTTTTGTAGTTTATCATCTTCAAAGGCTCCTACAGCACAGGTCACCAGTCCCATGGCTGTTGCCTGAAGGTAGGTGTTTTGTGCGGCGTGACCCAGATCCATGCACACATATCGTTCATCGCCCCGTGTACCATAGCGTGATGTGGTACGTTCATATACAGCACTGAAAACAATGCTTGCAGGGGCTTCTTCAAGCATTTTTTGTCCAAGGCAGGCATCTTTCACGGCTTTTCTCAGGTCGCCTGCTTTTTCGGGTAGCA
The DNA here is from genome assembly GCA_964526285.1 of uncultured Bacteroidales bacterium. GTDB lineage: Bacteria > Bacteroidota > Bacteroidia > Bacteroidales > DTU049 > CAYMAZ01. The sequence goes on along the minus strand of CAZGIW010000029.1, from coordinate 37,704 downwards.
GACTGTGTGGGCCGGGCAAATAGCGGTATAACCCGGGCTCAAGATTTTCCACGTTTCCAACCAGCAGATAAATTTCCAGGGGATAGGTGGCACCTGCACTGGGTGCAGTTTTATATTCCCGCCCGGATGATGAAACATAAGAAACACCATAGGTTGCCCACAATAATTGCGACACCTGTTCAAGGCTTAGGGATTGTTGTTTGAAATTTCTGAATGAACGACGTGTTTGCAGTGCTTCTTCCACAGACATGTCTCCGCTGTGAGAAGGAGCTGGTAATTTGATTTCTTCCATGGTGGTGAAGCTTGAAGGTTTTTGTTTGTTTGGTTTTACTGATTCTTTGTTGCTGATTATTGAATTTGCTCCAATTATCATAAGCAATGTTGCACAGCAAAAAAGAAATGTAATAAGAATTCTTTTTTTCATTTTATTGTTGTTTTGTTTGTTATCAGACATGTTGTTGCATAGAAAATGACTTTACAAATATACAAAACCTGCCAATAATTACAATTTGAGGCTTTGACAGAGAGTCAAGAGAAAAAATACTATTAAAACTTTATCCTCACCTGTGCTTTGATTTCCGATTTCAAACGACCCTGAATTTCATCAAGCCCTGAGCCTATTGTCTGGCGGTTATTGTAATATGTCTGTGCATAGCGAAGCCAAAGATCCACATTGCGCCCAAGACTGTATTTGACAAGAACATAGGCACGACTGCCCCTGTAATAATAAGCAGGAATGGAATAGGCATAAAGCACATCGTTTTCGAAGGCATAAATACGTTCATCATAGCTTTCAGTGTCAAACAATGCATAGCGAAGAGAAATTGCCCACGGAGTTTGTTTCGGTCTCCATGTTACGTCCTGATAAAGCAAGAATCCGGATTTGAGATTTCCGTCCATTGAGTAGGTGAGAAATTCAAGTCTGTTTTTCAGTGTGACAGAAGGTGACACAGCATACTGTGCATGAATACGATAATTATTTTTCTCTGTTTGATAGATGTTTTGGATAATCCCTTCGCTGCTGTTAAGGGATTTTATTTTTTGTCTGTATCTGAAGTAAATCAGTGTGGTGCGCGAATGTCTGTATGTAAGTTGTGCAAGCATATCATGGCCGTTTGATGGTGCATCCACTCTGTATCGCAGCCATGGAAAACTAAATACATCCACATATCCGTTCAGTGTCCATTTTGAGTGCAAACGACTTTCAATACCAACATATAATCCTTGTTCGTTGGCTGTTTTGCTTGATTCACCAAAACCGCCGGCATACAATGACTGATATTCCTTCTGATAATTACGATAATTTATCCCCAGAGATAAATTAGGAGCCGGTGTAATAAGCATTCCCTGAAGAATTGCTATTCCTCCATTGTCACTCCTGGCAACTTCGCCAAAAACATTCATGTTGCGCCTGATGTAGTTGTAATCAGCAGACATGACAAACAATTCCTGTCCATTAAACTCATATCTGTTGTAATCAGACAGATTTCTGTTCAAAGGATGCTCATATGCAGTGAGATAACCTGTAGCACCAACCTGAAAGCGGTTTGACCTGTACTCAACTCTTCCTCCATATAGTTGTTCCAGGAGTACATTTTTCTTTTCCAGCTCAGATGGTGTTCGGTGAAAGCCAGTGGCGTTGAGGGATGTGAAGTAATACTCTTCACTGTCGAGAGTATCAGAATATGTTACAAGATTAGCATCACGTTTTTTGTAGGAAAAGAATCCGTACACCTCGAATTTCCCAAGAGCAAATGAAGCGGCACCACCCCTGAGGAAGTTGTTTTCTTCAACAGATGTATAGGGCATAATCCCCCTTCCGTTCTTTTTAATAGTGGCAATGTCAGATGATTTTCCAAAGCCGAGACCTGTCCACAGTCCCAATCCTTGTCCGAAAGAAAGATTGTAATCTCCTATGGCAAGAGTTTTAAAAATACTGATGTCTTTCATCCAGAAATGTGCTGAATAAAAGTCGAAACCATTGGGCTGTGATCCTTTAAAAAACTCTTCGCCAGGATCCTTTTCTGCTGTAATCCCGACGCTCAGACTGTTGTACCATGTAAAGCGGTAGCGCGAATAAAGTTTCATGGGACTACCAAGATAGCGAGAGTTGGGACTTTCGGCAAGTTCTTCATCAGTGATTGGCGAATAGCCCTTTTGTTCTTGTAATACCTGCTGATATCTGACAAAAAGCTGATGTTTTCCGTTGGAAAAAATATCTCCCAAAGAAACTTTCCTTTTTTTCAAATCAGAAGAAACATACACAAGGGGCAATATGTTTTCAATGGTTTTCTGATTGAACCCTTCAATTGTTTGAAGCTCGTAGATTGTAACCAGATTGCCGTGTTTGTCAATATGCTCAAGTAAATTGAAAATCTGAATATCTGTGAGAAAAGGAATTTGTTTCAGTTCATCAAAACTGGCTTTGTTCAGGTTGATGGGATTATTTCTGAGTTTTTCAAACAGTTCGGCAAACTCAGTAAAATCCACATCTTCTTCCATGATTTCAGTGATATTTTCCATGGTTTCTTCAAGTGTGGTGTGTGTTTGAAGAGAGTCGGGCTGGTCTGTAATCTGAGATAGTGCAGTTTGTTGAATCATCACAAAAAGGCCTATGACAGTTAAGCGAAGAAAGAAAGTACTAAATAGTTTCATTACTCAGCCCTGTTAAATCTGTAAACAATTCCTGTTGAAGGACTTACTCCGAGCACCTGATGGTAGCTTCCGGCAAAATTGAGTTGAAAATTGTTGAAATCAAGCCCAAAACCAAATGCCAGTTGTGTGGGATTGGAAGCTGCTCCAATTCTGATGTTGAGAAAGTCCATGATACTATAGTCAATTCCAAGTTTAACTGAAGCTTTGTTTTCAATGCTTTTTTCAACTTCGGCAGCAAACTGCACCTGTTCTGATGCCAGAAAAGAAACACCTGCTCCGAGGACTGTTGTCATGCGTTCATCATTATAATCAGCCAGTTTTGCCATAACAGGATTAAAAAGATGAGCACCCAACACCCATTTTTCACTCATTTTATACATTGCACCAACCTCAAAAGTAAATGCGCCTGTACTGCCGTAAATATCACCAAGTTGCAGGTGAAAATAATCAAGTTGAATGCCTCCGCTAAAACTTTCTGAAAACTTCATCCCGTATCCCAATCCGATTTTGGTTTGATTGAGAAGATTGAATCCAAACTGAGAAACCTGCAGTCCGAATGTGCCTGCTCCTTTCAGAGGCATAGCAAATCCAACATATTTGGTTGCCAGTTCTTTGAGTAAAAACTCATTATTATAGCCAATTCCCAGAGTTGGATTGTCAATGAAAGCAAGCCCTGCCTGATTATTTACTGAAGACCAGAAATCGTTTGTTGTTGTATAGACACCTCCCATGGCAGTGCTGACTGGTCCATGACTTTCAGTTTGAGCATATGTCAGAACATGAAACAGAAGAAAAGGGATTGCGAAGAGAATTTTTTTCATCGAGGAGATTTTTTTATTTGTAAAACAGAAACCTATTGAACTCTGAAAGGAAATGATTCCTGAGCCAGTTCCTGGTTGGCAGCAATCACTTTCCCTTTAAGGCCAGATTTGAATTGCAGCATTTTTTCTTCCATTGTTTTATCGGATGTAGCAAGAATTTGTAATGCCAGAATTGCGGCATTTTGAGCTCCATTAACGCTTACTGTTGCAACGGGAATACCGGGAGGCATCTGCACTATGGACAGTAAAGCATCCATTCCATCGAACGAAGCATTGACAGGAATACCTATTACAGGCAAATGGGTAAGAGAAGCAACAACGCCGGGAAGATGTGCGGCCATGCCGGCAGCAGCTATAAAAACCTTCACTCCGCGTTCGTGTGCAGTTGAAACAATTTGTTTTACTTCCATAGGTGTGCGATGTGCTGAGAATGCGTTCATTTCGAACGGTATTTCATTTTCATTGAAAAATTTTGCAGCTGCTTCCAAAACCTTATAATCGTTTTTGCTGCCCATTAAAATACTCACAAGTGGTTTCATAGTGTTCTTTTTTTTGTTACAAAAATAATCATTTTTTTCTGAGTAATATGAAGTTATTGTAAAACTGTAATAATCTGTATATTTGCTGCATCAAATTTTGAAAAAATCATGAATAAACTTCCACAATTTTTTTCCCTGCTTTGTTTATTTTCCTTATTGATATCATTTGGATGCGATGATAGAAATAACAAGCAGACAAAAAATGAAATAATTGAAATTGAACCCACCGAAAAAGAAGAGTTCATTGAAATTGCAGAGCATTTTGTTGCAGCATTTGATTTGAAATCTGTTCAAACAATAAACGATTATATTATTAGTGATATTGGCTTTTTTGTGCTTGACAACCCCGGAGCTGCAATCATTCCTCATTATTATACTTCCTGGGATGAGATTGCTGCAATTGAAGGCACCTATGATGTGGCACAACTCAATCATATGGAAATGGGATGTAACAATCCAGTGAGTGGAAAAAAACCTGAGTTTTCATGTGATGAAGAGGGGTGGAGTGAAACAGGATGTTTTTATGGAAAAGCAGAAAGTCTGAAAATGCTTGAGATGCATGATGTGTTGCTGGAAATTGGGTTTATTGATAAGACACATTATGATAAAGCAATTGAATCCGCAAAGAAAATAGACACAATGAGTCTTTTTTTCATTTATAATACAGAAACTACTTTGGGATTTTATTTTGCTAAATATAATGACAGCTGGATATTGGTTTGTGTTGACAAGGTATTTCCTTGTTCTGCCTAGAATTAGTTTTTATTTAAGTAAAATAATTGGTTCTGGTTTTGAGATTAGAAAATGTTTGAATTGACAATGAGGGAATGAGAATCAATTAATTTTGTAATTTTGCCCTTTAATTTATTACAAATGTGTACAGATAATACAATTGTGCGGGTTGATGACAGAAATTTCAGACATTATATCACCCATGACCGTATTCAGCAATCACTTGCTGATATAGCAGGGCAGATAAATATTGAATATTTGGACAAAAATCCCTTGTTTTTGGTTGTACTCAATGGTGCATTTATGTTTGCCTCTGATTTGCTGAAACAGATTCATATTCAATGTGAGGTTTCTTTTATTCGGGTCTCGTCTTATCATGGAATGGAATCATCACAGACAATAAGCGAAGTGCTGGGACTTGAAGATAATGTAATAAACAGAGACATTATAATTGTAGAGGACATCATTGACACAGGAATCACAATGGAACATTTGTTGAATACAGTGACTGAAAACGGTGTAAAATCAGTAAAAATTGCAACGCTTTTATTCAAGGAGGGCAAGTTTCAGAAGGACTATCCCATTGATTTTATTGGATTTTCTATTCCCAATGATTTTGTGGTTGGTTATGGTCTGGACTATAATGGTTACGGCCGGAATTTGAAAGATATTTACTCTGTTGTTGAAGATTAATTTAAACAAGATATGATTAATATAGCATTATTTGGAGCTCCTGGAGCAGGCAAAGGGACACAGTCGAAGCTGCTTCTTGAAAAATATAAGCTTACCTATATTTCCACCGGGGATATTCTTCGTCAGGAAATTGCCGAGCAGACACGTCTTGGAATGATGGCAAAGGAAGCCATTGAACAGGGAAAACTTGCATCAGATGAAATTATTGTACAGATTATTGAAGAAAAAATCAAAATGAGTACCGACACCAATGGTTTTCTTTTTGATGGTTTTCCACGTACTGTTGTTCAGGCATATATCCTTGAGGGTTTATTGTTGAAAATGGGAATGTCTCTCACTTGTATGATTAGTCTGGATGTGCCCCGTGAAGATTTGATTTCCCGTATGGTGGCCCGTGCAGAGAAGGAAAACAGAGCCGATGACAGAAATATGGAAGTCATTACCCATCGACTGGATGAATATGAAAAGAAAACCATTCCTGTGGCAGATTTTTACAGAGTGCAGAAAAAATTTTTCAGTGTTGATGGAATGGGGAGTGTTGAGGAAATATTCCCAAGAGTTGATGAAATTGTAGAAAAACAACTGGAAAACATTTGGCTTAATATTATCTTATTTGGCCCTCCGGGGGCAGGCAAGGGAACTCAGGCAAAGAAACTGGCAAAAGAGTTTAACCTTGTGTATATTTCAACAGGAGAAATGATTAGGGAAGAGATTGAAAACAATACAGAAATGGGTTGTCTGGCGCAGCCGTTTCTTGAAAAAGGAGATCCGGTGCCTGATGAAATTGCAATTCGTCTTATAGAACAGAAAATCAATAAATCTCATGGAGCAAAGGGGTTTATTTTTAAAGGATTTCCAAGCACTTTGGTACAGGCATATATTCTTGATGGTCTTTTGCAAAAAATGGGATCAAAGGTGTCTGTGGTGTATGAAATCAAATCGCCCACTTTGCAATCTATTAAGCGCCTGACTGCAAGGGCAAAAACGGATAATGCACGTGTGTATGATATGAATCTGGATATAATTATTCACAGATTGGAGGTCTTTGAAAAATTTACCAAACCAGTGCTTGAATTTTATGAAAAAAGAAACTTGTTGCAAACTTTTGATGGTGTTGGTGATGAAGATGAAATATTTGATGAAATTTATGAAGCATTGACAAAAGCATTTAAAAACATCAGATAATATGTTTAACATGATTATGTTCGGTCCTCCCGGCTCGGGAAAAGGCACACAATCAAAACTTGTGGCCGAACATTTTGATTTTCTTCATCTTTCAACAGGAGAATTATTCAGGCAGGAAATTGCAGCCGGCTCTGCCATGGGTGATCTTGTAAGAAAGTTTATTGACAGGGGCCTGCTTATTCCTGATAATATAGTGATGCGTGAATTATATCGATATGCACTGGCTCATCAGGACGCTCCAGGCATTGTCTTTGATGGTTTTCCGCGTAATTCTGACCAGGCAGCAACTCTTGATAAAGTGTTTCATAAAAAGGAACTCCGAATTGCCCTTGTCATTTCTATCATTGTGCCCGACGAAGAACTCATTCAGCGTGTTCTTGAAAGAGGAAAAGATTCCGGAAGGACTGATGATACCGCCGAGGTGATGGAAAAAAGACTGGAAGTGTATAGGGAGTTTACTCATCCGGTGATTGATTATTACAAAAAAAGTCAGAGGCTGGTTGAAGTCAATGGTTCACGTCCGGTTAATATTGTTGCAGGCGACATAAAGAAAATTGTAGAAGACACCATGAAATTGGTGATTGGTTGATTTTTTGTGGAACTATTGATTTAAAGTACATGTTTATAATATAAAGGACAATAATGTCAAACGAAAATTTTGTTGATCATGTGAGAATTTTTTGCCGCTCGGGCAAAGGAGGAGCAGGGTCTGTTCATTTTTACAGAGCCAAATATATTCCGCGTGGTGGTCCCGATGGAGGCAATGGTGGCAAGGGAGGTGATGTTATTGTGAGAGGCAACAGTCAGTTATGGACATTGCTTCATTTAAGATATACACGACATGTATTTGCAGAAAACGGAAATCCGGGCAGTGGAAATAATAAAACCGGTTCAGACGGGAAAAGCGCTGTGATTGAAGTGCCACTTGGAACGATTGTAAAAAATTCAGAAACAGGTGAATTTCTGCTTGAAATATTGGAAGACGGAGAAGAGAAAATTTTGCTTCATGGCGGTCGTGGCGGCATGGGCAATGACCATTTTAAATCAGCAACCAACCAGACACCAAAATTTGCACAGCCCGGAGAGGATGGATTTGAAGCACCTGTGGTTTTCGAATTAAAAGTGCTTGCCGATGTGGGACTGGTGGGCTTTCCCAATGCAGGAAAATCAACTCTGCTGTCTGTTGTGTCGGCTGCCAGGCCAAAAATTGCCGATTATCCTTTTACAACTCTTGTTCCCAACCTTGGAATTGTCAATTATCGTGACTATAAATCATTTGTCATGGCTGATATTCCCGGAATCATTGAAGGTGCACATGAGGGCAAAGGATTGGGACTAAGATTTCTGAGACACATTGAACGAAATTCGGTTTTACTGTTTATGATTCCTGTTGATTCTGATAATATTCTGAAAGAGTTTCTGGTTTTACAAAACGAATTAAAAATGTATAATCCAGAACTTGCAGATAAAGATTTTCTTGTGGCAATTACCAAAAGTGACCTGACTACAGATGAAGAGCTTAAAAAACTTCAGAAGAAACTTGCAAAACTCAAGCCTGCCTTCATATCGTCACACACTCAAAAGGGCATTACAGAACTGAAAGATTTGTTGTGGAAAAAACTGAATTCTTAATAAGTGTTAAAAATAATCAAAAGGTAAAGATTTTTTTGTATTTTTGTCAACCCAATCGTTTTTACAAAAACAAAAATATTATTATTAACTAAAATTTAAACATTATGAGAAAATTGTTCATTTTTATTTCATCACTAATGCTTTCTTTAGTGATGTATGGACAAACAGTACTCATCAATCCTGCCCAAGAAGGCGGTTTTGAATTGGGTCCTGATTTTGCATCCAACGGATGGACTCTGGTCAATGGCACACAAGTCAATCAATGGTTTGTGGGCACTGTTCCTGTTGGTCCCAACAACAATTCAGCTTATGTGTCAAATGACGCAGGAGTAAGCTGGGCTTACACAAATACAACCTCAGCTGTAGTTCACTTCTACAGGGACATCACCTTCCCTGCAGGAGAAACTGACATTCAGCTCACATTCTTACTTAGAGGAATTGGGGAGTCATCATTTGACAGGTTGAGGATTTATCTTGTGCCAACAACTACAACTCCTGTTGCAGGAACAGAACTTACCACTGGTCAGGTTGGGCTTACAAACTACAATCTTCAAGGGGTGTGGATAAAAGTTGGACTTCAAATTCCTGCATCAGCAGCAGGAACAACACAAAGACTAGTGTTTTCATGGAGAAACGATAATAGTGGAGGCATTCCACCTCCTGTTTCTATTGATAATATTGCTCTTGTATCACAAACGCCATACACAATGGCAGGCATTTATACAATTGACAATACATTGCCAACAGCAGGAGTTAACTTTAACAGCTTCAATGATGCTATTCTTTCACTTAACTCTGCCGTTATCGCTGCACCTATAACATTTATTGTTACTTCAGGACAACAGTTTGTTGAAATTTTGCCGATAATTACAGCTACAGGGACAAGTGCCAATACGATTACTTTTACCAAATCAGGAATAGTTAATCCAATAATATTATCAGGAGGGTTCTCATCCTCAACTGATGCTGTTGTTGCAATTAGAGGTGGAGATTATTTCACTTTTAATGGTTTTGACTTGGGATTGGCTGATCCTTCTCTAAATACTGTTGAAAACGGATATTACGTTATTAATGCTTCTGCTACAGACGGAGCTCAGTTCAACACATTTACAAACACCAATATTGCATTGAACCGGACAAACACTACCTCAAGAGGTGTTTATCAGCATGTAGCTACAACACCCACAAATGCTACCGGAGCCAATTCAAATAATGTTTATAGCAACATCAATGTTTCAAATAGCTATAATGGCATTGTTTGTAATGGAAATGCAACATATCCTGACTTATCGACTGCAATTAGCAACTGTATTATTGGAGCTGACTTGCCTAATGATATTGGAAACGGATCATCTGCAATAAGTGGAATCAGAATTACATCGGGACGTGATGTGATGGTATATGAGAATATTGTTAGAAATCTTACAATGACAGGCAGTACAAATGTTTTCGGAATCTTTATGGAAAACATTCAGGGAAATAGCCAGATATATAAAAACAAAGTATATAATCTTACTTCAACTAACGTTTCAACATCAGCTTTTTTGCAGGGCATCAGAGCAGATGTAACTGCAACAAATCAGGCGTCTGTTCACAACAATGTTGTTTATGGGTTTTCTCATGCAATCTCTACCCCAAGTGCAACAATGGTTGCAAGGGGAATTGCAGCTAATGTTACCGGAACAGGAACAGTTGGAATAACATACAATAGTGTACACATTAATCTTGGCGCTGCTGCCACCAGCACAGCTTTGTGGACTGGCGGAGGCACACATGCAATTACAAATAATGTTTTTGCTAATTCTTCTGCTGCAGGAGCAACATCAAATAGGTTTTCCATATTTAGAAGTGGCACTGGTGTTCTAACATCTAATTATAATAATTTATATATTGAACCTGGTACAAACAATTGGGTTGGGTTTTACACAGCCAATCAGCTTGATTTGGCGGCATGGCAAACAGCAAGCCTTGGTGATTTAAACTCAATTAATGTGAATCCCATATTTACAGGATCTCCTGACTTAATGCCATCCAATCCAGCTATGAATAACTTAGCAACAGTGGTACCAATTACTGATGACATCACAGGAGCACTAAGAGATCCATCCACTCCTGACATGGGAGCTTATGAGTTTACTCCTCCTTCATGCCTTCAACCAACTGGGCTTACTGCAACAGGTATTACAAATTCCTCAGCTATACTTGGATGGTCAAGTAGTGCAGCTTTGTGGAATGTGGAAGTTGGTCTTGCTGGCTTTACTCCCGGAACAGGTGCATCTGTTGTTAGTGTTACAGGCACAACAAACAATCCATGGACAGCTAGTCCTCTTGCAGGCAATACACAATATGAATTTTATGTTAGAGCCGATTGTGGTGGTGGTGACTTGAGTAATTGGGCAGGCCCTTTTTCATTCACTACTTTATGTGATCCTGTCACCGACTTTTTTGAGAATTTTGATTCTTATGCAACAGGAAGCATTGTTCCTGATTGTTGGAACAGACTGATTGTTGGAACAGCCTCACAAACCATTTCATCAACAACACCAGCTTCAGGCACCAGAAATATTTATCAATATTCTTCTTCTGCTGCAAATCAATCTTATGTTATTTTGCCCGAACTTTCCAATGTTTCTGATGGAACTCACAGATTTGGTGCAAAATTCCGTGTTGGTTCAGGCACTGGACAACTTGAACTTGGATACTTGACTAACATTACAGACCCTGCAACTTATACTCTTATACAGGCAATTCCCATTTCTAACACAACTTATGGTCCAATAACTTATATAGATATTCCTAATACTGTTCCAGCTGGAGCAAGATTATGTGTTCGAAATGCTGGTGCTTTTACAGCTTCACACTATTGGGATGATGCTGTTTATGAACCAATCCCATCATGCCCCGTCCCCACAGCCCTCACAGCAACCAATATCACAGCAACAACTGCTGATTTGGGATGGACAAGTGGTGCTACAGAGTATCAGATTGAATGGGGCGAGGCTCCGCTCACTCCCGGAACCGGAACAATGGTGATTACCCCAAATAATCCCTTTCCACTGGCAGGACTTACACAAGCAACACTCTATGAGTTTTATGTGCGCGATATTTGTGCTGTTGGCGATACAAGCATATGGGCTGGACCGTTTGCATTCTCAACCCAAACTGTTGTTCCAGCTCCTTATTTTGAGGGTTTCCCTGTTGTAGCAACACCTGCAGGGTATAATATTACAGGATGGACAATTGGTTCAACCCGTGGTGTTTTAGGCAATCCTGCAAATAACATATATAAAAATTTGTGGTCTTCTGCTCCAACAGGAACATTTACTACTGTTAACATTGGTCCTCTTTCTGTTGGTATGGAGTTAACGTTTGATTATATTACAGCGAACTATAGCTCTCCCTTTGCACCACCAGCAGTAGGTTCAGGCAGTTTTTCCGTTGAAATTTCAACAGATTTTGGTAATTCTTATACTTTGTTGGAAACAGTTCCAAATAATGGAGTTGCCGGATATCAACCAAAACAATATGACTTGAGTGCATACAATGGTCAAGTTGTAAAATTGAGATTTAGTGCGCAGTGGGTAAGCGGTGATTATGATATTGCTTTTGATAATATTTCAATAGCTGCTCCAGTTACATGCCCCGTCCCAACAGTATTGACCGCAACTAGTCTTACAGCGAACTCTGCCGATTTGGGATGGACAAGTGGTGCTACAGAGTATCAGATTGAATGGGGCGAAGCTCCGCTCACTCCCGGAACCGGAACAATGGTGATTACCACCAATAATCCCTATCCACTGACAGGACTTACGCAAGGAACACTCTATGAATTTTATGTACGTGATATTTGTGCTGTTGGCGATACAAGTGCATGGGCTGGTCCTCAGGCATTCCAAACTCTTTGTGATCCTGCACATGTTTACACTTTGCCTTTCTTCGAAGATTTTGAAGGTGGAGTATGCTGGAGTGTGTGGAATGAAGATGGAGGTGGAGCAACCTGGGGTTTATATACAAACAATCATACACCCGGAGGTGCTGTTGGAGCAGGACATCCATGGGGAGCTTCAGGCTATGCCGAATCTGGTTGGATTATTTCACCAGCTATTGAGCTTCCTGCAGGTGGACACTATGAATTGTCTTTCTGGTCATATAATAGTGATGCATTTGCCTACGATAAAAACAGTGTGTTGATTTCCACAGATGGTCTAACTTTTACCGAAATCTGGACAACAGCTAGTGTTTTAAATAACACATGGGAACAAGATGTTGTTGATATTTCAGCATTTGCCGGAAATAATGTGAAGATAGCATTCAAATATGAAGGCACATGGGCACACGCATGGATTATTGATGATATTCTGGTTAAAGAATTAATCCCTGCAGAAATCAATCCTGTTGCAGCTGATTACGATATCACCTGGCCTGGTAATGTTATTACAACAGTTATCTGGAATGATGCAACTGCAATTGTTTCAATTGAAGATGATCAGGGAACACCTTATACCCTGATTGAAAACACAGATTATACACTTGCAGGAAACACACTGACAATTCTGGATTCATATTTGTCAACTTTACTGCTTGTGGCCACAGATGACATTGTGTTAACAATCACTTTTGATTTGGGTGTAGAAACATTTACAATTACAGCTATTGAAACAGTTATTGTTGATGCAGAAATTAATCCTGTTGCAGCTGATTATGATTTAACAAGTCCTGCAAATGTTTCAACAACGGTTACGTATAATGATGCTTTAATTATTCTTGGAATTGAGGACAACTTCTCAACATCACTGGTGTTGAACACTCATTATGAAACAGCCGGAAATACTTTGACAATACTTGATTCATATCTGTCAACGGTTTTGGTTAATCCATTAGATGAAGTAATACTTACTATTTCTTTTGATGTTGGTGCTGATGCTACTTTCACAATTACAGCTGTAGAACCAGGCCCTGCTGATACTCTGGCAAACTGGCATTTTGAAGATGCAGCAAAACGAGCCTTGATAACCGACAATGCCACATTTATTTCAAGTCCTTATACTGCTGATAACGGTACTGCTGCCAATGTGAACATTGCGCCCATTGCATTGGGAGGTACACCAGTGTTTCCCCTCACTAACGGATGGGTCAATGGAACAGGCGGTGCAGGTACATTTGCCCCTAACTCAAACACATGGGATCAGGCCGGTGATAAATACTGGATGGTTACAATATCATCTGCAAATTATGAGAATCTCAAAGTGAGTTCAAAACAAATGGGTTCTAACACAGGTCCGCGTGATTTCCAGATAGAATACAGTACAGACGGATTAACATGGGTACCTGTTGGTGCTCCAATCGTTGTTCTCAATGATCTATTTACATCTGGTGTGGTTGACGGACTTGATTTGCCTTCTGCCTGTAATAATCAGGCTGCACTCATGGTAAGGTGGCTTAATACATCAAATGTATCAATTAATGGAGGTACAGTAGGTTCAGCCGGCACAAACCGCATAGATGATATTCTGATTACTGGTCATCTGATTACAGTTTCTGTTCCTGAATTTGCTTCAGATGTGAAAGTATATCCCAATCCTTCAAACGGACAGTTTGTTATTGAAACAGACAATAACTGGACAATGATGGTATATGATATCACTGGTCGCATTGTTGCTTCACAGCAAATCACAAAAGGCTCAAATGATATCAATCTTTTGGGACAACCTTCAGGACTTTACATGGTTCGCTTGTTCAACAAAGAGCAAACACAAACCATCAGAATTGTTATTGAATAATCAACAACTTTTCTAACCATACTGCAAAAAGCTGCTCCGGAAACGGGGCAGTTTTTTTTGTGTATTATATAAACTTTTATATCTTTGTTTCAATATTTTAAAATTTAATATCATGAAAAAGTTTATTTTATTTGTACTTATTTTGTCAGCACTGGTTTCATTAAATGCACAAACCTGTGTAGAAATGGGTTCAGTTCAGGAATGGGATCAGACAAATCCGCAAATTGTATTCACCTCATTTCCATGTGCAGGAGGTAATCCAATAACCTCAATATTGTTAACTGCAACCTTTGCAGGACTGGATTGTCCTGCCAAATATGCCTTTGATCTGATTGTGAATGGAGTAACCATAGAAATGGGACAATGCCAATTGTCAGGATATAGTCTGAATTCTTATTTGCCCATAACATCTCTTATCCTTGAGGCATATGATACTGATGGTATTAATGAAAATATTATTCTGGTGTGTCAGCTTGATATCACATATTATGTTTTTGTTGATGCTGAAATCAGCCCCGATACTTTGTACTACGATCTCACAAATCCTGACAATCTCCAAACAACAATAACATGGAATAATGCCAGCTCAGTTGCTTCAATAGTTGATAATCAATCCACCCCTTACTCTTTAGTTGCTGGTACTGACTATTCCGTTTCCTCATATACCCTGCAATTGAACAATTCCTATCTTTCAGGTGTTCTGACCACAGCCGGTCAGGAAATTGAACTGGAGGTGTCATTTAATATGGGCAATCCGTCTTTGTTGACTGTTATTGCAATTGAATCGCCTGCTTCTGATGCACAAATCAACCCACAAAACGCAACATATGATCTGTATCAGCCACATAATGTTGAAACCACAATCACATGGAATGATGCAACTGTCGTCTCCGGAATTGTTGATGACCAAACTATACCACAATCTCTGGTTGAAAACACCGATTATGCTGTTTCTGGTAATGTCCTGACAATTTTCAGTTCATGGCTTTCCAGTCATTTGCTTGCTGTCAACGATGAAGCTGTTTTGACAATCTCATTTGACTTCGGACAAGATGCCGTTTTTACAATCACTGCAATTTCAACAGATGGCATTGGGAAATTCTCAAGCTGCTTCAGTGTTTATCCCAATCCTTCAAACGGACAGTTTGTTATTGAAACAGACAATAACTGGACAATGATGGTATATGATATCACTGGTCGCATTGTTGCTTCACAGCAAATCACAAAAGGCTCAAATGATATCAATCTTTTGGGACAACCTTCAGGACTTTACATGGTTCGCTTGTTCAACAAAGAGCAAACACAAACCATCAGAATTGTTATTGAATAATCAACAACTTTTTTAACCATACTGCAAAAAGCTGCTCCGGAAACGGGGCAGTTTTTTTTTTACAATACCACTTATTAAATGAAGGATTATCGGGGGTTAAAACCCCAGAATGTGGGGGTATTTCTTCTTCCACGAGCTTCAGCTCGTCACATTGTGATAAATTGGCAATTAGAATTTTTTTATTGTAAGTAATTTGGGGTGCTCAACACAACTGAAGTTGTGTTGATGAATGCAATGTTTTTCGCGAGTCCCACAATACACAAGTTACATCGTGAAGTTACAATCGCCAATTGTTTAATCAATCTCTCACAAACATGCTTCAGCGTGTTTGTGCCAACGAACTGTGTATTCTGGTTGCAAACCAATAGCTACGGGCTTTAGCCCGTAGGCTGGAAAATCCTGCCCCGCAAGGGACTTTAGTCCCAAAAAACTCGTGGGAATTTCATATTTATCCTTGTAATAAGATTCCGTGTGACCAACAAAACTAAAGATGTGTTGTTTAAAGCGGGTGTTCAATCCGGGAAACAGAAAAAAACGATTACTTCAGAATTTCAAACAATGTTTCTGCCATCAAAATGTCTGATGGTTGAGTAATTTTAACATTTTCCCTGTTTCCATCTATCAGATGCACCTGTCTTCCACTGGTTTCAAAAACTGCAGCATCATCTGTAAATGTTTCAGAATAGGGAATTCTGTATGCATCAATAATCTGCGGAAGATGAAAAAACTGTGGAGTTTGCACAAGGCAGTATTTTTCACGGGGAACGGTTTTGCTGAGAGATCCGCTCACTTCTCTGATTGTTTCGATAATTGGGACAACCGGAATAGCACTTCCTTTTCTGGCTGCAATTTCAAAGCCGTTTTTAATGACTTCTTCAGAAACAAAAGGTCTGACACCATCATGGATAGCAACCACAGAATCATCGGGAAATTTATCGCATTCTTTCAGGCCGCTTTTCACAGAATGAAAACGGGTTGGACCTCCGGAAACGATGGTGTGAGCGATTGTAATTTTATGTTCTTCACAAAGTTGCCTCCACAATTCAATGTGTTTTTCAGGAAGAACCAAAACAATGGAAACGGAGTCATTTATTCGTGCAAAAACATTCAAAGTGTGAAACAATAGAGGTTTCCCATGAATAATCATGAATTGTTTGGGAGTTTGTAAAAGCATGCGATTTCCAGAACCACCTGCAACGATAACAGCAATTTTTTTCAAAAAGAAATGGTTTTGATTTATAAAATCAACATGGCATCACCAAAGGTGAAAAACTTATATTTTTCTTCAACAGCAACTTTATAGGCTTTCATAAGTAAGTCATAGCCTGCAAAAGCAGCCACCATAATCATCAGAGAAGACTGTGGAAGATGAAAGTTGGAAACCATGCTGTTAGCTATGCGGAAGTTATACTCAGGAAATATAAACAGGTTTGTCCAACCAGAATAGGGTCTAAGTTCTCCGGCAAGCGTAACACTGGTTTCAAGGGTTCTCATTGAGGTAGTACCGACAGCACAGATTGTTTTTCCGTCAAGTTTGGCCTTATTCACTACATCACAAGTTTCCTGTGCAATGATGATTTCTTCGGATTCAATTTTGTGTTTGGTTAAGTCTTCAACCTCAATGTTTCTGAAATTTCCCAGACCAGCATGAAGAGTAATGTCAGCAAACTCAACACCTCTGATTTGCATTTTTTTAATCAGCTCACGACTAAAATGCATTCCGGCAGTGGGGGCAGCTACAGCGCCTTCGTTTTTTGCAAACAATGTTTGATAGCGATCCTTGTCTTCAGGTTCAACCTGTCGTTGAATCACTTTTGTGTGGATAGGAGCTTCGCCCATTTCTTTGAGAATGCTTTTAAATTCATCATTGTCACCGTCAAACAGAAAGCGTATTGTGCGACCTCTGGATGTGGTATTATCAATGACTTCAGCAACAAGATCGTCAGAGTTGCCAAAATAAAGTTTGTTGCCAACTCTGATTTTTCTGGCAGGATCAACCAGTACATCCCAAAGTTTGGTTTCAACATTGAGTTCACGGAGAAGAAAAACCTCAATACGTGCTCCGGTTTTTTCCTTTCTGCCATAAAGCCTTGCAGGAAAAACCTTGGTATTGTTAATTACCATTACATCACCTTCTCCATAATATCCAATGATATCTTCAAACATTTTATGCTCAATTTTACCAGTTTTTCTGTCCACAACCATAAGTCTGCTTTGGTCTCTATTTTCAGGAGGATACATGGCAATCAGCTCAGATGGCAGATTGAATTTAAAATCAGATAATTTCATTTTTGAGTAGTTTTAACAGATTTACAAAGATAAGTTACGCACATACCTTAAAACAAGTTTTTTTTAAAAAAAGTATGTATTTTTTTTAAAAAACTTTGTAAAGACTGTTTGTTATTCAGCAACAACATCAAATGTGCACTCAGCTTCAACATCTTTAAATATTAAGATTGAAGCTGAAAAAGTGCCCACTTCCTTCACTGGTTCAAAGTGGATTTTCTTGCGGTCAATTTCAATATCAAGCTGTTCTTTAATTGCTTCAGCAAGCATAATGTTATTGACACTACCGAAAATCTTACCGGTTGATGAAGCCTTAACCATAACTTTCAGAGCTTTTCCATGCAGCTTTTCTTTCATAGATTCAGCATCTTGCTTTAACCTGTCGGCCTTGAAAGCTTGTTGTTTCATGTTTTCTGCCTGAATTTTTTTGTTTGAAGCAGTAGCAACGATTGCCATGCCGTTGGGAATAAGGTAATTGTTGGCATATCCATTTTTTACCTTCACGATATCATTTTTATATCCCAAATTTTTTATGTCTTGTAAAAGAATAATTTCCATTGTGCGTTTCTCCTATTTTAAAAGATCAGTAACAAATGGCAGTAGAGCAAGATGTCTGGCTCTTTTTACTGCTCTGGATACTTTTTTCTGAAATTTTGTTGATGTTCCTGTCAAACGACGGGGTAAAATTTTGCCTTGTTCGTTTACAAAACGTAAAAGGAAATCAGCATCCTTATAATCAATGTATTTAATATTGGCTTTTCTGAAACGGCAATATTTTTTCTTTTTAATATCAACGTTGATAGGCGTTAAATATCTTACTTCTGATGATTGTTGATTCATTTTTTTTGCTTTTAAGGGATTAAAAAACTATTCATTTTCTGTTGTTTCCGGTTCAGGAACTTTCTCTGATTTTGCCTTGCGTTTTCTTTCGGCGTACTCAACACCATATTTGTCAAGGAAAACAGTCAGATATCTGAGGATTCTTTCATCACGCTTGAATGTGAGTTCGAGTAATGAAACCAAATTGTCGGTGCCATTATATTCCCACTCAAGCAGATTGTAAAATCCTGTTGATTTTTTCTGAATCTGATAAGCCAGTTTGCGAAGACCCCAGTCCTCTTCATGAACAATATTTGCCCCCTTTGATTCGAGCAAATCTTTGAATTTTTTTACCGTTTCCTTTGCCTGTTCGTCAGACAAAACGGGAGTAATAATGAAAACGGTTTCGTAACGTTTTGACATTGCTGTAAAATTTTAGTTATTAATACTTTTTTAAAAATGGAGTGCAAAGTTAGTAATTATTTTTAAATCAACACATAAAATGTTGCAAAATCATGTTTTTTGACACTGCAAAAAAAAAGGCAGAATAATCTGCCCTTTAAAATATTTGTAATGAGTTTATTTCTATTCATCAACAGATGGAGTAAACGATTGACTTTGGCCATCCTTCATAAATGAAACCACAGTGTTTGCATTTCCAATATCAATACCTACAGAAACAGCATTGTAGCCTTCAGCATTTGATTTACTGTGAATAGCATATCCCTTGCTTGCACATTGAAGAGGATCGGACTGAACTTTTACTTCCAGAATGCCGTTAAATTCTTTGTTAAACAATTCCAGCATTTCAGGATATAGTGCTCCTCCACCCACAAGAATCATCTTTTTGCTTGCGCTAAAATCTCTGTCAGAAAATGCTTTTTGCATGAGGGGAGAAATGACCTCATTATAATATACCTGTATATATTTTCTTCTCACATCTTCAATATTGATTACATTTCTGTTGAGAACAATTCTTCCCTGTGCAAACCCCTGATCAAACTGATGTTCTGTTTTTAGTCCAACATTGTAAGTTCTAAGCAAATCTTTTATTGCCATAGAAACCGCATATCTGATTCCGGGACCACTGACAGTTGTTCTCTGTACCAGACCATCGGGAGTGCTGAGTGCAGCCTCAAAAGTACCGTAACCTAAACTTACGATAAAGAAACTGCCATCTGTAGCAAAATCTCCATTGCGGATGGCCAGATCACAACCCTGAAGTTCAGGAATAATCATTGCTTTTACAACACTGATGCTTTGTTCGGCATTGGTAATATTAGAAAATGTAGATGCATCATAACGAATGATATGGTTTGCCTGAAAAAATTCAGATGCTTTTTGACGGTATAACTGATAGGTGAGAAATGGAAACCCCGTTGTGACATAAAATGTGCCTTCAGCCTTTTTTGAAGCAACAAGCATGGCAGCCTTTGCAAGTAATCTGTAGTCTGTGTCATCAGGAGAGCTGTTGATGGTTTTGTGTGGAGAAATACCTTCATTGACAGCCAGATCTCCAATAATATAAGACAGATTATCCTCGTGAAATAATTTCAGCCCTTTGATCAGTTCGTTTGATACCTGACTGAGTTCAAAGCCATTGGCCTCAATAACGCTTGGAATTGTGTAAGTTTGCATCATGATTTTTTTTACAAAAATAAAAAAAATAGAATATCAAACATAAAATTATGTTGATTTATATTTTTTTTTTGATGAAATTTTTTTTCAGTTTGATGTTCAACCAATACATGTAGTTAGCAATAGCGCCCAATACAAGATAAGTTGGTTTTTAAAAAGATTTTAAAAAATAAATTAAAATGTTTATTTGGAGCCTGCCTCAGATTTCCAGTTGGTAAAATACACTTTGATATCTGCTTCGCTTTTCCATTCTGTGAAATAAACAATCCACTCGGCTTCGCTTTTCCATTCTGTGAAATACCAGGTGCCAGTTTTGCCCTTTGCTTCAGATTTCCAGTCAGTAACGTATACTACAAGGTCTGCTTCACTTTTCCATTCAGTGACAAAGACTTTGTGAGATGCTTCGCTTTTCCATGTGGTTTTATATACAATTTGTGAAAAGGATATTTTTACCAGAAAGAGGCAAAAAAGAAGGAAAATAAATTTTTTCATGATTTTTTTAATTCAAATTTAACAAAAAATGTTCCAAAAAGCAGTTGTTTGGTTTTTTTTCCAGCAATGTGATTAAAAATTGCTTTGTGTTTTCTTTTTTTTATTAGTTTTGTGCCAAATGAAAAAAAAATTTATTTAATACATATTACTTATGCAAAGATTAATGTTACTGGGAGACGAAGCGATTGCTCAGGCAGCAATTGATGCCGGACTGTCGGGGATATATGCATATCCCGGAACTCCGTCAACTGAAATTACTGAGTATGTTCACGCTTCAAAAGAAGCAAAGCAAAAGGGGATTGTTGCCAGTTGGGCAGCCAATGAAAAAACAGCCATGGAGGGAGCTCTGGGCATGTCTTATGCCGGAAAACGCGCAATGGCCTGTATGAAACATGTGGGACTCAATGTTGCAGCAGATCCGTTTATGAACTCAGCTATCACAGGGGCCAATGGGGGATTAATTATTGTATCAGCCGATGATCCTTCAATGCACTCATCACAGAATGAACAGGATAGTCGTTATTTTGGCAAATTTGCTCTTATTCCTGTGCTTGAACCTGCCAATCAGCAAGAAGCTTATGATATGGTGTTTTATGGTTTTGAAATATCTGAAAGATTTAAAATACCGGTTTTGATGAGAATTACAACTCGCCTTGCCCATTCAAGAGCTGCTGTTCAGACAAAAGAACAAAAAGAACAAAATAAACTGAGTTTGCCGGCAAACCTGAGACAGTATGTTCTGCTTCCTGCTATTGCAAGAAAACAATATAAAGATTTGCTGAATAATCAGGTTGTTTTTGAGCAGGAATCAGAAAGTTCAGGATATAATCAATACATTGATGGCAATGATAAGTCAATGGGAATTATTGCCTGTGGTTTGGGTTATAATTATCTGATGGAAAACTATCCCGATAGAAAATGCCCCTATCCTTTAATTAAACTAACCCAGTATCCTTTGCCAACAAAGATGATAAAAAAGCTGGTTGAAGAAACAGAAAAGATTTTTGTGGTTGAAGATGGGTATCCTATTGTAGAGGAGCAAATAAAAGGGCTTCTGAGTTTGGGAATACATGTGAAGGGTCGCCTTGACGGAACAATTCCCAGAGACGGGGAGTTAAATCCCAATATCCTGGCCGTTGCACTGGGAATGGAAGACACCACAGGACAACCAGCCCCTTCAATGATAGTAGGCCGGCCGCCTTCATTCTGTAGTGGGTGTTCTCATATCGATTCTTACAATGCATTGAATGAAGCATTGAAAGATTATGGATCAGGCAGAGTGTTTTCTGATATTGGATGTTATACATTGGCAGCCCTGCCTCCATTTGAAACAATTAACTCATGTGTTGACATGGGGGCTTCAATAACAATGGCTAAAGGAGCAGCTGATGCAGGACTTGTTCCTGCAGTAGCAGTTATTGGTGATAGTACATTTACTCATAGTGGAATGACAGGATTGCTTGATGCAGTCATTGCAAAATCTCCAATTACTGTATTAATTCTTGATAATTCTACAACAGGAATGACAGGGGGTCAGCCGTCGGCAGCATATGGAAAGATTAAGGATATATGCCTTGGATTAGGGGTTGAAGAAGAACACTTTCATATTCTGAAACCATTGAGAAAGAATCATGAGGAAAACACTGAGGTTATCAGGAAAGAATTAGCCTATCAGGGTGTTTCAGTCATTGTTCCAACCAGGGAATGTATTCAAACTCTCAACAGAAGAATGCGCAATAAGTTTAAAGAAAAAGAAGCATAACATCAAAAAGAACATCAATGAAAAAAGATATCATTTTAGCAGGTGTAGGTGGTCAGGGGATTTTATCCATTGCAGCTACAATTGGATTAGCAGCCGTTGAACTGGGTTTACAAATAAAACAGGCAGAAGTTCATGGGATGAGCCAAAGAGGAGGTGATGTACAGTCTCACTTCAGGCTGTCTGATAAAGAAATCATGTCTGATCTTATTCCCAAAGGAAAGGCAGATATGATTATTTCAGTTGAACCAATGGAGTCACTCAGGTATTTACCCATGTTGTGCCCTGATGGATGGCTTATTACAAGCACAGACCCATATATAAATATACCCAACTATCCGGATCTTGAGCAGATAGTGTCAGAAGTGAAAAAATTTAAAAATCATATTGCATTGCCTGCAGACGCCATTGCCAGGGAAATAAATTCTCCAAAATCAGCCAATATTGTTATTTTGGGAGCCGCTTCAAAGTTTATCGGAATTGAAGTTGAAATGCTTGAAAAAGCACTGAAAAAACTTTTTGGATCAAAAGGAGAAGATGTGGTTGAAGGAAACATTAGAGCGCTTCATGCAGGAATGGATTTTACAAAGCAATATCAAAGATAATTGGGAGAGTATAATTTCTCCTGAAAAAGCAAACCATGAACTTCCTCTTACAGAGTTTCTGTAAGTTAAGAAATTAAATATTTATGATTAAAGTAATTTTTCAGAATTGTCATATTTCTGAGGCAGAATTTGCTCCAGGAACAAACCTGAGACAAATGAGTGAGGTTGCCAAACCCCAATTGAAATACCAGGTTCTCGGTGCTTTAGTAAATAATAAGGTGAGGGAAATGAACTACCCCCTTTTTAAACCCAAAACTGTTTCGTTTTTTGATATCACTCATCCAACAGGGCAGCAGATGTATCTGAGGTCTTTGAGTTTTTTGTTTTATAAAGCACTGAAAGACCTTTATCCTGACAGTCAGTTGCTTATTAAACATTCTATCTCAGGTGGAAAATATTGTGAAATCAATAAATTGCCCTGTGAACTTAATAATGAAGTTATTGCCGCAATCAAAAAGCGAATGAGAGAACTTGTTGAGTTGGACATTCCATTTGAGAGAGAGGAAATGCTTACGGAAAATGCCATAAAACTTTATGAAGAAAGAAATCTTACTGAAAAGAAAAAACTGTTTCAATCACGAAATCTGATTTATACATCTGTTTATAAGTTGCAGGAAACCGTAAATTATTATTATGGCTATCTGGTTCCATCCACATCTTATCTGCAAGTATTTCATATTGAAAAGTATTACAGTGGTGTAATTTTGCAACCTCCCTCAAGGCAAAATCCTGCCAAATGTGCAAGAGTGCAAAAATATGACAAGTTGTTTTCAGTTTTTCAGGAACACAAAAAATGGGTGAGTATTCTCGGAGCTCCCTATGTGGGTGATTTGAATTTGTATGTAGATAATAAAAATGTTGGCAATCTGATAAAAGTATCTGAAGCCCTGCATGAAAAAAAACTGGCATTAATAGCCGACGACATTGATCAGCGTGATGATGTGAAAATTATTCTGGTAAGTGGACCATCCTCATCAGGAAAAACTACTTTTTCAAAACGTCTGTCAGTTCAGCTTCAGGTGCTTGGATATAAAAGTGTTCAGGTGTCTATGGATGATTATTTTGTTGAACGAGAACAAACACCGCTTGATGAACACGGCAATTATGATTTTGAATGCCCAGAAGCTCTTGATATAGAGCTATTTAACACTCAGCTTAGTGATTTACTGAAAGGCAAGGAGATTGATATGCCTGTGTTTGATTTTTCTCAGGGCAGAAAAACCTGGCCAGGGAAAAAGCTGATACTTGAAAATGATACTCTTGTTGTAATTGAAGGAATTCATGCCCTGAATCCAATGCTCACAGCATCCATCGACAGCAAATTTAAGTATAAGGTTTTTGTTTCTGCACTCACTCAGATTTCTGTTGATACCCAGAACCCTATTCCAACCACAGACAATCGTCTTATCAGAAGGATTATAAGGGATTACAGATACAGGGGATACAGTGCTCTGGATACTCTCAGGCGATGGCAAAGTGTCAGAAGAGGAGAAGAGAAATATATTTTTCCCTTTCAGGAGGAAGCTGATATTATGTTTAATTCTGCATTGTTGTGTGAACTGGGCATACTCAAGGTCTATGCTGAGCCAATTCTTGGGGAGGTGCCCGAGAATCAGCCCGAATATTCAGAAGCAGTGAGATTGCTGAAGTTTTTGTCCTATTTTAAACGTATTCCCGAGAAGGAAATACCGCCCACAAGTATTTTGCGCGAATTTTTTGGCGGTAGCAGTTTTGTGTATTAATGAGATAATTATTCAAAAAGATCTAACAATTCTTCTTCTGATAGTTTTCCAAATGAAGCGGAGTTGATAATGGTATCAAACAAATCAGATTTTTTCTTTTGCAGTAACATAATTTTTTCTTCAATGGTTTCAGTGGAGATAAATTTATAGGCAAATACTTTTTTATCCTGACCAATTCGGTGCGTTCTGTTGATTGCCTGGTTTTCTGTAGCCGGATTCCACCATGGGTCAAGCACAAAAACATAGTCTGCTTCTGTCAGGTTTAGTCCCACACCCCCTGCCTTGAGTGTCATAAGAAACAATCTGATTTCTTTGTTTTTCTGAAAACGTTTGATATTTTTCTGTCTGTCTGATTGAGTTGTTTGTCCCGTAAGCACCTCATATGATATTTGATTTTCATCAAGATACTCTCTAATAACATTGAGATGCTTGATAAACTGAGAAAAGACAATGGTTTTATGTCCTTCGGAAACCACCTTTTGGATGTGAGCACAAATTTCATCAAATTTGCCGGAGTTTCCGGAGTATGAAGCGTCAGATAGTTTGGGATGATTGGCAATAAGCCTCAGTTTCATCAATCCCGATAATACAATCATATTTCTTCGGTTGCGCTGAATTGAACCTGCACTTTCAATGAGATAGTTGCGGATTTCGCTTTTCTTTGTTTCGTATAGTTTTTTTTGTTCGTCTGCCATTGTACAATAACAAACTTTTTCAGTGAGTGCCGGAAGTTCAGGGGTGACTTCACTTTTGGTACGCCTCAAAATAAATGAACCAATAATTCGCTTAATTCGTTCTGAAACATGTGGGTCATTGTTTTTTTCAACTGGAATGACATATGTGTCTTTAAAACATTTTAAAGATCCCAGCATCCCGGGATTAACAAAGTTCATTTGTGTCCAGATATCAGTCAGGCTATTTTCAAGAGGAGTGCCCGTTAGAACAAATCTCTGTTTTGAATTTAAAGTAATAAGAGCATCATAACTTTTTGAATCGGGGTTTTTTATGAACTGACTTTCATCCAGAACAATTGTGTGAAAGTCAAAATGCTTCATAACGTCTGCATCATTTCTGACAATACCATATGAAGTAAGAATCACATCTGCATATGCAAAATTATGATACAGTCTGTAGCGGTCAGGCCCGGTGTATTGAATTGTTTTGAGAGAGGGAGAAAATTTTGCAATTTCATCCTGCCAGTTATGAATAAGAGATAATGGTGCAACAATGAGATGAGTATGAGGTCTGCGTTTGTCGCCACTGTCCTTGAATAATTCTGCTTGCCCGTTAACAGTAGAAGCTGTTTTCTGTTCATGACCGTTTGACGATCCCCCGTTTTGAGAAAGATGCAGAAAATATGAAAGCACCTGAATTGTTTTCCCCAATCCCATATCATCTGCAAGGCAACCTCCCAGGCCGCATTCATGCATGTAATGAAGCCACTCAAATCCTTTTTTCTGATATTCTCTCAGTTCAGCCCTCAGTTTTTCAGGAATTCCCTGAGCAGGAATGTTTTTGTTGAGCAGTGATTTTAATTTGTCAGAAAGTTGTTTTGATAAAGATTCGTCAATATGCTGAATGAGGTTGAGTTGAGATTTGTGAATTTTCAGGGAATCCTCATCCTGTTTCGCCAAAACAGAAATGTCTTTATATCTGCTGAACCATTCTTCGGGAATAATGGCAACAGTTCCGTCGGGCAATACAAACTCATTGTTTCCCTTGATGATGTTGGGAATGATTTTGTTAAAAGGGAAGGTGAACTCCTGAAACTTTACATTGATTTTCAAATCAAACCAGTCATTGTTGGCCGCAAGGCTTGTGAATATTTGCGGGGTCTCAAATGAATATTTTTTATTGGCATAAAACACATCAAACTCGAACCCCATTGATTTCAGGGTTGAAGAGTGACGTGCAATTTCTTTCAAAAGGCAGTAAACATCCGGATTTTCAGTTTCCTCATAATCGCATGTAAAGAATCCATTTTGAACAGATTTAAAACCAAGCCTGCTAAATTTTTGAATAATTTCTTTCTCAGAATCTTCGTTACGAAATACTTTCACAAAAGAAACATGATCTTTTGTTGAGTTCAGTTTAAGAATGAATGACTGGGATGAGTGTGCAGGAAATATTTCTGAATCGTAGGAAAAAGCCAGCTCAATCACAGGAGTTTTTCTGTGTAGTTTTGAAATACTGATTACAGGTGTCATTTGGGGATTACTTTGTTTTATGGTAAACCCACTTACATCAACCCGATACTTCTTTATGATTTTACTGACAAATGTTTGTAAATAAAGGTTGACTTTTTCTTTGGGGACATTGATTGTATTGTTTTTGAGAAAAGGTTTCAGAAGTTGTCCGTCAAAATCATCAGGCAAATAATAAAGTTTGTTTTCAACACGCAAAAAACATGGTTTTTGTGTTATGAGCGAAGCATCAGGGAGCGACAATTGTTTTTCATTATGATATACAGTGAGATGATATGTAAATGATTCATTTGTTAGCTGAAAGCTGAATCTGGGCTCAGCTGCATCAAGTTCAATGCCCAGGGGTTGTTCCCCAATAATCCCCTTTTCTTCATTTTTATAATACACAGGCATGTCATACTCAATGAGCTTGTCAATAATAGCAGCAGTATGTTTTGAAACAAAGGGGACAAGGTGCTTGTTGATGTTCAGATCTGAAAAATGAGAGCCGTTTGAAGTTGGTTTTTTTTCTTTAAGTAAATTAAAATGATTAAAAACATTTTCTTCGCGTGTTGTTTGAGCCATTTCAAGTATTTCCTGTTCCTGAGGAAAAATCTCAAAGTTTAGAAACTGGGATGAAATATCAATAATTTTTTTGATTTCCACACTCCATTGTCCGTTTTTTAGAAGAATAATCCGGTGTGCTTCAATAATATAGCCAAAAAGGGGATGGTTAATAAGGACAAAGATAATTTTATAGTTTTCGGACATTTTATGTTTTTCTTCCCGATGAAAGGGATTTTAAATTTTAGTACATATTTTATAACCTGCAAATTTATACAATTTATTTGAATGCGAAGAACAAAATAATACATTACAGGAAATCTGCAAAAATACAGCAAAACAAATTTCTGCTTAAAAGAGAAATAGCATTAGCTCAAGAAGGTTGTTCTTTCTCAGGGAGAATAGAATTTGATTTTTTTATCAATTTCGGAAACGTATTTTTTAAATTGTTTGTCGGTTTCCATAAGGTCGTTGACAGTTTTACAAGCGTGCAAAACTGTTGCGTGATCTTTATTCCCCGATTGCAGCCCGATTGATGCAAGTGAGTGCTTGGTCATTTTTTTTGAGAAGAACATGGCAATTTGTCTGGCCTGAACAACTTCGCGTTTTCTGGATTTTGACAAAAGGTGGTCAACAGTGATATTAAAATAATCGGCCACCACTTTTTGTATATAATCAATGGTGATTTCACGTGTGGTATTTTTCACGTATTTTTCAATCATTTTTCTGGCCAGCTCAATTGTAATCTCTTTTTTATTGAGAGAACTTTGAGCAAGCAATGAAATGAGAGCACCTTCCAGTTCTCTTACATTGGTTGAAATACTGTATGCAAGGTGTTCAATCACATCCTGTGGCATTGTTGTGCCGTTGTTGTATAGTTTTTTCTCAATGATTGCAATTCTGGTTTCAAGGTCGGGTTGTTGCAGGTCGGCAGCCAGTCCCCATTTGAATCGAGAGAGTAGTCGTGGTTCAATTCCCTGAAATTCAACAGGGGGTTTGTCAGAAGTGATAATCAGCTGATTTCCTTTTTGGTGTAGATGATTAAATATATGGAAAAAAACATCCTGAGTTTTTAACTTGTTTGATAGTGCATGGATGTCGTCCATAATGAGCATGTCAATCATCTGATAGAAATGCACAAAATCATTCATGCTGTTGTTTTTTACAGCGTCAATGAACTGATTGCAGAATTGCTCAGTTTGAACGTAAAGAACTGTTTTGTCAGGAAAATTATTTTTGGTTTGAATGCCGATGGCATGGGCAAGATGAGTTTTGCCAAGTCCTGTTGAAGAATATAATAAAAGAGGATTGAATGCTGTTTTTCCGGGGTTATTTGCAACGGCAAAACCTGCAGAACGTGCCAGCCTGTTGCAGTCGCCTTCCACAAAATTATCAAAAGAAAATGTTTCAACCAGCTGAGGATTGATGTTAATCTTTTTTAATCCGGGAATTGCAAAGGGATTGGGAATATCTTTAGATTTTCCTTTGTTGATGTCTATGGGTATTGAAACAGGTGTGTTTTTTAATGCCTTTTTGTTTGTGGATGGCAATTTCATTTCAAGGGGTTGATTGTTTCCATGATTGCGGTCCATGATAATATTATACTCAAGTTGTCCGTTTGTTCCAAGTTCTTTTTTAATGGTTTTCCTTAATAAATCAATATAGTGTTCTTCGAGCCATTCATAAAAAAACGGACTTGGAACCTGAATAGTGAGTATACTGTTTTCAATTTTTACGGGCTTAATCGGTTCAAACCAGGTTTTAAAACTATGCTCATTGATATTATCACGGATAATTTTCAAACAGTTGTTCCATATGGTTTGAATATCTTTCATTCGTTTTACTCCTAACTAAATTGTTTCATTTTGACCTTTAATTACTTACATTTTTTTAACGTGCTGATTAAGCGTTGTTAACCCCGAAATCAATAAAACGAGTTTGCAAATTTTGTTATTTTTTTCGGAAAAAAAAATTTTTTCATACTTGTTTGTTTAAAATATTTATTGTATAACCCTCCGCATACTTTATCCCTGTGTTTTTCTTCAAATATAGGTCTATCCTACCTAAATTGACACCTGCATAGCCAACTTGTCCGATTATTACTTCTTTTCTGTCAGAATTGGAAAAGACCACGGCATTTTGCAGTGTGGTATGTGTATGGCCTCCAATAATAACATCAATGTTTTTAGATTGTTTTGCAATGGCAACATCGCAAATTTTGTTGTCTTTGTAATTATATCCAAGATGAGAAATGCAGACAATCAAATCACATTTTTTTTCTTTTTTTAGAAAATATGCATATTGGGCAGCTGTTTCTGAAGGGTCAAGATAACGGGTATTTTCGTATGCAGATTTTGCAACCAAACCCTGAAGCTCTATTCCAAGTCCAAATATTCCAACTTTGATATTCTCAACATCAAGGATTTTATAGGGAAGTATTTTATCCCGCAGAATTGTATCTTTAAAATCATAATTGCTGCTAATGAATGGAAAATTGGCATATTGAAGGTTCCTGTCAATACCCTCAAGTCCGTTGTCAAACTCATGATTTCCAACTGTTGCTGCTGTATAACCCATTTCACTCATAAGTTTAATTTCCAGTTCTCCTTTATAAAAGTTGAAATATGGTGTCCCCTGATATATATCACCTGCATCAAACAACAATACATTTTTTTCTTCCTGTCGGATTTTTTTTATCAAAGCAGCTCTTTTTGCAAATCCTCCCATCCCGGGAAATCGATGATGATCGGATGAAAATGGCTCAATTTGACTGTGAGTATCGTTTGTGTGAAGAATTGTAATTTTGGAAAGACCCTTACTCATAACTCCAGAGATGCCGGTTCTGCTAAGACCCCATAATGCCCCTCCGGCAAGTATTGTTTTGATAAATGTGCGCCTATTCATATACAATCCTCCCGTCAAGTGTTGGATGAAGAGAATTGCCTTCTGCATTTTGTTCGCGCAAATAGTCAATAATCAAATCTCTCATTAGTACAGAAATAGACCTATATTCCACAGGATTTTGAAAAAATGCCATTTTATCTCCTCCGGCAGCCAAATAATCTGATGTGACAACAGTATAGTTTCTGCTTTCATCAAATGGAATACTATTTATTGTTAACGATTCCAGCTTCAATTGCTTTGATACGATTCTCATTCCGGCAAATGGCACACCACCACTGTTGATGATATATGATATCATTGAAAGAAATGCCTCGGATGTTATTGTAAGCACAACAATTTCGTTTTCAAATGGCATGAGCTTATATACATCTTCTACCCTGATAAGCCCTTTTGGCAGTGCTGCTCTCAGCCCTCCGTTGTTGAAAATGGCAACATCATAAGGTTCGTTTTCGTTGTAATAAGTGTTTACCATATATAAAACAAGGTCACTCACAAAATTATTGAGCAAACCTTCGGGCTGATTTTTTGTAATGGCTACTTCAGAAAAGCAAATTATTTCATTCATCTCAATGTCAATTGCCTTTTTATATGGTTCAATAATGTCAAGTGCTGCAGGGTCTGATGCCATGGTTGAGTCCAGCGTGGTGAGCATGCCTTTGTTCTCTACCGGAGAATAATATGTTTTACATGCTAAAAGTGCAGCAAACAGAAAAGTGAAGAGACAAAACTTCCAACTGAAATGAACAAATCTGCTCATAATCATTACTATACTAAAAAGTGAATTAAGAAAATGATGAATGGCAATTTTACGAATTTTTTTGCAACAAAACCTATTGGGATTAAGATAAAATGAAATTTATATTTGGTATAAATTAATAAATATGCAATTTTGTTGCATAAGTGTTTTGTTTTAAGTTTATTGTGAAAAAAACCATAGGCAAAACAAGAAATTATGCATTTGATTACTTAAAAAACACATATAAAGCCTAATCCGCTAAGAAATAATAAATTCCCAGATTATTTAGACAGAGAATAAATTTTTGTTGCTGTGTTTTTAAAGGTATGGTTTAACCATAAACTATTGAATAATGATTTTCACATTATAAAATACTTCACTTCCTTCAATGTGCATCATATAGGTTCCCTTTGGCAATGTTTCAACACTGATTGTTGATTGTGTTGTTTGCGGAAACTCATACTCAATGGCCAGTTTGCCAGTCAAATCATAGATACTGATTTTTGAAAAGTTGATATTTTGTGCATTGATTGTGATAAAATCTGTTGCAGGGTTGGGAGAAACATTCAGACTGATGGCAGTGTCATGTTCCTGTATGCTCATGCTTGTTGTGTTGTTGTTGGACAATATCCATAGCTCAGGGTCAAATGAAATTTGCAGGGGGTCAAAGCTCATATCTATAACAAATTCCTGATTATTGTATGTATTATTCAAAACAACAGTAGTATCTTTTGTTCCATTGCTAAAACGAATTGGCAGTGGCATTTGAAAATATGATACACTGGCATGTGATTGTGTTTGGGAAACATACATGTGTATTTCTCCTGAGCTGTGTTTCTCTGCATGAATGTTGTAGCTGGGATAGCCCTGGCCGTAAAACCACTGGTCAAAAAACCATGTCAGATCACTTCCGTGAGTAGCTTCAGCATGTTCTACAAAATCAGAAGTTCTTGCATAGCCATAACGAAGACTGGGGTCCTGAATATAATTTAGAATTGCATCGTAAAAGGCGTAATCTCCCATAACCCACCTGAGCATATGTAAAAGATATGCACCTTTATTATAGGAAAGCCTTCCGCTGAAAATTCTCCAAACATTTGTGGTATCATCACACCAAACAGAGCCCCATGGTTCACTTGTGATATTGTTTATTCTGTTTTGTTTCCATGTCATCCAGTCAACTTCTCCAAACAGATGTTCGTAAGAGAGACCGGTATAATATGTTGCAAATCCTTCATTAATCCAGATGTCCTGCCATGATCCGCATGTAATGGCATCTCCAAACCACATATGTGCCAATTCGTGAGCGATGAGTTCATGACTGAAACTTCCCATAAAGCTCATGGTTTGATGTTCCATGCCACCTCCCCACCCAAATTGGGCATGACCGTATTTTTCACTGGCAAAGGGATAAGGTCCGGCAAGAGAATCAAACAGAACCAGACATGGATTCACTCTGGGGGTTTCAGTTACTGCTGTTGCCGAATCTTCAGGAAAGACATAGTTTAATGTTTCAAGCAAACCAGTTGATAGCATGACGTAATCACTGTAAACCGCATAATTGGTTACAGCAATGGCAACCAAATAAGTTTCAATTGGATAGCGATGCTTCCAGTGATAAACAGTGTGAGTGCCGTCGGATTGTTCATCTACAAGTAAACCATTTGAAGCAGCCCTGTATTGTGATGGTGTTTTTACAAACACATCAATTGAATCTGCTTTATCTTTCAGTACATTTTTGCATGGCCACCAGTCGCTGGCACCATAAGGCTCTGACAGTGTCCATAAAATCGGAACTGTATTGTGTGTGGAAATGATAAAACTGCCAAAACCTCCCGAAGAAGTGGGAGCTCCCTGATACCATATTGTAACAGAATCAAGAACCCCCGAAGCAATCTGAACACCCAGATCAATTTCTATGGTTTTGGAAGAGTGGGTAAATGTTGCATGATTGCCATGATATTTTATGCTGTCAACAGTCATATTATCAGCTAATTCAAACTGAATAAGTTGTGTATTATCCACAGTTATTTCAAAATGTGAAGTGACTTTTCCGTTAATATACAATACAGCAGGGTCAACCTCCCAGAAAAAACGATAATATTTCAAATCATAATTGTTGCCGATTGAATATTTCAGATCTTTTTCAAAAACACGCCCCCACATTTCAGCTTTTTTTTGTGCAACAATCATCACTTCATCTCCGGGAGCATATTCCTGGGAAAATGTTACAGTTGATGTAATGAATAAACAGAGAAAAATTGTAAACAGCCTTTTCATATCAAATGTGTTTAATATACACAACAAAGGTAATGCAAAATACGTTGCAAACGAAAGAAATTCATATTGTTTTTTGTTAGCAAACAGTTTCACATTTTCAAATTAAACAAGTATCGCGGAAAGCAATTCTTCGATATCATTGCTGAAAAATTGAGTATTTTTGTATTTTATATTTAAGAACATTTAATTGATGGTTGCTTTTTTTACAAAGGGTTTTAAAAAAATCGGATATGTCAGTCTCCTGGTTTTATCTTTGCTTTGGTTTTTGCAATCATGTACAGATAAAAGGGTTGGCAGCCGCAATCTGAGCTCTTTGTATGATGTGGATAAACCTTATTATAAACTGCAGTTCTCGTTGTTTCATTTGAATGAAGACACCACCGAACTTCATTTCAGGGTTCCTTTGAATGAGTTTTTATATAAAAGAGATGACCCTGTCTCAAAGTTCAAAGCCAGGTTTTCATTAACATATAGTTTTTTTGAAGATTACAAAACAAAGGAGATTCTTGATAGTGCTGTTTTTCACTTTGAAGATAGTGTGCACTATAAGCAAAATTACTGGGGAGACTATGTAATGGGATTGCCTCTTGGAAAATATGAAAAAGGGGTTTTGAGAATTGAAGTAGTTGATAAGCAAAGAAAGAGTGGTGCAACTTATACTTTTTTGTATAACAGAGAAGAGAAGGGAAATGAACAGTATTTTTTTGCAGAACACCAGGATTATGGAAGATATCCGGGAAACATTTTCAAAAAGTCAGAAAATGTAAGATTGCACTTGTCATCGCTTATTAATACAGATAGTCTAACTGTGGCATATTTTAAACATTTTGTTGAACTGGCTCCACCACCGCACCAGCATGAAAATATTAAAATCATACCATGGACTCCGGATAGCTTGTTCAAGATACCCTGCAACGATAATGTTTCAGAATATTTAAGTTTTAAAAAGGAAGGGGTTTATCATTTTATGCCTGATTCATCAAAACGGGAAGGGTTTACGTTTTTCATTGCACATGATGATTTTCCTTTTATTACCAGTCATCATCAAATGGCCGGTGCGTTAAGGTATATTACCAGTCATAAGGAGTTTAGAAAAATTGAATCAAATCCTGATCAACAAAATGCTATTGACGCTTTTTGGCTTGGAATCAGTTCAAATGCTGAAGTTGCAAGGAAATTAATTAAAGAATATTATAGCAGGGTTCAGTTTGCAAATGTGTTTTTTACTTCCCATAAAGAAGGCTGGATGACCGACAGGGGAATGATATATATTGTTATGGGAAAACCAAATGTTGTTTATCGGAATACTTTCAGTGAGGTATGGATTTACGGAGAGGATAAAAACTTTTATTCAGTCACATTTGAATTTCGCAAGGTATTGAATCCCTTGTCTGATAATGATTTTGTGCTTATGAGAAATCCCACATTCAAGGACAAATGGTACAGAGCCGTTGATATGTGGAGAAAGTAGAGGGGTTAGTTTTTTTTATAAAAAAAATACTCCTGGATTTTTTCAAATAACTCATTATGAACCAATCCGTTTGATGCAATAATTTCTTTTCCGTAAAGATAATTCGGACCGTTATGAAAATCGCTGGTTTTTCCACCGGCTTCTTCAATAATACATATGCCCGCAGCCACATCCCAGGGGCGCAAACCGTATTCATAAAATGCTTCAAATCGTCCACATGCCACCCATGCCATGTCAAGTGCTGCCGATCCCAGCCTGCGAAGACCGCGCGTTTCTTTTATGGTGAATTTCAAAAATTCCATAAAGGCATCAAGATGCTGATAGTCATAATATGGAAAACCTGTAGCCAAAAGGGAGTTATTCAGATTTGCAGTTTCAGAAACACGAATGGGTTTTTCGTTTAAAAATGCCCCTCCCTTATGCCATGCATAGAAACACTCATCCAGGTTTGGTTCGTAAATGACTCCTGCAACGGGTTTTTGATTTTCATACAGAGCAATACTTACGGTGAACAGCGGAAGCTGGTGAATAAAGTTTGTAGTGCCGTCCAGTGGGTCAATAATCCACAATAAATCATTATTGCCGGTTTTTTGTCCGCTTTCTTCTGCCAAAAATTCAGAGTGGGGAAGGAGTCGCTCCAGTTTTTGTATTATCATCTGTTCGGACGTTTTATCCACATAGGTGACAAAGTCGTGAATGCCTTTTGTGAGCACATCCTCAGAAGAAATTTGTTTTCTTTCATTCTGAATATATGTACCTGCTTCACGTGCAATATTTACAACTCGTAAACAAATATCCCTGTAGTCCATAATGGTTTTTTATGCAAAGATAAGGTTTTTTGATACGGCAAAGAATGACTATATAATGCAGAATGACCCGCTTAGCAAGAGCATCGCAAGATTTTTTGGGTTTTTTTCTTCTGAAAAATAAGACATACAAGCAACATAAGTTTTTGTAGGCACTAATCCATAAATAAAATTACACTTGTTCTTCATTTTTTTACTTTTTTAGTGTAAACCTATTTTAGGACGAGTCAATATTCGTTATTCAGGATTCGATATTTTAATGCTCGTTTGACCACCCCGTCCGCATCAATTTCGGCCTTTGCAGCTGATGGCATGCAAGCGGCCACCCCTCCAAGAGGGGAATTTGTCGCGATTGTGGTTTGGTGTGACAAATGTGACGTGGGAGCTCGGTGAACCACGCCGAACCAGAAAATAGGTGTAAAACTCGCTGAAATATCATTAGGCTTTCAGCCTGTCAGAGCCGAACACCGAACAACGCAGCCGTTACCTGCTTCGCAACCGAATACCGAATGACCCGTTCAGTGATACCCTTGCGGGCATTGATACAAGTATTCGTAAACACAATAATTTCTTTCAAAGGAAAAATTAAAACCTGATATACAATAATTATGTATTTTTGTGAAGTTAAATTTTTCAGCGCGATGGCGTATAAAAGAAGAAAAAGAAAAAAAAAGGCCAGAAAGCCAAAGAAATATACTGTTACCATTAGTCGTGCGCAGTATGATTTGTTGAAGCAGCATTGTGCATATACTCAAAACACCCCGCCTCAGGTATTGAAACAGGCGGTTTCACTTTATCTGAAACAGGTAACCCACGATTTGAAACAATGGAGAAAGATAACGCCCGGAAAACAGTTTCTTTGCGAAGAAGATAAGGCAAGGCAAATGGAGATTGATTTTTAAATTGCGGTGTCTTCGATACATTTTGCTTCCGGACATTTCGGTACATTCGCCGGTGTCTGAGTGTTTTGCAAAGTGAACTTCTGGTAGCTCATAATGCTCAGCAAAATGTATCGAAGACACCGGCGAAAACTCAACGCCCGGAAGCAAAACACTCAGACACCGCAAACGAGCACGATTTCATAGGCGTTTAATGTTCACCAAAGGTGAAAGTATCGAAATGCCCTGGAGCAAAACACATTTAAATTGAAAACCATTTAATTAGCAAAGAAACAAATCTTCCATGAAGCCATTTAGTTGGGCATCTCCTGTCCCAATGACCCATCACTAGAAAAAACGTAATGTAAAAATACATGTTGAATGTTTACCTAACTAAAGTCACATTGCCCGATTTTACAACTTTTTCTCCGTTTGTAAATGTGGCATTAACAATATATGTGAAAACTGCAGGATCACACATTTTTCCTTTATAAGTGCCATCCCATCCCTTGTTGATGTCATTGGTGATAAATATTTGTTCTCCCCAGCGATTGTAGATGATAAACTCAATATACTGAATCCCTTCTCCTCTCACAAAAAGCACATCATTTTCACCATCTCCGTTGGGAGAGAAGACATTTGGAACATAAATATGCGGAGGATAGCAGTCCTCCATGCTTTCTTCCACAGAAATTATCAAATGATTTCTGCAGCCATTGGCATCAATGACAAAGCACTCATAAATACCTGGAGAAAGGTTTGTAATTGTGTCTGATTCATCACCATTGCTCCATGCAATCGAAAAAGGCATTGTTCCGCCTGAAATAAAAACAACAGCCCATCCGTCATTGGCATCAATACATGTTTCGCTTTGTCCTGTCCCCAAAACAAGTGGGTAGGGCCAAACAATAATTGATACTGTATCCTGATCCCCACAAAGTCCTGGGATTGTATAGGTGATAAGATGTGTTCCGTCTCCTGCAGCAAAGGGATTAAACAAGCCAGTGCCGGAGTTTATTATTCCGTTTCCGGACCATTGGCCACCCGATTGGGCTGCTCCAATTAGAAATTCATCTTCGTTGGCACAAACAGGTTCAACAGGAGTAATTGTTGCATCAGCCCATGGCAGCACGGTGACTTCCACATCATCAGATTCCTGACAAAGAAAAGCATT
>CAZGIW010000028.1:0-40069 GCA_964526285.1 uncultured Bacteroidales bacterium | reverse complement strand
AGTTTGTGGTTTATGAAAATCAGGGAAATGACATACTCATTGCCCAAAAGTGTGAAGAATCTTTTACCAATAAGGTATTGAAAAATCTGACTGAGCATCATGAAAAAAATCCGATTATGCCCGAAGGGCTCGAAACCGGTGAAATTTTGGGCAAACTTGGATTAACCAAAATAAAAAGCGGAAAAGTTTATCTTGAATTATTACTGACCAAACTCATGAGTGCTGATAAACTGGACAAATATAAGAGTACCTGGATTATCAAAGGACACACTCCTCGTTTGGACGATAAAACCAAAGCTGGAATTCAGTGGCTTGAACAAACCATTCTCAACTATAGTGATGGCAAGCCAGTGTTATCAGAAATTGAGGAAAATGGTAAACTGAAAGGCATTAGTAAACAACATATTAAAACCTACCTCACTATTCTTGCCAATGAAGGAAAAATCAGGTTTTATGACAATGAATTCATTCACAAAAGTATTGTTGACAAATACAGGGCTGCTCTTCTAAAAGGACTGAGAAACAAGGAAAACGGAATAAGCATTCCTGAATATAAAGCGATTGTTGACGGAACAAAAAAAATGAGAGCATTACTTGGAGAGATTTACGAAAGTGAAAAGCTGATCAGGTTTATTCATGGAGATGATGTTGAAACTAAAATTGAAATCACACAAAAAGGAAAGGAATATATAGATGCGCATATATCTTGATAATTCTGCAACATCCTGGCCAAAACCTGAACCAGTCATAAAGGCTGTGACAAGTTTCATGACACACTGCAGCGCAAGCCCCGGCCGTTCAGGTCATTCAATGTCACTGGAAGCAGCACGGATAGTCTATGATGCACGCCAACTTATTGCTGATTTTTTCAATGCTCCTGAGTCTGATAAAGTCATTTTTACTCATAATGCTACCCATGCCATCAACATTGCTCTGAAAGGACTACTAAACCAAGGCGATCATGTAATTATCAGCGGCATGGAACACAATTCTGTTGTCCGCCCACTGAGAGCACTTGAAAAATCAGGAACAATTGAACTAAGCATTCTACCCTGTGACAGAAATGGAAAAATGAACATCAGGGATTTGGAAAACAACATTACATCAAACACCAAACTTGTTGTAACAATTCATGGTTCAAATGTCAATGGAGTATTATTTCCCATTGAAGAAATTGGAAAAATATGTCATAAACATGGCATACTTTATATGGTTGATGCTGCTCAAACTGCCGGATTTGTTTCCATTGACATGCAGATTCAAAATATTGATATTCTGACATTTACCGGACACAAAAAATTATATGGCCCAACAGGGACAGGTGGTTTATGTTTGGGAAAAAACATAAATCCGGAATCAGTTTTTCAGGGTGGAACAGGCAGCAAATCGGATAAAGAATTTCATCCTGATTTTTATCCCGACAAACTGGAAGCAGGCACATTGAATACTGCCGGAATTGCTGGTTTAAAGGCAGGAATTGATTTTATTCAAAATGAGGGAATTGAAAATATCAGAAGCTCATTACAAATGAAAACACAATATTTGATAGAACAGCTTCAGCAAATTGAAGAAATTACTGTTTATTGTGCCGGAGACTTGCCCGTCATATCTGTTGCATCACAACTTTTCACTCCAGATCAATTGTCACACATACTGGACACAAAATATGAAGTTATGACACGTCCCGGATTGCATTGCAGTCCGTTGGCACACAAAAGTCTGGGCACATTACCGCAGGGAACTGTCAGATTCAGTCCGGGGTATTTTAACACTGAAGAACAAATAATTTATACAATTGAATCATTGAAAACAATTTTTTCAAATAAAAACAAATCCATATGAAAACTATAGATGCCAAAGGAACAACCTGCCCTATTCCCTTGATTATGACAAAAAAAGCCATGTCCGAGCTTGGAGAAAACGAACTGCTGGAAATTTTGCTGGACAATGAAATTTCAAAGAAAAATGTGGTTCATTTTCTAAAAGAGCACAAAATGAGCATTATTGAAGAAAAGCAGGGCAATGTTTTCAGATTACTTGTAAACAAGACCGGAGAAATACCTGAAGACACCAAGGTGGAAGAATACTGTGAAATAAACGCCGAAGTTCTTTCCAATTATGTAATGACAGTAAAACGCAACCGCATGGGCGACGGAGCTGATGAATTGGGAGAAATTTTGATTAAAGCAGCCATCAATACCATCCCTGACATGGACATCAAACCCAACAAAATGATTTTTTTTAATTCGGGAATACTCATGACACTCAATGACTCTGCCGTGCTTGAGTCACTAAAAAAACTGGAAAACTTAGGCATTGAAATTCTTGTGTGCGGCACCTGCTTAGATTATTATCAGAAAAAGGAAGAATTGGCAGTTGGTCGAATCTCAAACATGTATGACATTCTTGACAGTATGAGCAAGGCCTCAAAAGTTGTGTTTTTGTAAGAATTATGATGTACATTATCACATTTCAGTCAACCCACCATGTTCTCAAAGCCGAAAAGATACTTTTGGCCGCCGGTGTGGAATTTGATATTATTCCCACCCCAAAGGATATTTCTTCTGAATGTGGGATGAGTATAAGGTTTAATATAAATAAGCACAAGCAAGAATATTTGAAAAATTTGCTTGATAATGAAGGTTTTGAATGTGGCTTTTTCAGATTTCAGAATAGTATTTAGGTCTTTTTTGAAAACAATGCATCAATACGCAAAATCAGATGTATTTTTGTGTATCCATACACAATATTAGATCTATTTTTGCGTATGCATACACAATTTTTGGTCTATTTTTGCGTATAGAATCAAAATTTTATTTATTTTTGCAAAAAAAAACATGATAGTTGATCGAATTCTTGAAAAAAAAATATTGGAAAAGAGTAGTGATAAAAAAGCTATTCTATTATTTGGTGCTCGTCAGACTGGAAAAACAACACTGCTAAAGAAGTTGTTTGAAAACATGGATAATGTGCTTTGGCTCAATGGTGACAACAATGATACTCATACATTGCTTTCTGACAGTTCGTCCAGTCGTTTCAATTTACTGTTTGGAAACTACAAAACAGTAATTATTGATGAAGCACAACAAATAAAAGATATTGGAAGAATAATTAAAATTTTCACTGATCAATTACCACAAATCAAGATAATTGCAACCGGATCTTCCTCTTTTGAATTGGCTAACAAAACATCTGAACCCCTGACTGGAAGAAAGTGGGAGTATAATATCTTTCCTTTATGTTTTAAAGAAATGTGTGATCATCAAGGTTTTCTTGAAGAATATCGTATGCTTGAATTCAGACTTCTA
The DNA here is from genome assembly GCA_964526285.1 of uncultured Bacteroidales bacterium. Taxonomy (GTDB): domain Bacteria; phylum Bacteroidota; class Bacteroidia; order Bacteroidales; family DTU049; genus CAYMAZ01. The sequence goes on along the minus strand of CAZGIW010000028.1, from coordinate 36,761 downwards.
TATGGATATTACCCCGAAGTGGTTACCAATAAAGGACATGAAAAAGAAATATTGAAAAGTATCACAGATAGTTATTTATATAAAGATATTTTAATTTGGAGTAATATCAAGCACTCCGATATGCTTATAAAATTGTTGCAATTACTTGCACTTCAAATCGGAAGTGAAGTTTCCTACAACGAATTAAGCAAAACATTAGGTATTGACAGGGGTACTGTTGAACGGTATATTGACCTGCTGGAAAAAACTTATGTAATTTTCAGACTGGAATCCTTTAGCCGTAATTATAGAAATGAGCTAAAAAAAGCAAAAAAGATTTATTTTATTGATAATGGCATCAGAAATGCATTGATTGCTAATTTCTCACCCTTATCCATACGCAATGATGTTGGTGCATTGTGGGAGAATTTTTTAATTTCCGAAAGGAAAAAGAAACTGGCATATGAAAATGATTGGGGCAAGACTTATTTCTGGAGAACAACCACCCAGGTTGAAATAGATTATATTGAAGAACAGGATGGAAAACTAAATGCTTTTGAGTTTAAATGGAATAACAGAAATACAAAAGCAATCTCTCATCCAACCATTTTTGCTGAAAAATACCCTAACCATACATTTAAACTAATTACCCAGGAAAACATTGAAGAGTTTCTGCTTTAGAAAAATAATTCTAGCAATACACTTCATTATTACATCATCTTCAACAGTAAAAAAAAAAAAAAATGAAAAAATACGACCTTCTTTCAACAGTAGAATACGGCGGATGCTCTGCAAAGTTGTCGGCCAAAGAACTCCACGAAGCCCTGGCTGGTCTTCCGTCAACTCCCCACCCCAACCTGCTCGTAAACATCGATACACATGATGATGCTGGAGTGTTTAAAATAAGTGATGATGTTGCACTGATTCAAACAACAGATTTCTTCACTCCTGTTTGCTCTGATCCTTACGAATTTGGACAGATTGCAGCTGCCAATGCTCTCAGTGATGTGTATGCCATGGGCGGAAAAGTGTTAACGGCATTAAACATAGTGGCATTTCCTGCAGGAGTTCCACTTGATGTGCTCAGCGAAATTCTGCGTGGCGGTATTGATAAGGTAATCGAAGCCGGAGGAGTCATGATGGGAGGTCATACAATTGTTGATGATATTCCCAAATTTGGACTCGCAGTTACCGGCACTGTTCATCCTGAGAGAATTGTCAGCAATGCAGAAGCTCAACCTGGTGATGTCCTCATTCTCACTAAACCCATTGGTGCAGGAATTGTAATGGCAGGCAAGCGCATAGGAGAAATCTCAGACCAAAAGTATCAGACAGTCCTTGACAGTATGAAACAACTCAATGCTGCCGGAGCTGAAATAATGCAGAAATATGATGTAAAATGCGCCACTGACATCACAGGTTTTGGACTTGCTGGTCACGCTCTGAAGATGGCACAGGCAAGTAGGGTGAGTTTACACATTGACACAAGCAAAGTTCCTCTGTTTGACGGTGCATTTGATCTTGCCGGGCTGGGATGTATTCCGGGAGCTTGTTTCAGAAATATGGAATTTGCAGAAAATGACATTGAATTTGGAAACAATGTTTCCTATGAACACAAAATGCTCATGATGGATGCGCAAACATCGGGAGGACTACTCATTTGTTGCAAAAATGAAAACTCGAAGCATATAGTTGAAGAATTAAAAAAAGCAGGCTTTACAAACTCGTGCACTATTGGAAGTGTTAAATTATATCAAAACGACAATTTTCTTCACTTCTATTGATTTAAGTTTCGAATAAATAATTACTTTTGAAAAAAATATTTTTTTATGTTTAAGTCACAAATTATTTGACATTTGTTTTTGGGGAGTGCAGCAAACACTTCCAAAAACACACTGCTATGTTGCATATTGGGCACATACAGTTTTTCACGTTTCCAGAGAAATGTGAAAAAGCATTAATTGTAACAATTCGTGCAATAATTCCTTTTATTATTTTTTTTCCAAAAAACGAATTTTTAAATGCTGGTAGTTACTGCTTTGCACTGCTCAGCATTTTTATTATTAACCTAAATTTTAAAAATTATGTCAGATTACAAACAAATGTGGGCCGACCTCGGCCTTGATTTAGCTACCCACGATGCAGTTCTTGAACTAGTGGGCAAAATGTATGGTGATGTTTTTATGTCACAACAAAATCGCCCAAAAGGAATGGAGTATTTCGACTTTGTTATGTCCGAAATACATGGATTACGTGTTAAAGAACTCATGGATGCCAAAGCAGAAGGCAGAAAAATCATTGGCACATTCTGTGTTTTTGTTCCAGAAGAACTGGTGCTTGCTGTTGACGGCGTTATGGTTGGCCTGTGTGCAGGTGCTGAACTTGCATTCGAAGCAGCCGAACAATACGTTCCGCGCAACACATGTGCTCTAATCAAATCAGCTTTCGGATTTAAACTTGCCAAAGTGTGTCCCTACATTGAAACAACCGATCTCATTGTTGGAGAAAACACCTGCGACGGAAAGAAAAAAGCATATGAACAGTACAAAGATCTGGTAGGCAACCTCTACGTTATGGATCTTCCTCAAATGAAGTCAGAATCAGGAAAAATGCTTCTGAAATCTGAGTATCAGAAATTTGCCAAAAAACTGGAGGAAATATCAGGCAAAAAAATCACTGAAGAATCACTTAAAAAAGGAATTGAAATTGTAAATAATAAAAGAAAGGCAATTCGTCGTTTGGCTGATTTGAGAGCTGCCAACCCAGCTCCTGTTTCAGGTTTGGATGCATTGCTGATTAATCAGATTTACTTTTATGATGATCCCATACGTTTTACAGGAGCTGTCAATGCACTTTGTGACGAACTTGAGGAAAGAATCAAAAAACAAGAAGGGGTATTTCCTTCAAATACACCAAGAGTTCTGATGTCTGGATGTCCAATGGCAATACCAAACTGGAAACTTCCACACATTGTTGAAACATCCGGAGCAACAATTGTGGGCGAAGAAATGTGTACAGGTGACAGAGGAACAAGAAATGAAACAAAAGAAGCTTCCACTGTCGATGGAATGATTGACTCTGTGGTTGACAGATATTTTAAGGTTGACTGTGCAATTTTCACCCCCAATGATGACAGGCTGTGCAATATTAAAGAAATGGCTAAAAACCTAAATGCAGATGGAGTATTACATTACAGTTTGCAATTCTGCCAGCCATATATCAATGAATCTATTGGTATTGAAAAACAACTTGAAGAAGCGGGAATTCCGGTTTTATCCATTGAAACTGACTATAGTGCAGAAGATGCCGGACAATTAAAAACCCGCATTGAAGCATTTATTGAAAGACTTAAAGGTTAATTTTATTATTCAACCTCAGATTTCTTCAGCCCATAACGGGCTGAAGAAATCTAAAAAAAAACACAAAACCATTAATTATGATTTCAGCAGGCATAGATATAGGCTCTCGAACAGTGAAGCTGGTAATACTATCAGGCAACTCTATTATACACAGTATGGTTGTTGACAACTCTTTCAACACCATTGATATTTGCAAAAACCTACTAAAAGGGCAGAAATACGATAAAATCACTGCCACCGGATACGGACGACACCTTTTTGCTGATCATTTTCAAACTGAAGTTATTTCTGAAATCAAAGCCTTTTCATTGGGAGTTCATCACCTCTTGCCCTCGGTCAGAACAATTCTTGATATAGGAGGACAGGACACAAAAGTCATATCTCTTGATACAGAATGTAAAGTGAAAAAATTTGAAATGAATGATAAATGTGCTGCAGGCACTGGAAGATTTTTAGAAATCATGGCAATGGCATTGCGCTATCATCCTGATGAGTTTGGAGAAGCTGCTTTAAGTGTTTCAGAAAAAGAATCAATCAGCAGTATGTGTACTGTTTTCGCTGAATCGGAAGTCGTGAGTATGCTTGGACGTGGTTATGACAGAGCCAAAATTGCCAGAGGCATACACTTCTCAATCATTAGTAGAGCTGCAGCTATGCTCCGTAAGATAGGAATTGAAAAAGACATTGCCTTTGTTGGTGGAGTAGCCAAAAACATAGCTATACTTACACTTCTATCAGAAACTCTACAAACAGAAATTAAAACTTCGGAGAACCCACAAATAACTGGTGCTTTGGGATGTGCTCTACACCAAAACAGACAATCATAAAACCTAAAAATAGTGTAATGGAAAAAAATGAAAACTCTTTTTTCTTTTACAAAAGCTTCATTATCAGATAATAAGATATGAAAATCGCAAATAAACAAACTCCAACACTTGCAAAAGAATATAGAAAATACATTGAAACCTGAGCATTTTTCAACATCTTCATCCCTTCAAGCGTAAAAGCCGAAAAAGTGGTAAACCCTCCGCAAATACCCATGGTCAAAAACATCTTCACATCATTTGATGTTGCTGCATTTTTTTCAAAATACCCCACAAGAAAACCAAGCAAAACACATCCAACAACATTAACAATAAAAGTGTGCCAGGGAAAAGCATTTTCGTTTCTGGCCTGAAAAGGTAATGATACAAGATACCTAGCCACAGTTCCGATAAAACCACCGGTACCAACTAAAAATAAAACCTTAAGCATTATTTTTTTTGCAAATTTATGTATTAATCTTAATACCGATGTATTTCATTTTTCTGAATGTGAATTGCATAAGTTTAGAATAAATAATTATTTCTTAATTTCAAATATTAAATATCAAATAAAACCCAAAATATTAGCATCTTACATTCTTTTTTTTAATCATTCTAAAACTAAATTACTACAAAAACATGTTAAACTGATTCAAACGGGTGGGATTATTAAAAAAATCTATAAATTTGTGGCGCTTAACAAAAACAATATTATAGTAATAATCAGTTACAACTTAATATATTAAATGTATGAAAGAACAAATCATCAGTATTGTTGAATCTAACGGAAAGAATCCGGGTCGTCTGATGGACATTTTATTGTCTGTTCAGGCTCAGTTCGGATGTGTTTCAGATGAAGCAGTAAACATCATTGCTTCTGAGCTTAACATTTCAGAAGTGGATGTGAATCAGACAAAAACTTTCTATCATTTTTTCACTACGAATCCTGTGGGCAAATATGCTGTTTATTTCAACAACAGTGTAGTTTCCATGATGATGGGTATGGGAGATGTGATAGATGAGTTTGAAAAGCTATCGGGCATTAAAGTTGGTGAAAGAACACCAGACGGCATGCTTAGTCTTCACCTTACAGCATGTATAGGCATGAGTGACCAGGAGCCTGCTGCACTAATTAACAATGTTGTTTTCACTGAGTTAACTCGTGAAAAAGCGAGAAAACTTTTCGCTGATATGCGTGAAGGCAAGCCAGTTGAATCCATGTTTACAGAGTATGGTGACGGAAACAATGCCAATCCACTTGTTAAGAGTATGGTTAAAAACAACATCATGAAAGCCGGTGCTGTATGTCTTGGCGACTATGAAATGGGCAAAGGTCTTTCAAAAGCACTGTCAATGGATTCAAAGGCAGTCATTGAAGAAGTTAAAAATTCAAATCTCCGCGGACGTGGAGGTGCTGGATTCCCCACAGGTTTGAAGTGGTTATTCTGCGCTCAGAATGAAGGCGATCGTTATGTATTATGTAATGCCGACGAAGGTGAACCGGGAACATTTAAAGACAGAGTATTGCTTACAGAACGTGCAAATATGATGTTTGAAGGGATGGCAATTGCCGGATGGGCAATTGGAGCCAAAGAAGGAGTTGTATATTTGCGTTATGAGTATAAATATATGAAAGCTTTGCTTGAAAGTATTCTTAACGACATGAGGTCAAAAAATCTTTTAGGAAATAATATTTTTGGCAAAGGTTTCAATTTTGATATCAGAGTTCAGTACGGCGCAGGTGCTTACGTATGTGGAGAAGAATCAGCATTGATTGAATCAAGTGAAGGAAAACGCGGAGAACCCCGCAATCGTCCTCCATTCCCTGTTCAAAAGGGGTATAACAACAAACCAACAATTATCAATAATGTTGAAACATTCTGTTCAGCTGTTAAGATAATCGAGAACGGTAGTGAGTGGTACAGAAAAATGGGAACAGAAGAATCATCAGGTACAAAACTTCTGAGTATTTCAGGTGATTGTGCAAAACCAGGCGTATATGAAATTGAGTGGGGTATGACAATCAGCGAAATGCTTGAAATGGTTGGAGCAAACGATGTTCAGGCTGTTCAGGTTGCAGGTCCATCAGGAATTTGTGTACCACCATCTCAATTCAACCGCAAGATTGCCATTGAAGATCTTCCCACTGGAGGTTCTATGATTGTTATTGGCAAACATCGTGATTTGATTAAAGATGTTGTATTAAATTTCATGGAATTCTTTGAAGATGAATCATGCGGATCATGTGTTACATGTCGTTCATTCAATATGATACTCACCAAACAAGTGAAAAAAGTTGTTGAAGGTAGAGCAATTAAGGGTGATATTGACAATATGGAAGCATGGAGTCAGATACTCACCAAAACAAGTCGTTGTGGATTGGGACAAACTTCAGGAAATCCTGTTTCAACAACAATAAAAAACTTCAGGGAATTGTATAATTCAAAAGCGAAAGATGTAGAATATCAGAGCGACTTCAACATGGACGAAGCCATTAAAGAGTCAGCATCTGTTGTTGGTCGTCCTGCACGTCTTCCTGAACATCATTAATTATTAATAAGTATTAACAAAAAATATTACATATCATGAGTGAAAAAGTAAAATTCACAATAGACGGTAAAGAATTTGAAGGGGAAAAAGGCCGGCTTTTGGTTGATGTAGCAGCCGAACAGGGCATTTATATTCCTGTACTTTGCCATTGGAAAGATGTTATTCCCGCCGGTTCATGCAGAATTTGTACTGTAAAAGTGAACGGTCGTTTCATGGCAGCTTGCACAACACCTGTTGATGCAGACATGAAAGTTGAAAACAATATTCCTGAAATTCTGGATATCAGAAAAGCAATAGTTGAAATGTTGTTTGTTGAAGGCAATCATTTTTGTCCTTCATGTGAAAAGAGTGGTGACTGTGATTTGCAAGCACTTGGCTATCGCTATCAGATGATGGTGCCACGTTTTCCATATGCGTTTGAACGCAGAGAACTTGATGCCTCCTCTCCCAAAATTTTCCTTGAAAAAAACCGCTGCATTTTCTGCAAACGTTGTGTAAGGATGATTAAGGACGATCAGGGCAGAAGCTATTTTGCTTTCAAAGGCAGAGGCAAACACCTTGAAATTACACTTGATAAAAAACTGGCAGCTACAATGAGCGAAGAAAATGCTCAAAAAGCAATGAAAATTTGCCCTGTTGGAGCAATTCTTCGTAAAGAAGTCGGTTTTGCAACACCAATCGGACAAAGGAAATATGACAATGTTGCCATAGGTTCCGATATTGAAAATTTACAAAAATAAAAACGGAGGACAAATCATGAGCAAACCTATTATAGCAACAGCTTCATTGGCAGGATGTTTCGGATGTCATATGTCAGTTTTGGATATTGACGAAAGAATTCTGCAATTGATTGAACTCGTTGAGTTTAACAAATCACCAATTGATGATATCAAAACATTTACAAAACAATGTGATATTGGTATCATTGAGGGTGGATGCTGCAACAGTGAAAATGTTGAAGTTTTGAAAGACTTCAGAAAAAACTGCAAAATTCTCATTTCTCTTGGAGAATGCGCCATTATGGGCGGACTCCCTGCAATGAGAAACGGAATCCCTGTGAAGGAATGTATTGAAGAAGCATACCTGTACGGCCCAACTGTAGGAGAAAATAAAGAACGAATTCTTCCAAATGACGAAGAACTTCCAATCATTCTTGACAAAGTGTATCCATTGCACGAAATTGTAAAGATTGACTATTATCTTCCTGGATGTCCTCCCAGAGCTGATTTAATCTGGCAGGCAGTTGTAGCTCTTGTCACCGGCGATGAGATGAACATCCCTTATGAATTGGTTAAGTTTGATTAATTTAAAAATTGAAAGTACAATGCAAAAAGTAACAATAGAACCTGTAACCAGAGTTGAAGGACACGGTAAAGTGACCATTCATCTCGACGATAATATGAATGTTGCACAAACACGACTTCATATTGTTGAATTTCGCGGTTTTGAACGTTTTGTGCAGGGACGCCCCTACTGGGAAGCGCCTGTTCTTGTTCAACGCCTTTGCGGTATTTGCCCTGTTAGTCACCATCTTGCTGCTGCTAAAGCACTCGATGTGATTGTGGGTGCAGGTACCGGTCATGGATTAACTCCAACCGGTGATAAAATGAGAAGACTCATGCACTACGGACAAATGTTCCAGTCACATGCTCTCCATTTCTTCCACCTTTGTTCACCCGATTTCCTTCTGGGATATGATGCTGACCCCGCAATACGTAACGTGATTGGTGTGGCTCTCAATTTCCCCGAACTGGCTACTCAGGGTGTTCTCATGCGTAAATACGGTCAGGAAGTGATTCACTACACCGCCGGTAAAAAAATTCACGGTACCGGTGCCATACCAGGTGGAATTAATAAAAATCTTACTATTGAAGAACGCGACATCCTTCTCAAAGGTGCCGACCCTCTCAACATTGATAAAATGATTGAATGGGCAGACGGTGCTCTGCAGTTCTTTAAAGATTATTATCTGAAAAATCGTGAATTTGTTGATAGTTTTGCCTACTTCCCATCTAATCACCTCAGTCTTGTTAGAAAAGACGGCGCCCTCGACCTCTACCACGGGGTGATGAGAGCTGTGGATGCTGATGGTAACAAAATTCTCAATGATGTTGATTATCAGGAATATTATAAACACATTGAAGAAGAAGTTCGCAACTGGAGCTATATGAAGTTCCCTTATCTGAAACACCTTGGTAAAGAAAAAGGATGGTACAGAGTTGGGCCTCTCGCTCGTCTCAACACTGCTGACTTTATTCCTACTCCAATGGCGCAGAAGGAATTTGAAGCATACAAAGCTCACACAAACGGAAAACCAAACAATTACTGTCTGCACACACACTGGGCTCGCCTCATTGAGCTGCTCCACTCTGCTGAAGTAATTAAAGAGTTACTCCTCGACCCAGATTTACAAAAAGATGATCTCGTTGTGAAAGGAACAAAACAAAGCGAAGGTGTTGGACTTATTGAAGCTCCTCGCGGAACTTTATTCCACCACTACAGAATCAATCAAGATGACCAGATTACAATGGCAAACCTCATCGTATCTACTACGCACAACAATGAACCAATGAACCAATCGGTGAATTTTGTTGCCAAAAAAATGATGAACGGACAAGCCGAAATTACCGAACCAATGAAAAATGCTGTGGAAATTGCTATCAGAGCATACGACCCATGTCTAAGCTGCGCTACACACGCACTTGGCAAAATGCCTCTGGATATTAAACTCTACGATGCAAACGGTAATGAACTGGATCATTACAAATCATAATGATAAGAATCATTAAATAAAAAATGAAAAAGTTCGCCCAAATGGCGGACTTTTTTTTAACTAAGAAAATATTAAACTTTTTTTTGTAATTTTGTGAACTGAATGTAAGAATTTTTATTACCTTTGGTTCACGAAACTATTTTTTTATGCTTACTACGATATATAATAAAGAACAAACCGTATTCAGCTTCAAAGAGTTATTGATGCTTGATGATGTGAGCGATATAAAATATCTGAGACAGCGCATAAATTATTACGTAAAAACGGGCAAACTTCTCAACCTGAGAAAAGGTATTTATTCAAAACTAAATTATAATTCAGAAGAGCTGGCTTCAAAAATATACTCTCCCTCATATATTTCTCTTGAATATGTTTTAAGAAAGGAAGGCATTATATTTCAGTATTCTGGCTCCATTACATGTATCAGTTACTTATCCAGAGATATCAAAGTAACAGACAATGAAATATCTTTCAGTAAAATAAAAAACTCAATCCTTATTAATACTATGGGAATCAGGAGAGAAAAAAACGGAATCAATATTGCAACGGCTGAAAGGGCATTTCTTGACAGACTATATCTGAGAGGTAATGTGTTCAGTGATTTCTCTGAGAAACTAAATAAAGAAATACTATTTCAGTTGGTAAAAATATATAATTCAAAAACCCTCGTTGAAAGAATTAAAAAAATATATTCATGAAATTTGACATCAACAAACACAAGTTTTTCTTACTTCAAATTCTGAAAGATATCTATTCAGACCATGAATTGTCTGTTGCATTGGGATTTAAGGGAGGCACAGCTCAGATGCTGTTTTATGATTTACCCAGATTTTCAGTTGATTTGGATTTCAATCTAATCAATAAAGAAAAAAAGGAATTTGTATATGATGAAATCCGACAATTGTTGCAAAAATATGGAAGCATCAGAGATGAGGCAATGAAACACTATGGTTTAATCCTTGTGCTTGACTATGGAACAAATGAACGAAACCTGAAAATTGAAATATCAGGCAGAGAGTTTCCCGACACATACGAAATAAAGAATTTTCTTGGCATTAACATGAAAGTTTTAACAAAACCTGACCTTTTTACTCATAAGATTTGTGCTTTAACCGATCGTTCTCAACTTGCAGGAAGAGATATTTTTGACTTGTTCTTCTTTCTGAAAGATAAAACACCATTGAACCTATCATTATTCGAATTTCGAATGAAAACCCAATTGCCAATATATATTGATAAATGCATCAAGGTGATAGAGAAAACTCCTGAATCAACTATCTTAAACTCTGTTGGACAAATGATTGATGAACAGATGAAATTGTTTGTAAAAAAGAATTTAAAAACCGAAATTTTACAATTGTTGAGAATTTTTAAAGAATACCCATTATATAAATAAGCTTCAAAAATTAATTTCTATGAAAAAAACTCTCATTTACGGATACGGAAACCCGGGACGACAGGACGACGGACTGGGATCGCGATTTACTGAACTTTGTGAAAAATGGATACAAAGTGAAAAAATTGAAAATATAACAATTGACTGCAATTATCAGCTGAATGTTGAAGATGCAGCCCTCATTGCCGACTTTGAACTGGTGATTTTTGTTGATGCATCAGTGGTGGAAGATGTGGATGATTTCCGGCTTGAAACCATAGCTGCTGACAACTCAAGAATTGAATTCTCAATGCATGCTGTTTCGGTGGGATATGTGGTTGACCTGTGCAACAAAATTTATGGTAAGTCTCCACTCTCCTACGTTCTGCACATCAAAGCCTATGAATTTGATTTTAAAGAAGAACTCACCCAAAAAGCTGAAGCAAATATGATGGCAGCCTTTGAGTTTTTAAAGGGCTTTTTGTTGGAAGATAGCATTTGAAGATTTTAAAAAAAGAGCATCTCAACCCCCAACTTTCTAGTGTTTTATTCACCGTTTCCAAAGCAAAAATAAACAAACTTTTCAAATTCAACTGGAAAAATGTTGAAAATATGGAAGGGATGAAAACGCCATATGCTTCACATGAGAGAGGGTGGACTGGCTTGGGGGCGGAATGGGTGGACTACTATAGTCCGGAACAAGCATTCTCCTGACCACCCCGTCCGCATCAACTCTGGCCTTTGCAGCTAATATTCTGCAAGCGGCCACCCCTCCTTGAGGGGAATTTATCACACATGAAGCTTTGTGTTTGCAAAGCCACACGAAGGAATTACCATTGACACAGGTCTGAGGCAACGGGGTTTCAATGTGCAAGGCGCTTTTTAAATAATCTATCTATGATTTATATTCAATTCAAAAAAACAAAACATTCAAATATAATCTACATAAACTTGAAATTATATTTATCCTTCAGTAATAAATCAGTAGTTGTCAGTGGATTTGAAACAATTTATTAAATAGTCTGAATATTAGTAAATATGACAATTTTATTTGCAATAAGATTTCCATCTCTAACACTACATCCTGCCAATCCTATCCATAAAACTCATACTCATACACCAGCCTCGATACAATGATTCCGTCTTTGTCGGTGGCATACTGCTCTGTTATCAAGCCCTTTTCATTATAATCAAAAACATCAAGTCGCACAAGTTCTCCTTTGTTGTTGAACCTCTCAATTTCAGTGTTGTTGCCCCTGTCATCATAGGTATATCTGAATGAGTGCATCAATGAATCATCTGCTCCATAAATTATCTTTTCAGCAACTTTGCCATTTTGATTGTATGTTTTCACCACCCGCATCTGCTGAGAAACATCAGCAGATAGTTTTACAACCGATGAATAGTCTTCCGTATCAAAATCATTCAAATAACTGTAAATCAGTTTGTATTCAAGCTGATTTTTATTGTTAATCTTATGAAACTCAATGGTCTTTTTATCGGATGAATGAATAAAACGAAATGTAGCTGAAGGCTTTTTTGACTCGTATGATTTTCCCGAAACCACACGTCCTTGTTTGTCATACCGGAAGATATTTTTCTCAATAAGTTTGCCCTCGGGATTGTAATCTGCATCTGAAATCATATCTCCCTGTTTTGAATAGCCATACTTCACCTGCAAGTTCAGCGAATCGTTTTTGTAGGACACCAGATATTCATATGTCCCGTCAATGGCATACCCCATTGTTAAAAACATTGAATGATGCATCTCGCTGTGAAGACTAAATACAGTAACCGTTTTCACTCCCAGAGAGGCATACAGTTCTTTTTGAGCAATTTTCTCATTTCGCTCATATAGGGTTTTGGCCGGTTCTTCGTGTGCTATTGCAGACAAGCAAAAAACGAAGCAAATACAATACACTATACTTTTCATCAGTTTTTCCTTTTTTTTAATTATTCATTTTTTTTATTCCGTTTCCATCAAGCATAAAATATTCAGATTTTCCACAATCAAAACACGCAATTTGTTGTGCATTATTTTTGAAAGTTCTGTTAGTCATTGTGTTTTCTTTGCACAATTCACAATCGAAGCTTTCCACAATGCGGGCATAATCCGGAATCTGAATATGTACTGGTTTTATATCAAACAAATCATTCACATCAAGTTTCAGAATACCAACGGATCTGTTATAAGCAGCTATTTTATATTCTGCAAGCAAAGCTTCGTCCCTGTTTTGCTCAACAACTACCTTTTGAAACAACTTCTGATATTCAGGAAATGCATCTCTGGCAATTTGCCTCGATTTGGCAGAAGAGCACAACCTTAGGCCTTTGCCATTGCGACATGCAAGAGTGAATGCAGTTTTTCCAAAATCTTTAAATACCAGAGAATTGTTCCCAAAGGTGCATCCAGTTGTAAACTGAACCCCATCAGAAAAACAATTGTTTGTTTCAACAATAGCCAAAAGATCTTCCATACCATCAGATTCAACTGATAGTTTGTTCACTGCATACACAGCAGCCATAACTCCTTTTGCCAGCCCTGGACAATAATGTCCGTGAATTTGGGCAGCAATGTGCATCAAATCCTCTGTTTTCTCCAACTTAATAAGTTCATTTCTTTGAAAGCAGGACTTCATCGTGTTATTTATTTTTATTTTATTGTTACCTGGTGTTTAAAAAAATTAAAGGTCAGTTATCACAAGTCTGCCATGTTTGATACCTTTTGTTCCAATAATTTTGTCGGCAAGCTCATGCAATTTTTTACCCTTTCCTTTCACCGCAATGGTTTCAAGGCACACATCGTGTTCAAGATGAACATGCTGAGTTGACAAAATCAAGTCATGATAATCATGCTGCACATGCATCAATTTATTGTTGAGTTCTCTTTTGTGATGGTCATAAACGATAACAATAGCACCAGCGACTACCTTATTCTCGTCCACTTTATCAGTGGCAATGCTTGATTTTACCAAATGCCTTATTGCTTGCGACCTGTTGGGAAATGAATGCTTAACTACAAGATTGTCAAGCTCTTTCAAAACATCTTCTTCAAGAGAAACGCCAAATCTTTTTACTTGCATTGGATAATAATTTAAAAAGTTTATGCACAAAGTTAGTTTTTTCTTTTCACATACAAAAAAAATATTACTTTTGCTACGTTTTTATATTTTAGTAACACGATTACAATGAAAACTTTTTCTCTTTTCCTGATTCTTTCTCTTGTCTTTGCGCAGATATGTGTGTATGGACAAGCAACTGAAATCATTGGTAGAGTTACTAATCCTGATAACAACGGAATTTCAAATGTGCATATATTAGTTGAAGAAACTGAATTCACAACAAGTACCGACAAAAACGGAAACTTTAATATTCATTCAAATAGTTTTGATTCACTTACATTGATTTTCACTCATATTGGGTACATCCCTCAAAGAATCAAGGCAAAACCGGGGCATGAAAATCTTATCATCATTTTGCAGTCTGATAATTATAATCTTGATGTGTTTACTATCACTGAGGACCATAAACAAAAAACGATCCTTAACAATTCAGTGAATATGAGCATAATTGATGCAACTTTTATTGAAACCAACATGAGTAGTAATTTGATGAATTCGCTTGAAAAGATTCCGGGAATTCAGGCTTCAAATGTTGGGCCATCCATGTCAAGACCACTCATCAGGGGCAACAGTGGATATCGTATTGTCATTGCAAAAAACAATATCAAACAGGAAGAACAATACTGGAATATGCATCAGGGTATTGCCATAGATCAGTATTCTGTTGAAGAAGTTGAAATTATCAAAGGCCCGGCTTCCCTATCCTATGGTTCAGATGCAATGGGCGGAGTTATCAACATTAAAAACACATCTATCCCTTCTGTTGAGGGAGTTGATGGTCTTATAGTTTTAACAGGAAAAACCAACAATGACTGGCTTGGGATGAATGCAAAACTAAACCTGAGAAAAAACAGCAAATATCTGAAAATTTCAGTTTCACACCATGAGTTTGCCGATTACAGAATCCCTGCCGACAGTTTTGAGTACAAACCTATGCATTATGCACCTTTATTCAGAAATCTGGTAAATACTGCAGGAAAAGAAACGAATGTCAATTTTCAAACAGGAATTGTAAAAAAAAATTTTTGTTCTTCACTGATAATGAGTTATTACAGAGACCATTCCGGATTTTTTGCTTTTTCGGCCGGACAGGAACTCATCAATGCCGACACAGCAATTCATAATCTGAGTAAAAGAGACATTTTGCTTCCTTCAATCAAAGTTGAAAATTTTGATATTCAGCACAATACAAACATATTTCGCAATCAGCACAAATACAATATTTCAATTGCTATGCAGCACAATATCAGCAATGAATTTGACTATATTGAAGATATTACAGGATACAGAACTGAGGATGTGGAAAAATACAGCAAAAACAATTTAGATTTGCAGTACGCATTGTCAACATACAGTGGCAGGCTGTCATATATTTACAATGATACAGGGACATACAGCCTTAATATTGGTGTCGCTGGCTTATTTCAACAAAACAAAACTGACGGATTTAGTCATTTAATTCCTGAATATGAGAGATATACAACAGGGATTTATACTGACCACAAATACAGAATCAACAAAAAATGGATGATTCAGGCCGGATTACGTGCAGATTATCATACATATTCAATAACTGAAACCCTGAATCCAAATCCTCATATTGGAGAGTCAGTTTTCAACAATGCAATTAATCCTGTTTTTACCGGTATTTCATATGCCTTGGGTGTGGTTTACTTCAACCTGTCAGATTTTTCGGGAAAACTTCATTTGGGTAAGAGTTACAGAACTCCTTCGGTTTATGAACTATCTTCATACGGGATACACAGGCATAATTTGAGATTTGAAAAAGGTTGTGAAAATCTGGATCCCGATGAAGCATATCAGGCCGATGCTGTGCTTGAATACAAAAAGAAAAACATGACCATTGCTGTTAGTCCGTTTTTATGCTTCTTTACAAATTATATTTATCTCACGCCAACGCCTGAATTTGCTCTGGGTACATTTACAGGACAAATATATGAGTACCGACAAAACTCTTCATTACAATACGGTAGTGAGTTTTCTTTGCATTACCAATTACCATACAACATGAATTTTTCAGGCACATTTGAATATCTGTATGCAATGAATTATGATACCAGACTTGCACTGCCATATACTCCTCCATTTTCTGCTATACCAGAAGTTTTTTATTACAATGCCTCTAAAAACTTCAGAATTGGTGTGGAAGCCGTTTGGGTGGCTGAACAAAAGCTCACAGCAATTAACGAACAGGCAACTCCTTCCTATACTATCTTCAATCTTAGGGCTGGTAAATCATTCACTGTTGGAAAACAGGAAATATCACTATTCATTTCTGTTCAAAATATTACTGACAAAAAATATCTAAACCATCTAAGTTATTACAGACGACTTCAGATTCCTGAACCAGGCAGAAATATTCAGGTATCGTTAAAAGTACCTTTAAAAAACAAAAAAACCATTTTATAAACATTTAAAAATTAAATTATTATGAAAAATGTAATGTTAAAAACTTTTGGAATCTTAACTCTTGTTATGATTGTTGCATGTGTATCATGTGGAAAAAAAGAAGCAGCACCTGAAATTAAAAACCTAACAGCTGTAAATCATGATGACAACACCACCATTATCCCCAGGGGCGGAACAATCAGTGTGAATTTTGAAGCAGAATCAATGAGTAAAGACAAGCTTGACTATTATCACATTGAAATTCATGATCATCCGGCCAGCGGTCTACTGGAAGATGAGTACAAAATCATTGATGATTCTTTTGAAAATGAAGCCACTTTCAAAGGTTTGAAAAATGCCAATGTGCACGAACATATTGTTGTGCCTATGGATGCCAACCTTGGTAAATACCACGTGGTAATCACAGTTGTTGACGAATACGGAAACTCTGCTGACACCGAAGATGTGCATGTGGAAATTACAATCATTGAATAATGTACAGAGTTCTAATTTTTGTTTTCTTATGTGGACTTCTTATATTGGGGTCATGTGTTAAAAAAGACCACGGCGACAAGCCTGTCATTGAACTGATATCACCTGCTCCATGCGACACTTTATATTTTGGTGAAACATTCTCTTTCAAAATCAAAGTGAGCGACAAAGATGGTCTTGGCAATGTAAAAATGGACATTCATCATAATTTCGGACAACATCAGCACGGTGATCATGTACCTTGCGAACTTGATTCTCCAAAAACTGCTATAAATCCTTTTTTTGAAGAATGGATTTTTGAATTGCCCGAAAAAGAGAATGATTATTTTTTTGAAACTTCAATCTCCTTTCCTGATAACAATTTCGATACAGGAGATTACCACTTTCATATATATGTAACTGACAATGTTGGATATCAGTCGTTTACCACATTATCTGTAAAGGTTTTGAAAAAGTAAATTCTGATTTTCCAACAAAAAAAGCCTGATTTCTCAGGCTTTTTTTTTTGTGGACATGTAAAATATTTGGGGAGAATTTGTAGTTCTTCTCCATGTCTGAAACAATTACAAATTATATTTTAAGAAAATTTCAATAGCCCGCTAGGGCTTAAATGTCAATAAAAAAAATAGAAATTAGAAATTTTTGTCCGTTAGGACATTAACCCTAAGACCTCGTTTCTAGGTTAATCCGCTACGCGGAAAAACATATATCTAAATGCCTGGTTCTATTGACATTAAAGCCCTAACGGGCTAGTGAACAAGTAGTAATCAAGATACTGTTCATTTTGTTGATTAAAGCTATTTGTGGAAGCAAATTACAAAAAATTAGCACCCTGTCAAAAAATTTTACAAGACATCCAATTTTGCTGTCTTTTCAGACTTGATTTTTTTTTTTCGGACAATAGTGATTCGTATTATTTCATATTCTTCATCAGCCACTCATACCACAAATCCATCCCCTCTCCTGTTTTAGCTGAAACCTCGAAAAACTCAAGATGATGATTCACCTGAAGTGCATATTCCTTTGCTTTTTCCACATTGAAATCAACATAAGGCAGCAAATCGGTTTTATTGATGATACAAATATCAGATGAATGGAACATTCCCGGATATTTCAACGGCTTATCTTCACCTTCGGTGACGCTGATAACCACAATCCGCTTACCCTCACCAAGATCAAACATGGCTGGACACACCAAATTGCCTACATTTTCAATAATCAACACTGAATTATCGGCAACTTCCAGTTGTTTCACTGCCTTATTCACCATGTCAGCATCAAGATGACAGCCGTTTCCGGTATTGATTTGAATAACTGGAGCACCCGTTGCCTGAATTCTTTTTGCATCGTTGAGTGTTTGCTGGTCGCCTTCTATCACATAGAAGTTTAGCTTTTCTTTCAGATCGGTGATGGTTTTTTCCAAAAGAGTGGTTTTTCCGGAGCCGGGTGAACTGACAAGATTCAGAGCAAAAATATTTTTAGCTTCGAAATAACCTCTGTTTCTTTCAGCCAGCAGATTATTTTGCCCAAGCACATCCTGTTCCATCTGCACAGTTTTTGAGTGAGAGTGTCCGTGATCGTGAGCATGTGAATGAAAGTGGGTGTGTTCGTGCTCATGGTCGCCTTCGTGGGTGTGCCCATGGTCATGGTCGTGTGGGTGGTCATGTCCGTGTGAATGGGTATGCCCGTGCACATGGTCATGGTTGCCATGAATATGTTCGTGACTGTGGTGGTCGTGATTGTGATCATTGCCATGTTCGTGGGCATGTTCGTTGCCCGGAATGGTGAACTTTGTATTGTTATCGTGGGAATCGCATCCGCATGTATTACACATAGTTGTATATTTTTAGTTTATTGCAAAGTTAGCGATTTTTTCGTTTTTAATTCTCTATTGTCTGACATAAACAATGATATTCCCAGAGGATGTAAATTGTCTTAATCAATTTTTGCCTCTCCTCCTAAAGGATGAATTGATTTTCAACAATTTACATCCTTGAGGAGCGAGGCAAATTAATTGGTGAAAATCAACTAAAGCCAATTTCAAAAGCAAGCTCCTGGTAAAAAAATATCGCGAGACCCTCAATTTAATTGACTTATTCAGACTTCAAGTTTTTCTTAATCCGATAATAGTGTTTTATATTATTGATATGTTGCTATTATCTAAACTTAAAAAAAAGATTGCTCTATCATACCAAAATTCGTATTTTTGCTAAATGCAAAATAATTGCTTACAAATGCAAATATTTCAACTATAAAAAATATGCGATTTATACTCATTATATTTCTCTGCACTAGTATAGCAAACCCTGTTTTCTCACAGGCTTCCTTTTCTATTGGCACCACTGCAGGATATGGTATAATTTATATTGGGGAGGATAATGATTTTAAAAATTTTTTCACCCAGCAAACAGGGAGTCAGGTTTCCTTGTCTTTTATTGCAGCATACAAGCCAGCAAAACCAATTTTTAATATTAATTCCGGTTTAGCATTACAAACAATCATTTTTGACAAATCAACACTTCACTTTTTGAAGTTTCCCTTAGGTTTTGGTTTTCACCCCGAAAAAAAGAATAATGTGATATTTGGATTTAGCTTTTATGGGCAATACGTTGTTTTCAAAACAGGAAATTACATAAGTAACAATTCAATAAACCAATTTCATTTTGGAATCACCCCATATATAGGATATAGTTTTGTTTTTAACAATAATTATTCTTTCTTTTTCAGGATACAGAGAGACATACCTTTTACACCATTAGAAACATATAACACACATTCTCCTGGAGGTATGGCATATTCTATCAAAGAGTATTCATTTGACCGGAGCCTCTGTATTGGAATGAAATATATGTTGAACACAAAAAAAAGACAGGACTAATCCATCTGAAACGACTTAATTTTCAGCTCATTGCCTTGGATGATTTCGGTTCTCACTGAATTGCAGCGTGTGCAAGGTGTACTGTATTGCTCCGTGGCAAATTCATTACCACAATCAAGGCATTTTGCAATGGGTTGAATTCTGTGTACTACAAATTTCACATTCTGAAGCAATGCAGGTTTGGGTGAATTTTCAAATGCAAAGTCGAGGGCATCAAATTCAACGCCAGACAATGCTCCCACTTCCATCTCAATTTCGTGCACCACTTTAGCATTGTGTTTCACTGCTGTTTCTTCAACAGTATCCAAAATATTCATTACAATTGACAGTTCGTGCATAGTTCAGGAAAATAAAAGTTCACATACATTTTTATACATGGAAAGATCAATTCCATTTTCTTTCATCAAAGCATCGTTTTTCAGTATCTCAAGGGTGGGACCAACTGCAGCAATTTCACCATTATTGATGAGTGCTATTCTGTTGCAACAAGCAACAAGAGGCAAAAACGACTGTGAAATAATGACAAGTGTTGAGTTGAGTTTATTGATAATATCAACAAACTGTTTAATCATAGCCGGGTCAAGACTTGCAAAGGGTTCATCAAAGGCAATCACATCGGGCTGAGTGGCAAGCACAGTGGCAATTGCCACACGCTTCTTCTCTCCCATTGAGAGATGGTGTGAAACACGCTTTTCAAAACCTTCAAGTTTCATGTCACTGAGAGCCCGGGCAACCATTTGTTTCACTTCATCTTTTGTAAAACCAAAATTCAACGGACCAAAAGCCACATCCTCTTCCACCGTTGGATTAAAAAGCTGATCGTCAGGATTTTGAAATACAAGTCCAACCTTCCTTCTAATTGCAGGGAGATTTTTTTTGGACACCTCCATACCATCAATCATCACTTTTCCCTGACCTGAAAGAATTCCATTGAGATGCAGCAAGAACGTTGATTTGCCGGCACCCATGGGACCAATAATTCCAAACTTCTCACCCGGCTGAATATACAGATTGATATTTTTCAACACCTGCTGATTATCCTCGTAGGAATAGGAAAGATTCTCAATACAAACAGAAGCAGGCATATATCAATGTTTTACAATGTTCCTGTTTTAAGCAAATGCTCAATATCACGCATGAAGCGAATGCAGAAAAACACAACAACAAAAATACAAAAGATAACAATATCAGAAGCTCTGAGTTTTTTCTTCTCCATAAAGAAATACTCTCCATGAAAACCTCTTGAAAGCATGGAGGCATACACAATTTTTGATCTGTTCCAGCTTCGCAGAAACACCATAGACATTTGATTGCCAAGCACTTTCAGCTTGCTGATTTTAAGTGTTCCGGGTGTTCTGCTTTGTCGTGCCATACTGGTTTTCATGGATTCATCGGCAAGAATAAAAATATACCTGTACATTATTGCTGACATTGTGCAAATAACTAAAGGCACTTTTAGTTTGCGCAAACCTGCAAGCAGTTCATTAAAACCCGTTGTTGACACAAGCAACAGCAAAAGCAAAACAGACAAGGATGCTTTGACAAAAACAGAGATTCCGGCAAGCACCCATGGGTCATGAAAATTCCACTGAACCAACTGACCGCTCATAGCAACAGAAAGAGGAAAAAAAACAGCAGCAACAACAATAAAAGGCAATGCAACAAACAATCGTTTAAGAATAAAAGCAGGGGGCACTTTACTGAAAGCCAAAACAAGAAAAACTATTGCTGCATAAAAATAAAACGGAAAAATTCTTCCGCGTGGCTCTGACACCATTGCAAGAACACACAACAAAACTAGCAGAAACTTCACTGCTGCATCAATCCTATGAACAGGAGATGACAAATTGCTGTATTTATCAATGAATGAATGTTTCAAAATTTTATTTTTTGCGTGCTTTCAGACCATACCAAATGCCGGTAATTCCAAATATAATGGACAAGCCAAAAATGATTTTATAAATCATTGGAATATGACAATGGTCATGATGATTGTGGTCATCATGGGCATGTGCATGGGCACAGTCGTTGTCGTCTTCATTTTTTATGGGTTCTGCAGGAATATCCGATTCAAACATTTCACCATCTATGGTAATTACTTCAGTTTTGCGATGTCCCATTCCATCATCAATTTTCAGAGTCCACTTTCCGGGAATATCGGGCATAAAAACAAAAACACCATTTTTGTCGGTTGTACCCGAAATAAACAGTTCGTCAGTATCATAATAATAAACCGACACATTTGCATTGGCAACAGGAGAAGACTTTGAAAAATAGAATTTCACTGTAGCCTGAGGATACTGAAACGAACTTTCCACATGAATTCCATGTGCAAAAGCTGTCGTCGCTGACATCAGCAGCAGACATAATGAGATAAGGATATTTTTTTTCATAGCAACGAAATTAGGATATTATATCGGATTTAACTTTACGAAAAAACTTCACAGCAACAAGAGAGATAAAAGCTTCTGAAGCGGCTGCAGCCACATAAACAGAAAAAATGACAAAAATTCCCTTTCCATATCCGGTGAGCCGGAACTGAATCGCCATGAGCAAAGCCGGAATAATTACACCAGCAAAACCGGCAATCAATGCTCTGACAAATTCGGGAGCATATTTTTGTTTCCACAGAAACCAGGCTGCAAAAGCGCCTGCACCCATATTCAGTGAATTTAGTCCCAGAGTAATGAGTCCACCATGTTGAAAAATCAGAGATTGAAACAGGAGTACAGTAAAAATGACCGGAAAAGCCCGTTTGCCAAGAATTATTCCTGCAAGTCCAAACAATCCGGGATGAATTGAAGTACCTGCAAAAGGAATATGAATAAGGGAAATCACAAACAACGCAGCACCTGTAATTCCCATTTTTGGAATTTCATCGGTATCAACCCTGCGGCTGCACAGATATATCATTCCCAGTGAAATGGCATGGGCTGCAATACAAATGCGAGTATCAATAATTCCGTCGGCTATGTGCATGCTATGGTTTGGATTGTAACACCTTTATAAAATTCGTGGCACAAAAGTAAGAAAAGTTTCAGAATAATTGCACTTGAATAATTCAAATGTGGTGTAAACTCAACGAATTTGTTTTGAATTGCAAAAAAACTGCAATCTAAAAAAACAAAGGGTGTACCTAAATATATGTTTCTTTCCCCTAACAAATCCTTGGCAATTGCTCGCCGGCGAGCATGTCAATGATTCTTTTGCCGCCTATGCTTGTTTGCATTACTGCCTTGCCAGGATATTCTGTAGATATCTCTCCAACTACAACTGCATCAACACCCATTGAGTTTTTTCTCATCACTTCCAGAACTTTTGCTTCGTCATCAGAACTGACAACGAGCACCACTTTTCCCTCATTGGCAACATACATTGGATCGAAACCCAAAAGTTCGCACATGCCACGCACATTTTCATCCACCGCTACATATTCTTCATGAAGCAAAACTCCAGTTTCGCGTTTTGCAGCAATTTCACACAACACAGTTGCAAGTCCGCCCCTTGTGGCATCGCGCATAAATTTCACATCTGCTCCAGTATCAAGAACTTCTTTGATGAGATGATTGAGACAAGCACAATCGGACTGAATGTCTGTTTTGAAACTTCCAAAATTTCTTACAGCCATAATAGACATTCCATGCTGTGCCACTGAGCCATTGATAATAATTTTATCGCCAGCCGAAATTCTTTTCCCTGATGAAATATGTTCATACTTTTCATCTAATATTCCGATTCCGGATGTATTGATAAACACTTTATCACATTGTCCTTTGTTCACTACTTTGGTGTCGCCTGTAACTATCATCACTCCTGCCCTTTTGGCTTCTTCGGCCATGGAAACAACTATTTGTTCAAGTTCAATCAAAGGAAATCCTTCTTCAATAATAAAACCGGCACTGATGTATTTTGGAACTGCACCAGAAACAGCAAGGTCGTTTACTGTGCCACAAACTGCCAGTTTTCCAATATTACCACCCGGAAAGAACACAGGATCAACAACATATGAATCGGTTGTAAAAGCCAACTTTCCCTTTTCCACGTCAAGCAAAGCTGAATCGCCCTGTTGCTCAAGCAGAGGATTGCTGAAATGTTTTACAAATAAAGAGCTTATGAGGTCATGTGTCAGTTTGCCACCACTTCCATGTCCGAGTAGTATGTTTTTATCCATAGCAATATAATTCAAAATACATTAATTTATTGTAATCCGCTGAATCTGAGGTATGCGTTGCAAGCACCTTCGTGAGAAACCATACACGCGCCAACGGGATTCATACTTGTGCAAGCTTTGCCAAAAAGAGCACAATCATTTGGTTTTTTCAGACCTTTTAAAATTTCACCGCAAATACATCCTTTGTCTTCTTTTGTAGGTTCAATTTCCACTTGAATCATACGCTCAGCATCAAACTCAGCATATTCTTCATTCACTGCCAGTCCGCTGAGTGGCAGTGTGCCAAGTCCTCTCCACCAGTCATCGCGTGGCACAAAAACTTCATGAATTGCTTGGCGGGCTTTTACATTTCCTTCGCGGGTGACAGCTCTTTTGTATTGGATTTCAACTTTAAAATCATTTTCTTCAAACTGTTTCACAAGCATATAAATTGACTGCAAAATATCAAGAGGCTCAAAACCCGACACAACGCAACCCACTCCATAGTTGAGCGGAACGGGTTCATAAATGGAAGTACCTGTAATAACACTCACATGACCGGGGGCAATATATCCATTGATTTTCACGCCTTCGTCAATGAGGGCAGCCATGGCAGGAGGCATTACTTTGTGTGAACTGAGGAGAAAGAAATTCTTCAGATTTTTCTTTTTGGCATTGATGAGTCCTGCTGCACTTGGAGGCGTTGTGGTTTCAAAACCAACACCCAGAAAAACAACTTTTTTGTTTGGATTTTGCTCAGCAACAACAAGAGCATCGAGAATGCTATAAACCATTCGCACGTCGGCGCCAGTGCCTTTTTCGGCATTCAGCGAAGACGAAGAACCTGGAACACGCATCAAATCACCGTAAGTTGTTATAATAACATCAGGCACACGACTCAGAGCCACAGCATGGTCAATAAACTTCCGATCGGTAACACAAACCGGACAACCAGGTCCAGACACCAAGTCAATTGTATGAGGCATGAGCGATGGAATACCAAACTTTTGAATTGCCCATGTGTGACCACCGCAGACCTCCATCAAAACCACCTGTTTTGTGCTTACATCATGAATTCTTTTCACCATTGCATCGACCTTTTCACGGTCGCGGTACTCATCTATATATTTCATTTTCAATAATTTAAATTAAAACGAATGGAATCAGCAAATAAAACAAAAATTACTCTTCCAGTTGAGGTTTAATTTGATCATTGAGATCTTCAAACTCTTCAAACACTTTGAGGGTTTCAATTGCTTCTTCTTCGCTGATTTTTTGAATGGCGAAACCAGTGTGCAGTAAAATATAATCACCCACTTGCACGTCATCCAAAAGCTGAAGTGAGGCTTCATAATTAGTACCACCAACAGAAACAACAGCCATTTCGCCGTTTATGGAAATTACCTTAGCAGGAATACTTAAACACATGTTATTATAAATTTAAAATTTAAAATATAAGTGCAAAGTTACTGAAAAAAACATTTCAAACTCTTACTTCTTACTTCTCAGTTCGAGTATTCAATTATTCTTCGGTTCAAATACCTTTCAACTTTCAACTTTGAGTTTTTACCTCTATAACCCATAACATAGAAAAGATAAAATAGAAAATATGTAATAGAAAATATTTATTACACGCCAAGGCTTTGAGTGCGCATCATTCTTACTTCTAAATTCGAATGTTCTCTTGTTCTTCGGTTCAAAAACCCTATGCCCTTATACCCTTATACCCCTATACCTCTTTTTGTTTAATCGTTTAGTTGTTGAGGCGATGATGAGATTATGCGTTGATGCGAAACAGCCATACGTAATTAGTACTTCGTCCCGAAGGGATCACGATGTGAGAAAATATTTATAACACGTAAGGCTTGGAGTGCACATCATTCTTACTTCTCAGTTCGAATGTTCTATTGTTCCTCTGTTCAATAACCTTATACCCCAAATTCCAATCTTCTCTCCGCTCCAATCAACAACTGTCCGAGTGCTAACCCACCATCATTGGCAGGTATTTTTTCATGGCTGAACACATCCATCCCTTTTTGCTGCAAAATGTTTTCCACCTTTTCAGTAATAAACTTATTCTGAAAACTGCCGCCCGACAATACAACCTTTTTTAATCCGGTTTGAGTACTGATGTTTTCAACTGTTTCAACAATAACTGCAACTATGGTATTGTGAAAACGGGCTGCAATAATGCCGGCATCCACCTTATTCAATATTTCACTGACAATTTGCTTAACCATATTGTCAAATTTCACAATTTCACCCGTTTGAAAAACATAAACCCCCTTCTCATCTTTAGCTATAGCTGCTTCGAGACGCATGGGTGCTTCGGCATGAAAGCGACTAACATGGCACAGATTTATCATAGCACTCACAGCGTCAAACACTCTCCCCGCCCCTGATGATAGCGGAGAATTGACATTGCCGTCAATTGCACTTAATATCATTTGAACATGCTGACTATCAATGTTTTTAAGAAAAGGAAGATTCATGTTTACCAAGTCATTTCCATATACTTTTTTCAGCATTGAAACTGCAGTCCTCCATGGCTGATGCGTAACCATATCCCCGCCGGGAAGAGGCAGATAATCAAAGTGTGAAATCCTTTTGTAATTTTTGTAATCACAAATCAAAAACTCGCCACCCCAGATATTACCATCATCACCATATCCTGTACCGTCCATTGCCACTCCAATCACCTTCTCTTCCAATCCGTGTTCGGCCATACACGAAGCAATATGAGCATGATGATGCTGTACACGAATCACTGGTAGATTTTGTTCCAAAGCATATCTTGTGGAAAAATAATCAGGATGCATATCAGCCACCACAAGTTGTGGTTCAAAACGAAACAGTTTTTTATGGTTTTCAACAGATTCGGCAAAGAATTCAAATGTTTCAAGATTTTTTAAGTCGCCAATGTGCTGACTCATAATTGCCTGATTACCCTTACCAATGCAGAAACAGTTCACAAGTTCGGCACCTGTTGCCAGTATTCCATCCACACTGAGTTTAGTATTGACCGGCACAGGAGCATAACCTCTGGAACGGCGGAACACACGTTCTTTGTTACTCATCACCTTTACAACCGAATCATCAGTTCTGTTATGGATTTTGCGATTGTATGTAAGCACTGCATCTGTCATGTTTTTAAAAATACTCACTGCCAGCGTGTTATCAATCACAATTGGTTCTTCCGAGATATTTCCGCTTGTGAGTACAATTGCTTTGAGCTGGGTTTTTTCAAACAGCAGATAGTGTAATGGCATATATGGCAGCATTGCTCCAATGGTATCAAAACCCACATTAACAGAGGGTGCTGCTGATTTCTTCTGATTGAGCAAAACAATTGGTCTTTTGAGCGAGAGCAATGATTTTTCTTCTTCCTGATTCACATGTGCATATTCGCGCAAAGTTTGCAAATCTCTGAACATCAGTGCAAAGGGTTTTGCTTCACGGTTTTTCAGTGTTCTCAGTTTTGAAACTGTTTCTTCGTTCATGGCATCACAGGCAATAAAAAAGCCCCCCATACCTTTCACAGCTATGATTTTTCCTTCTTCCAGCATAAAAGCAATGGCTTTGATAATCTGCTGGTTGTCTGAAATTTCGGTATTGTTTATGTGCAGGGTATATTTGGGGCCGCAAATTTCACAGGCAACGGGCTGAGCATGAAATCGTCTGTCCATGATGTTTGAGTATTCATTGTGACAATCTGAGCACATTTGAAAAACCTTCATTGATGTTTTTTCTCTGTCGTAGGGCAAATCTTCGATAATGGTATACCTGGGTCCACAGTTTGTGCAGTTTATGAAAGGATAATCTATGCGGTTGGGTTGTTTTTTCATATCATCCAGACAATCGTCGCAAACAGCAATATCAGGACTCACATCGGTAACTGAATCTGATACTGAGGTACTTTTCACAATACTGAAACTATCAAATTCCGTATGAGATGTTTCTTCAAAGGTGATATCCTGAATGTGTGAAGCGGGAGGAGCTGTATTTTTAATATTTTCAATAAAACTGTTGATTGTTTTCGGATTAAGATTGCAAAGAATCACTACTCCGTCATTTCTGTTTTCAACGGTTCCGGAAACATTCATTTTCACTGCAGTGCGATAAATAAATGGTCGGAAACCCACGCCCTGCACGAGGCCTTTTACTCTGATGCGGTAGGTTTTACAATCTGTATCCATGTGTTTGCACATTGCTGATGTGATAGAAGCTATTGATTTGCAAAGATACGAAAACACAAAAATCTGTGGTAATAATTGTTCGCAGTGGTTTGGCTGTGTTTCACAATTCTGTAAAGAAAAAAAATATTTTTTTGTTTGATATAATCTTTTACTTTTGCACAAATCAAAAACACAATTTATTCATTAAAAAATTCAGATTATGAAACTGAGAATTACAATGATTATGATGACTGTCCTTATGTTTTTGGGTCAGTTCAGTTATTCACAAAACGATGAAAAAGAACAAAAATTCGGCATTAACTTTTCGGGGTTTGTGAAAACCGATGCGTTTTATGACACGCGTCAGACCGTATCCATACGCGAGGGCCATTTTTTACTGTTTCCTGCAAACATAAACGAAGACCCTGATGGTAAAGACATCAATGCAGAACCTTCATTTAACATTTTATCAATTCAAAGCCGCCTAACAGGAAAGATAACAGGACCAGATGCATTTGGAGCCAAGACTTCGGGGATGATTGAAGGTGCATTTTTTGGACACAGTGAATCAGATATCAATGGTTTCAGACTCAGACATGCATTTATAAAGCTCAACTGGGAAAAATGCGAACTGCTTGCAGGTCAGTATTGGCATCCTCTTTTTATGGTTGATGCATTTCCTGAAGTAATTTCATTCAATACAGGTGTTCCTTTTCAGCCATTTTCCCGTAATCCGCAGATAAGATATACAAGAAAGTTGGGAAATTTGTCAGCAATTGCCACTTTATATACTCAAAGGGATTTTGCAAGTAACGGACCTGCAGGCGCAAGTAGCATTTACATGAGAAATTCAGCCATGCCTGCTGCAAATTTTGCTCTAACATATAAACCTTCTGAAAGCAAATCTGTATTTGGTGCAGGAGCTGATTATAAAACAATTGTTCCTGAACTTGTTACAGAACAAGGCTACAAAACAACCACATCGCTCAGCAGTTTTTCTGCAACTGCATTTGCAAAAACAGTTTTCAATAAAATCACATGGAAAACTCAGCTCATCTTTGCACAAAATGCCTTTGATATTGTGGGACTTGGTGGATATGCTGTCATGTTTGGTTCAATTGATACAATCACAGGAAGAAAAGATTACACTAATTTTAATACCGGAACTGTGTGGACAGAATTTATGTACACAGCAGATAAAGTTTCATTCGGAGTTTTCGGTGGTTACACAAAAAACCTTGGAACCAACGAACAAATGGAACCCGGAACCGGCAATGTGTTCACACGTGGACAAAATATTGAATATGTATACAGGGTTTCTCCTCGTATTGCCTTTAAACAAGGAAAAACAACAATTGCTTTTGAAATTGAATATACAACAGCTGCTTATGGTCGTTCTGTTGACATTGATGATATGGGAAGATTTCTTGATTCAAATGAGGTAAGCAACATCAGAGCACTTTTAGCATTTATTTACAGTTTTTAATTTCCAAAACAACAGGTTAATAAAAAAAGACTGTTAGATTAAACAGTCTTTTTTTTTGTAATTTTGCAAATGCTAACGCATTCATCATGAAAAAACCTGCAACACTTGAACACCCGGGCAAAGTCAGCAAAATTGAAAACGGAACCATATACGTTGATATTGAGGTTGAATCTGCATGCGCTTCATGTCATGCTCATAGCTACTGCACTGCCTTTGGAAAAAAGGACAAGATAATTGAAATTGAAGCACGCAAATATCCTAAAGTAGAAGTTGATGACAGAGTGAATGTGATTATTCGTGAATCACTGGGCATGCAGGCACTATTGCTTGGCTACATCGCCCCTGTGATTGTTTTGCTGATTGCACTTTTTGTTACTTACGGAATCACAAAACACGAAGGACTTTCAGCAATTGTAACACTTGCTTCAGTAGCAATATACTACATCGGACTGATACTGCTCAAAGATAAACTTAAAAAGCACTTTACCTTTGAGTTGGAAATGATTTGCGATTGACAAGCCACCGTAACCACTTGATTATGTGCAACATATTCGTTATTAACCGTTACAAACGTTTTTGTTGCTGACTATCAGCTCTTTGCACAGATAATTAGCAGTTAAAAATAAAAATTATTATTGAATTTTCCTAACCAAAATTAAAAACATGCCACCCGGGCACAAAATACCTGCGGGGTAGTAATCAGAAATTTTTTTGTGGGGCATGTTTTATTGGAAATTTCAAATTTTTCGATTTGTGTTTATTAAAAATAGGATTATAAAAATGTATTAAAAAATGAAAAAAAACTTGTCATATAATAATCTAGTAATGTTCTTCTGTTACAAAATACAAATCCCTCCCAGGTTTATAAGGGGAGTCACTTAATTCAAATATACTGATCAGATTTAAATCAAAAGTAAATGCCAATGAAAGATAAATGTGTTTATTTTCTGAATTTATGACAACTACATCAAGAAAATAAAACATATCACATTCTCTTTTCACTTTTATTTCGAAAGCATCCCTTTCATATCTTTTTGATTTTCTATATTCTTTTGGTGAGATTATACAGGGGCAATCAATGTCATCATTATATATTGATTCTAATTTTCCATATGATTTCACTTTAGAAAAATTATACTCTTTGGAAAAATCTTTGAACCAACTTTTAAATGATTTTTTTGCTTTCATATTAGCAAAATACTCATTGTTCATATATAAATTTTGCGAAAATGAATATATAGTTAGAGAAAAAACAAATATACTTATTGGAATTTTCATGGTTTAGAATTTAGGTACATTCTTATTGTCTTTTTTTCGCTTTTGTTTGGGTGTTTTTTCAGGTGTGCTATCAGGTGTTGTATTAGAAAAATCAAAAAATATTGTTATCCCCATGGGATCTTTACCAAATTCTTTCATAGGCACATTTGGATGATTTCTTTGTAAATCATTACTTACATATGTGGCATGTATTATATCTGATTCATCAAATAATTTATTTATTACAAAATTTGCTCTGTCAATACACCATTCTTGTTCTGTTTGTATGGTTCTGTCTAGGTAGGGAACTTTTATATGACGATATGTGTCATATAAATCCCCTTTAATATGTACAGAATGATTACCCGCAACAATCAAAGTAATATCTGGGTTTTGTTCTAACATGGCAATTAATAAATCAGTAATATACTCGCCATAAAATTTTGTATCAAACTTGTCAACATCTGCCATTTGTGATCTCAATGGTAATTCTTGACTGTGTTGCTGTCTTACAAGCAACAATGAATATTTGAAACTTCTTGTGCCATAAAAATTAAATGGCTGAATTCCTTGATCTCCAGCTACAACAGAAATTGTAAATTCTTGAGGTGTTTGAATATCAGTAGTAAATTGATAATGTGAATCTTCATAAGTAAAAGTTCTTGTAACTGCTTCTAAACCCTCTAAATCAAAACACCATATTGGTGTGTTTGCTGCAAATGCATATGAAGTTTGAAAAGGAAATGCTCTACGCAAAGGATCTGAACTAAGAAAACGACCAATTCGTGAATCAAGAACACGAAAATTAAAATCATAGCTGTTTCCGGAGCCTTTTAGCTCGTCATCTTTTTCCATATTGTTGAATCCATACCTATACCCCACACTGTCCGCAACCCAGCTGGTGGCGGGTTTTTCAAACCTCCCGACTTCGTCGGGATAAACTCCGGGAGAGTAATCAGAAACCCAGCACCAATGCGGCTTTGCGCTGCCCTCACAGTGGCCACCCGGGTACAAAATACCTGCGGGGTAGTAATCAGGGGTTTGGGTTTGAGTATTGAGCATTGTTAATTTGTGATAAAGAAGTTAATAATACTATAAGTGACGACCACCTGGAGAATAGGAAATGTCACTTTCTATTATTATGTTTTTGTTTGTTTTGGCTGAGTTTATTATATAATTTTTTTGTTTAGCATTTAGTTTTCTTATGTCAAAAAAATAAGTTTTATTGGGTTGAAAATCAATTTGTTGATGTTTGACATTCTTAAAAGAACAATTCATAAATCTTATTTCCTTTACATTATCCATATTATTGAATATTTTCAAAACAAAATGTAAATCACAATTTTTTATATCTAAAACTTCAATGACAGAGATTTGCTGAAGTCTCATAACTGAGTCTGATAAACTGAAGTGTTTTCCTCCAATAGCAAGTTTTTCAAGAAATGGCAATAAAACTAAACTATCAATTATGGTTGGGTTTTGTTGACATGGATTATAAGAAATGTTTAGGAAGATTAGATTTGGATATAATGAAGGTGTAATTTCCTGAATGTTGTTTGCTTCAATACTCAATGTTTTAAGATTTTCTAAAACACATTTTGAGTCAAAAGGGAAAAAATTTAGATTTGTATTTTTGAATGTAATCTCATTAATGTTTTTTAAGCAAACAGACTCTATGCAGTCATTAATGCTAATATTGTATATGAAAAAAATTTCAAGATTTACCATGTGCCTTAGGTTTGATAAAACAAAACAAATCTCTTCATTAAAAGCTTTTTTCGGAATATTTGTTCTTTGATATTCGTCTAAACTTAAATAAACCATACTATGCAAATCACAGTTATCACATAATTTGATGCTATTTATCGGGCCATATGGATATTTGCTTTTCCAATCAGAGAAATTCTGACTAAATGCAGAAAACAAAGAACATGTTAAATATGCTGATATAAGAATATAATATCTATTCATTTCTTCTAATTGCTTTTTTGCTATTAATAACACTTGAAAGCATAGCTACACCGTTTTCTGTAAAAGCAAAAGGAACAGCACCTCCAAAATGTCTTTTAGAAGGTATCAAATTTTGTGATACCACATCTTCAATTTCGGAATCAGTATGTTTGAACATGAAATCTTCAGGAAAACGATCTATGTTTCTACGAACCGTTTGTTTTAAAACTCTTGTTTCAACTTCATATAATTCAGCAATATGAACATCAAGTATAACTGTTTCTTCTCTTAGAGCAATTATTTTGCTTGCTATAACTGCTTCTCGCAACATGAGATTCTCTTGCTTGTTTTCAGTCATTGTGTCTTTTATTTTTTAAGAACAAAAATAATATTTTTTTGTATAAAATTAACTATTTGCCAAAATCGGAAAATGCCCCACCGCAATCATCAACAAAATTGAAGGGATGAGAGAGGTGAGTGATTGGTTAATTATCTGAATCTTGAGAAATTTTGCCACCCGGGTACAAAATACCTGCGGGGTAGTAATCAGAAACAGAATCAGAAACAGAATGAGTGTGAGTAGTGAGCATGGTTTGTTTTTTGTTTCCTCGTTCAAAGATATTACTTTTTTATAATTTAAACGCTTTTTTTCCAGTATTGTGTAATAAAAAAATGGGTTTCTGAATTATAATTATCTTTGTTCTGAAATTATTAAAAATTTATCTCATGAAAAAAATTTTACCCCTTATTTTAACCATGTTCCTGTCAATATGTTTGTTCGCTCAAACTCAGGAACAGCCACAAATATTTCATAAACCCATCACTCAGTCGGCTGCACAACAGGTAGCTTTGATGCATGTTTCATCTTTATCAAAAAACATGCACTACACAATACTTACACATCGGGAGTTGATACACAAAAGTCAGTCTCTTGCACACGTGTTTGATTTGTTGCCCATTGGCTATGTTGTGGTGAGCAACTCCTCTCTTCTGCCCCCTGTGATGGCCTATTCGTTTGAAAGTCATTTCGGCGAATTTGATTCCAATAACCCGCTTTTCAATTTGTTGTGTGTTGATTTGTCAAATCGCAAATTCTATGTGGAAACAGAAGGACTGAGCTATGCTGAAAAGAATCTGCAACAATGGGATACATACAATAATGAGGAAAGCTTGAAAGGATTTTACGACAGGTTTGAACAATGGCCCGATGGCATGGACGGATGGCTGCAAACTGCATGGAATCAGTATGCTCCCTACTATAATATGTGCCCCATGGATCCTGTCACTTCAGTCAGAAGTGTTGCAGGCTGTCCCTCTGTGGCTATGGCACTGATTCTGAACTTTCATAAAACCACAAACAACACACGACTTGATAATGGTGATGATTATTACCATAATTACGCCGGAAGACAATACTGGATAGATGATGACTTCTCTACTCTTGACTTTCCATCGTTTCCCCAACTCAATGAATATCTTGACACCCTGGATGCACATTTTGCTACAAACACACCACTGACCAACCAGGACAAGGCTGCTCTGACCTTTGCCTGCGGAGTGGCATGTACTCAGGTATATACTTCATCCGGGTCAGGAACTTTTGGGGTCAATCAAGCTTATTCTGCCTATGTTCGTTTCGGTTTTTTAACCATCAGTCTGCTTGATGAAAGTGACACAGATTTATATGAACGTTTGCAGCAAAACATCAAAGACACACTGCCTGCCCATTTGGCTGTTGTTGATTCAGCATGGAGCATGGGACACAATGTGGCAGTTGACGGATACAACACCAACGATTATTACCATATCAATTTCGGATGGGGCGGCACCTATGACGGCTGGTATTTGCTTCCTGATGAAATACCCTACAATCTCACAGTGGTTGAGGGGCTCATCGTGGACATCACACCTCCCAATTATGCCGGTATTTTCAATGATGAAAACAAACATCAGGAAATATCAGCCTTCCCAAATCCTGCATCACACTCTGTGACAATATCATTTCATAATCCTGAACACAAAAACCTGACTCTTTCGGTGTATAACAGCATTGGGCAACTTGTGTATGAAGCCACCAATATTACCGACAATGAGGTTTATACAGATGTATCAAAACTTTCGGGTGGTGTTTATTTTCTGAAACTGAGTGATGGCAATGTGATTTTGGGACAGGGAAAGATTGTGGTGGAGTGAATTGAATTATTTATTTAAAAAACATTCACGAATTTCAGCTAAAGATTTTCCTTTTTCGGTTTTCCAGCTTGTCCAACCATTCACAGTTTTTCTTTCACTTCCTGCATCTTGTATTCCTGCCAAAGCAGCATAACTTGGGCTGGTATATATTTGATTGAGAACTTGCAAAGACCCATCTTTCTGAATCTCTGCATCATATTTCTTTTTATTACCTTGTCTAGGTTTATATTCCATAAGTAGTTTCTGACCAGGAGATAACAAACCTCCTTCAATCAAATCACTAACAGATACTTCATATCTTGTTAATTCTCCTGTTTTTTCTTCTTTTTCTTGCTCTTCTTCAGTATCTAAAATAGGTTTAAATTCTTCAGGGAATTCGTAAACAATAGATTTTTTATCATTAAAATCTACATATTTACTTATTAACCACAGCTTAACATTGTACTTTAACGTTCTTGCCCATTCTTTTAAATCACCAGAAATAGAATCAATTGGCAGGCCAATAATTGGTTCATTATTCAATATTTCTTCAAGCACTTTTCTAACATCAATTTCTTTAATCTGTTGTTCAGAAAATTTCTCCTTTGTTGTTTCATCGTTCTTATATTGATTAACAGCCAAATCCTCTATTATCTTCTTAGAGAAAGGCTGTAAGGAAGCAATTACTTGTTTTGAGATTTGCGGAGCAATATGTCCCCAAACATTGTGGTGAAGCAACTCAGCTTCAACAAGATACCATTTTCTAGATGCTAAGTCTATAGCAAAACCATCAGGTATAGTTCCTGTTCCATCTCCTGTTTTAATCAAAGCCTTTGGAAGATAAATTGAAGATGGTCCAAAAATATATTCGTAGTTATCAACAACAACCTGTTCAAGTTCCAGTTCGTTATTAAAAGGTGTTTTTATAAACTTTCTGTCTTCTAGTATGAGCATAATCTCGTTATTAATAAATTGTATTTGTGTTTAAATCAGTTTAACCTGGTTTTTTTTTCTTCTCCAAAAACAAAAATACACAATTTCCCCAAACAAACATTGGAATTTTACTGATGTTTGTTTGTGTTGTTAAAACTAAGGCATTCTCTTATTTGACAGAGTTGCATTCGATATTATATTGAAGGTTTAAAAAATTCATAAGTTTTGATTTTTTTATTTATTTTTGTCGGAAATATTCATCAAAATATATGTAATATAATGTCTTTTAAAGCACTAATATATAGATAAAGACACAAGCATGCGATCCAGATGCATGTGTAAAGATTCACAAAACCCAATGCAAAATATAATGAAACATTTATTTTTATTTCTAATTACAGCAATTATGTTTTATGGAAATATATATGCTCAGTATTACCAAATCAGCTTTACAGGAACAGGAGAAAGCTCTGTGGTTGAATCAGTAAAAATTGAAAACCTGACACAGTGTACAAGTATTGAAATCAACGGAGATGATGTTTTACATTTGGTAAATGTATTGGGCGTAAATGATTATAATCAGCAAAAGGACAAATCCCTGTGCATATATCCTAACCCTTTTGACGAAATCTGTAATATTGAGTTTAACACAACTGTCTCAGGGCCTGTCACTCTTTCATTGTCAGACTTGAACGGGAAGCTGATTTTTCAAATTCAGGAAAATATCAAGCAAGGCAAACATTATTTTATGCTGAGCGGTTTACAGAAAGGGATTTATGTAATTGAAGCTACAACTGATAGATATAGCTATAGCGAACGTATCCTGAGTAACAGTGATAAAAATGGAAATCCTGAAATTGTTTATTTAGGTATAGTTAATAAAGACAACATTAATACC
>CAZGIW010000027.1:0-41711 GCA_964526285.1 uncultured Bacteroidales bacterium | reverse complement strand
ACACAAAACCAACACCGTTGATTTTGATGCGAAGCATAAGCCTTTTGTATTGCTTAGCATAGTATATTCGTGGAAATTCGAGTATTAGTGGCTAAAAAACTCTGAAAAGTTTATTTGTGGTGAGCAGTTGCGAAAATTTTACTTTATCCTTCTGAACATTTTGTTCCATCTGATTTTTCCGTCAAACCAGCTTCTGTCGGGGTCAAGTGACAACCACACAAACGATGCTTTGCCCACAACATGATCGTGGGGAACAAAGCCCCACATTCGGGAATCGGCTGAATTGTGCCTGTTGTCGCCCATCATAAAGTAATAATCCTGTTTGAAAGTGTAAGTATTGGTTTGCTTTCCGTTGATGAATATTTTTCCATCTTTAATTTCCAGGTCATTACCTTCATAAATTCTGATTATTCTGTCGTATTTTGCAATGGTCACTGTGTCAAGCTCAACAGTTGCACCTTTTTCAGGAATAACAATGGGTCCGTAATTGTCTCTGCTCCATGGATAGTTTGAAGAATGTGGAAAAATATCAGGATCCCAGTCTGAAGAAAGCAGAATGGCCATGGTATCCACATTGGGCATATTTTCAACAATTGGAACAAGAGGATCTGTCAGTGGAATTATATAAGTATTGCCCTGAGGCAGCTGAATCACATCTGACAGCAAAATTCTGTGGCGATGAAAAAACTTTTGATTGAAATTGGCTGTAGTTCGGATAATATACTGATACTGCATTCCCGGAGGATGATATCCGGGCTCATCATTGATGAACAGCTGCCCTTCTCTGATTTCCAGCACATCGCCGGGCATAGCCACACAGCGTTTGATATAATTCTCTCTTTTATCAATTGGGCGCGAAACAACCTTTCCGAAATAATCTTTATGTACTCTTCCAGTTTGAGGGTCTCTGAGGTCATTCTGCCAAACTACCTTTCTTCCGTGATGTCTGACCAGCTGATAGTAACTGACATTTTGCTGATTCCATGCAATAGTGTCACCATCAGGATAATTGAACACAACCACATCATTTCTTTTGATTTCAGTGTAGCCCGGAAATCTGTAATATGGAAGCTTTATCCATTCAAGATAAGATTTTGTATTTTTAAACAGTGGCATTGTGTGATGTGTGAACGGAACAGCCAATGGAGTAATTGGTGCACGTGGGCCATATGAAACCTTGTCAACAAACAGAAAATCACCCACCAGCATTGATTTTTCCATTGAAGAAGTGGGGATTGTATAGGCCTCAATAAAGAACGTGCGAATTACTGTTGCAGCAATCACAGCAAAAATGATGGCTTCAGTCCACTCTCTTCCGGTTGATTTTTTAATTTTTTTCCTTTTTGATGGTTCTGTAAATGTGTCTTTGTTGAATCCAATAAATGGCAAATATGCAAATGGAAACAAAATGCAAAGCACCTGAGCTCCGATGGTATCTCTGTTGAATCCTTTGAGTAGTTCAACAAACAACAACATAATCATGAAAATGTTGATATAGGGAACAAGCAGAAAAACAATCCACCACATGGGTTTGCCTGCAATTTTTACCCAAATGTAAAGATTATAAA
Organism: uncultured Bacteroidales bacterium; assembly: GCA_964526285.1. Lineage (GTDB taxonomy): Bacteria > Bacteroidota > Bacteroidia > Bacteroidales > DTU049 > CAYMAZ01. The sequence goes on along the minus strand of CAZGIW010000027.1, from coordinate 40,143 downwards.
CAGGGATGAGCATCTTCCATCCGGGTTGTCCTGCCTTTTGAAATACTCCGTACATTCCGGCAACACATGCCAGAAAGAAAATCAGAAAAACGATAATTACTGCGTCCATATTTTTATTTTATTATGTGCTACAAACGATTAACTGTTTACATTAGTATAATTATACCTTATTGACCAATAATTTCTTTGAAAAACTCAGGAAAAGAACAGACCCCCTTTTTATCTTTTATCCATTGAGCTGCCATGATTGCACCCAATGCAAATCCTTTTCTTGATTTTGCTTCATGGTGGATACTGATGATGTCTTCATTGCTTTCAAATTTCACATCATGAGTTCCTTTCACTTCTCCAATTCTTTCAACAAACACAGGCAGTTGACCTTCTTCAGCATCTGTTTTGTCCAAAACCCATGAATGAAGATTTGCTGCTTCATCAATCATATCATTTGCTAAAGTGATTGCAGTGCCGCTGGGTTTATCCAGTTTATGAACATGATGAACTTCGGAGATTGACGGCTTATATTGTGGAAAGTGATTCATAAATTTGGTGAGTTCCTTATTGAGCATAAAAAACACATTCATTCCGATGCTGAAATTTGATCCCCACAGAAGACTTCCGTTCATTTTTTCACATTGTTCAGTAATCATTGGCAGCTGATCGAGCCATCCGGTGGTTCCTGTAACGACAGGAATATTTTTCTCAAAGCACCATAAAAGATTATCTATCACAGTTTGGGGAGTTGAGAACTCAACAGCCACATCAGCAGAGCCTGAAAAATTGTTTCTCTGTTCATCATTATCAATGGTAGCAGCAATTGTATGGCCTGATTGAATCAAACATTGTTCAATTTCCTTTCCCATTTTTCCGTATCCGATAATCAGCACATTCATTTTTTTAAAACTTTAAAGTCATTTTAATTCCACCCCACCCCGGATTACCACTGAGAGAAGGAGCATAGGCTGGTTGCATTCTGAGACTCAGGTCATCACTTACGTTAAAATCAAACAGATGGGCATCCACTGAAGCGTCAATAATATTGAGAGCATAAACAATAGCGCCAATTATGACAGTAAGTTCAAGATTTCTTCTGTAATAATCTCTTGCTGATTTGAGATAATCATCGGGGTAAATGCCAATAAACTGGTCAACAGTGTTGGGGTTATCATCAATTCTAAATTTGTATGCTTCTTTATAAATTTTGTAATTGTTATTGTTTTCCACATAAAAATAACCAAGTGTACCAAAAGCCACATAAATAATGGGAGGTTTCCAGTATTTGCGGTTATATATTTGTCCCAGTCCGGGCACTACGGCAGAAAATATTGAAGCCTTTCGGGGGCTGTGAGGTTTTTTTTCAGGTATACTATCATTTTGGGCAGATACATTTTCTGTCATCAAAAACATCACTGTCAATACACCTGCACATATGATCTTTTTGAGCATAATAAAAAAGTCTTATTTAATCAGCTTTAAAATTTCGCTGAGATGGTCGTGATTTTTGAAACCGATTGAAATGGTTCCTTTTCCTGTTGGTTGAATTTTTACATTGACAGTGGCTTTAGTTTTGTCAGAAAATTCTTTTCTCCATGCACTGACTTCCTGAGAAACTGCAACTTTTTTTGAAACGGGTTTTTCATTTGCTCCGGTATTGATACCTCTCACGATATCTTCAACTTGTCTGACAGAGAGACCTTTTTCAGTAATTCGTTTAAAAATATCAAGTTGAGTTTTTTCTTTAGGGATATTGATAAGTGCTCTGGCGTGTCCCATTGAAATTTTTCCGTCTCTGACACCAATTTGAATATCTGGGGGCAATTTGAGCAATCTGAGATAATTGGTGATCGTGGTTCTGTTTTTGCCAACTTTTTCACTGAGTTGATCCTGAGTCAGGTTACATTCTTCCATAAGCCGTTGAAAGGAGAGAGCCACTTCAATTGAGTTGAGGTTTTCTCTTTGAATATTTTCAACAAGAGCCAGTTCAAGCAGTTCGCTGTCATCTACTTCTCTGATGTAGGCTGGAATTTCTGTCAGACCTGCCATTTTTGCAGCTCTCAGTCTTCGTTCACCGGAGATAAGCTGATACAAATTATCATCAGTTTTGCGGACAGTGATTGGTTGAATAATTCCCTGATTTTTGATTGAGGTGGCCAGTTCCTGCAGTGATTGTTCTTCAAAAGCGGATCGTGGCTGATAGGGATTGGCAACAATTTGATCAATGGGAATATTTGGATTAGCTGACACATATGATTCAACCTGAGAAGCCACCACTTCAGAATCTCCAAGCAGTGCGTTCAATCCTCTTCCCAAAGCTTTTTTCTTTGCGTTCATGATTAGGCTGATATTTGTTTTTTCTTATTTGGAATTTTGGTAAAGCCATTGTTTTGCAGAATTTCGCGTGCCAGATTGAGATAACTGACAGACCCTTTGCTTTCTGCATCAAACAAAATGATGGGTTCTCCATAGCTGGGAGCTTCACCAAGTTTGGTATTTCTGGGGATAATTGTATCAAATACAATTTTATCAAAATAAGATTTGACTTCTTCAATGACCTGATTGGCAAGTCTGAGTCTGAGGTCATACATAGTCAGTAGTATCCCCTCGATATCCAATTGCGGATTGAGTCTTGATTGAACAATTTTAATTGTATTCAAAAGTTTTCCAAGACCTTCAAGGGCAAAAAACTCGCATTGCACAGGCACAATGACAGAGTCAGCGGCGCTTAGAGCATTCACAGTAATGAGTCCGAGAGATGGAGAGCAGTCAATAAGAATGAAATCATAATTGTCTTTCACTTTATCCACTACTTTTTTCATCATTTTTTCTCTGTTTGGCAGATTAATCATTTCAAGTTCAGCACCCACCAGATCAATATGTGCAGGAATGACATCCAAATTGGGTGTTTTGGTAGGCATGATAATTTTGAACGGATCAGAGTCATCCATAATACATTCATAAATGCTGTTTTGCACCTGCTTGGGGTCAATACCCACACCTGACGTGGCATTGGCTTGTGGATCTGCATCAATAAGCAGTGTTTTGTATTCAAGAACGGCCAGGCTTGAGCTCAGACTAATTGCTGTGGTAGTTTTTCCTACACCGCCTTTTTGGTTTGCAATTGCAATAACTTTTCCCATATTCTATTTCATCATCATATTATAGTAAACAATTATCATTTTATTCAATCAAAAAACAAGACATGACACAACATCAAGCCTTAATTTTCAGCATATGTAACGGAGTGTCTAGTAAAGATCGTCATCTTCAGCAGCCACAGAATCAATCTGATCAGAAATATTTCCGATAGTATCCTGTCCGTTGTTGCTGCTAATGAATTCAAGGGCTTCACTTAATCCGTCTGAAAACTTTTCAAAATCTTCCTTATAGAGAAAAATTTTATGTTTTTCAAAATGAAAATTTCCTTCATCCTTGAAAATTTTCTTGCTTTCGGTAATTGTGAGAAACAATTCTCCATTGCGAGTTTTTCTCACATCGAAAAAATAAGTCCTCTTCCCCGCACGAATGCTGTTGGAATAAATTTCTTCATTTGCCCTTTTGTTAAATTCTTCCATGTTCTTATTCCTTAAAATTTACTTGCATTTTTCTTGCTGCAAATATATGAATTAATCTGTTTATGCAAAAAAAAATATTCATTGGTCATGTTTTTTTCAATTTTAGAGAAAACCAAATAAGCTTTTGTATATCAGCCATCTAGGAAGCTAAAGGGAAATATTTTTCAAACTATCACTTCATTTAGTTTATTAATTCATTAATTTCGCGTGTAAAATCAATTACAAAAATGAATTTTTTGTTTAAAAAACAAAATGTACCCAAATGGGTTGTGCTGACATTTGATATCATCATTTGTTTGGTCGCGCTATATGTTGCATTTCAACTAAGATTTAATTTCACATTGCCTGAAAAGGAAATTATCAGACTTAGAAACGCTTTTTTACTGCTAATCCCTGTTCGCTTAATTTTATTTCTGATATTCAGAACACATGCTGATATTGTCAGATATACAAGTACATCTGATGCCATGAGAGTAATTATTTCTCTTGCGGCTGGATCTTTGGTTTTTGTCATTGCAAATATTGTATCTTACTTCCTTCTTAAGACCCCTTTTCTCATTCCTTTTTCAATTATTGCTATTGATTTTTTCGCATGCACAGTATTATTGGTTGGTTATCGTATGGTAGTTAAACTCACCTGGCTTGAACTGCGTAATCCCAGTAAAAGCAAATCCGATGTTGTTATTTTTGGAGCAGGAGAATCAGGACTGATAACAAAAAGATCTCTTGACAGAGATGCAGGAACTAAATATAATGTCATTGCATTTTTCGACGATGATGAGAAAAAAATTGGAATGAAAATCGAAGGGATTCCCATACTGCATCCTTCAAAACTCCCCGAAATTCTTTCAAATAATTCAGTTGCTCACCTGATTATTTCAATACAGGACATTTCTGCAGAAAGGAAGAAAGAAATTGCAGATGTGGCGCTTCATTTTCAAAGTAAAGTACTTGTGGTGCCTCCTGTTTTTAATTGGATTAATGGAGAATTGAGTTTTAAACAAATAAAAAAAATCAGAATTGAGGAATTGCTTGAAAGAGATGTTATCAAACTTGACAACAAAAAAGTTTCTGCATTACATTCCGACAAAGTAATTCTCGTTACCGGGGCTGCCGGATCAATTGGTAGCGAAATTGTCAGACAAATTCTGATGCATATACCCAAACTTGTGATATGCCTTGACCGTTCAGAGAATGAATTGTTTCAACTTGAACAGGAGTTGAACAAACAAAGGGGCAACTACAAAATCATTATTGGAGACATCACAGACAGGGAAAAAATGAGATGTATTTTTGACACATTTAAACCACATATCTGCTACCATGCTGCTGCCTACAAACATGTGCCCCTCATGGAAACACATGTGACCGAAGCGATAAAAAATAATGTATTCGGGACAAAAACTGTTGCTGACCTTGCAAATGAATTTCAATGTGAAAGATTTGTCATGATTTCTACTGATAAAGCTGTCAACCCCACAAGTGTTATGGGTGCCACCAAACGCATGGCTGAAATTTATGCTCAATCCATCAGTCATAGCTCACAAACCAAGTTTATTACCACTCGCTTTGGCAATGTGCTTGGTTCAAATGGCTCTGTGATTCCTGTGTTCAGAAAGCAAATTGAAAAAGGAGGTCCTGTCACTGTAACACATCCTGAAGTAACACGCTTTTTTATGACCATTAAAGAAGCATGCCATCTGGTTCTGGAAGCAGGCACAATGGGAAATGGCGGAGAAGTATTTATCTTTGATATGGGAAAATCTGTGAAAATTGTTGACCTTGCAAAAAAAATGATTCAGCTTTCGGGTCTCACACTGGGAAAAGATATTCAAATCACCTATAGTGGGCTTCGCCCCGGAGAGAAACTATATGAAGAATTGCTCAATAATGAAGAAAATACACTCCCCACATACCACAAACGAATTCTGATTGCAAAAGTAGCTGAGTATGACAAGGATGATGTGATTCAATCACTGATAGAACTTGAAAAAATGATTTCAGAAAATAATGAAAATGCAGCCGTTAGCATATTAAAACATATGATTCCTGAATACAAAAGCAATAATTCCCGATTTGAAAAACTGGATGAAAAAAACTAACCAATATTCAGCTTAAAACCAATTCCGTGTTTAATCCCAACAGTAATATAACTCCCAGCCTCCGGGATATTCCAGTATTTTAACAAAGGGGTAATCTCATAAAACATATTCAAATCTTTCCAGAATTTGGTGCTTTTGGCTACTTTAAAATTGACACCAAGTGGCAATTGTACAAAAGCAAGAACATTCAAACTGTTGCTGAAAGACTCAATCGTGTGAACAGGCTCTGCAGAATTTTGCATGGAAAATTCATTTTCATTGCCCGGAATGATAAAATTAAGTGCTTCTGTCTCTGTATGAAAAATGTCTGTCCTCGATTTCAATGACACACCTCCTGCTATTCCGAAACCTCCAAAAAATGACCATCTTGATTCAACATCAGTTCGATACATCAATGCAATATCCAGCAATAGATTGTCAGACCAGTAGTCCGTTTGAATATTTGAACTGTATATACTGTCAACATATACCACATTACTTGTTGAAACTGATGCAAGAGTATCAACTCTTTGTGTTTCCTTCAAATGAATCCCATATTGCGCAGTATTATTTGTCATATAGGTAAACCCTATCTGCAACTGAGGATTCAATCTGTATTCATTTCCTTCTTTATTAACAAAATTCAAACCCAGTTTCACAGATAAATAATTACCGTCACCCCTTTGTAACAAATAATTTTTCTTGTAATAACTCAAATCCATCCCCAGTACTTCAGATTCAGGGGCAAGTTTTGAAAAATCTGTAATATCCATATCAAAACTTCCGGTGTGAGAACCACTATAAATATAGAAATCACCAACAGCAATTCGTGGCAATGATGCATCCTGTGCTCTCAGCCAAACAGAAGTAAAAATTAAGAAACATATAAAAACTACTCTTTTCATTATAATATAAGTTAATTCATTGACAATGATGTTCTTTTTCTTTTACAAATGTACAAAAAAAGTAATTGCTCAGCACTTATTTATCGCTGTGATTTGTGTATGTTCATATTTTTTGCAAAACTAATGGCCCGTCGAACTATGACAAAAACACAAAAGGGAGATAATGATTAATCCGTTTGTATTGCATAGGTCAACATATTCGTCACATCCCATCGGGATAAATCGTGATAAATGAGAAATGATAAATTGGCTAAAAACTACGATATTTTTTCTAGTCACATGGTGATAAATTGGTAAGCAGTTGTCAAAAAAATCATATTCAAAAACACTTGTGTTAATAAGGATTTTAAAAGAATTGTTACTTTTGCAAAAACAACATGACTATGAAAACTGCTGTAATTTATGCATCCACTCATGGAACTACTGAAAAAGTAGCCACACAACTAAAGGAAATACTGGGAAACGAAAATACTGATATTATCAACCTGAAAAAACAAAAGAAAATTGATTTATCCCAATTCAACAAAGTAATAATTGGAGGGTCAATTCATGCAGGCAATATTCAAATGAAAATTAAAAAATTTCTAAAGGATAACAAAGAAATACTGCTAAAAAAAGAACTGGGACTTTATCTGTGCTGTATGAACAAGCCTGATTATGAAAAACAATTCAACAATGCTTTTCCTGAAGAACTCAGACAACATGCAAAGGCAACCCAGATTATGGGTGGCGAATTTATTTTTGAAAAAATGAACTTTTTTCAAAAAGCCATTGTGAAAAAAGTATCCGGCTTTTCAAGAAGTTTTTCTACAATTGATGATGCAAAAATCAAAGAATTTGCTTCAAAAATGCAATCAGCATAACTTCAAAACCACAAAATATCTTTGATTCACTTTTTTTTAATATTATTTCAACCGCTAATATATGGCTGTAAGTCTTGATTTTACAAAATTACATATTGATTATTATTCGATGTGTTGTCTCAAAAATTCAAATTCTTTCAAATTGTAATGAATAAGGCAAGCTTCTCATTGTTGAAATGAGTTAATTTTGACCTGAAATTTTAATTGGCTCTTCTTTATCACAGAATTTGATGAGGAAGTTATTCTGTATCAAAAACACTGAAGACCAAATACGATTTTAATATCCCGCAAAACAGGCTTCTGTCAAAACAGAGCCTGTTTATTTTTTTTTTTACAGGAAACCAATTCTAGAATCTAAATGCAGCCCCTATCTTAATGCCAAATTTTGATGGCTTGTTGCCCTGATCATCAATCTGCAGATAACTGAGCCTGTGAATTGCATCTATTCTGAAAACACTGAGAATGTTTTCTATACCATAGGATACTTCAATGTATGGCTTGTTGGGGTCAAGTGTTTTAAAAGATGTGAGCGCATTGCCGTTCACATCAGTGAGCGGAAGTATGCCCTGTGGATTGCTCACAGCATCATAATAGCCGTTTTTCTTCTCATCAAACGAACCATAAGCAATAGCTGCAGAGGCCACTGATCGCAAACGCAACTTTTTAATCAGCGGTAATTTATCAAAAATAAATCCTTCCTGCCGATAAGTGACAAACAGCTCTGCCGACTGATCAGCAATAAACTCTCCGTATTGCATCATATTGAATGTTCTGTCAAGTCTGAAAAATGATTCATTTGCCGGAAACATATTCAACAAAGGATAGGGCAACTGAGTGAACGATTTGCTTAGATTTATTTCATAGTTGAAAGTTCCAAGCCCTCCAAGATGCATGCTGTGTTTCACTCTGATTGAGGCCAGATGATAGTTGAAATCACTGTTCAGCACGTCTTTCAGTCCCATAGTATAATTTATCGTAAATACAGGTGCCTTTTTCATGGACACCGGAAAACGTTCGTTCTTGTCAACAATGAAAGTTGCTTTGGGCTGATAAATACTTGTAAATGTGATTTCAGAAACAGTAATGTCTGAAACTGTCATTGTTCTTTCTGCATCGGTATAATATTCAAAGAAATAATCAGGGCTGTAGGGTGTCATGATTTTGTTTTTAAACACAACTTTCTGTGTGAACCCTCTGAACACATCAGACTCAAGCCAAACACGTCCCACCTTGATAAAGTTCAGTTTATCAGCACCTCCGAATGAAGATGTGAATGACAAAAACGAACTGTTGGAAGTGAATTCATCAATGGCTCCTAAATTTTCAGTGTCCTCAGAATAATGCACCCCAATCTTTGTCCACATCTTTCTGGACAGAAACCGTTCAAGCTGGATATTATATTTGAACCTTTCATCCTTCAATCCATAGGCCAGAAATCCTTTTGACATCCATTTTGTACTCAACTCGGAATTTGTGCGATAGCCCATCCTGAATTTGTGCCCCTCCACATCGTTATGCTGATATACCATCAGATAAGGCCCAAGCTCAATCTTTCCCAAATTCACAAATCCTTTGATGGACATATTCACAAGGGCAGTGAGAAATTTAATGCGTCCTATTTGCTTCAGCGAATCTATATAAGCCGTTGTCTGAAGATCAAGTTCATTGAGTTCAACCGGACGAATTGATTGCCACACTTCAGGACTCACATTGTATGCAGTGTCTACCACATAAAGTTCCATATCATAAAAGGACGGTTTGTATTTTTTGTTGGCTACAAAATTGTCGTTAGAAATATACACACTGATAAAAATATTCATTGCATCAGCCAGTATCCTTGTATTTCTGGGATGCCAAACTCCAGAGGTATTGGTTTCAAAATCCTGCTGAATCTTAATTCTTTCCACAAAGTTCAGATTGGCCTCTTTGCATGTTTCTACTGAGATTCTTTTCAATGCATAGGTGGAATCAGCAATCCAGATTCTTCCGCTGAACACAAGGTCTTCCTTGCGTTTTGGAATTACAATCAGCTCATAACAATACACATCGTCAATATACAAGCTGTCCATGAAATAATATTTGTAATAAAACAAACCTGAACCGGACAATGGAGAAATAAAATTCTTGTCAAGAATCTTTACATTGTTGTCGTAAAAATTGTATTTGGTACTTTTCTGTGTCAGCTGTGTCAACAAACCCGTTTCCACGTTTGCAAGACTGTTGGTGTTGACAGCTGTAACGAGAGTTTTCTCTCTTTCAGGTGACTTCAGATAAAATACACTGGAGAAAGTCTCACTCATATACACGGGAATGGCAGGTTGGGAACCTTCATCTGCAACAATGGAATATTGATTGTAAACGCCTGGCTGTGTGGTATCCTTTGCTGATTTACCATCAATCAGTTTACGCAGATACACCTGCCCTTTGGTATAGCTCACATATTCAAATGACTCAAGATTATCCAAATTATAAAGATGCTTATTTGCAAACACTTTTCTCATAAAAGGAATGGCAGGATTATCTCCTGGAACGATAATTACCTCAGCAAGATTGAACATAGTTGGGGTCAGCGCAAAATTGATCTCCTGAGTTTCTCCTGATACAATGACTTTAACCGATGTGGCAAAACCAACAAAACTCACAGCAAGAGAATCAAACGTCATGTCTGTTTTCAATTCATAATTCCCCTCAAAATCCGTAGTGGTTCCTGTTGTTGAGTTATGGAATACCACATTGGCAAAAGCAACAGGTTCAAAGGTTGTAGCATCAATCACACGACCTTTCACATGTGTTGTTTGAGCAATGGCTTGACTACCTGTAAAAAGGCAAAACCAAAGGGATGCAATCAACAACACTTTAATAATATGCTTAATGAACACCATAATATTGATTACTAATGTTTTAACTTATTGAATCTATTTTGAAGAAAAATTTCTTTTATTGCTCTTTGAGTAAAAATATTCTCATTTCGCACTGAGCGGCAATTCTATTGTTTACCATCACCTTGCCTTCAATCACAGTGAATCCCATAATCTCACTGGTGACTTCAATTTCAGTTTGTAATTTCTCGTTCACATGGGGTTTGAAATTGACAACAAGATTTTTCACTGCTCCGATATATCCGATTTGAGGAGGAATGCCTTCGGTCTTAGTTATATACCCCATTCGGGCTGCAGCAGTTTGTGCAATATTTTCCATAAGTCCTGCCTCAGTAAATCTTCCATTATCAACCAACACATTTTCGGGCAACACAGTGAAACCCGATATGGTTTTGTTTTCATCATTATACAGCACTTCATCCACCATCACAAATGGAGGACGCTGCGGAATCAGTTCATGAATGTGGTTTTTTTCCATAATCTTATTGAATTAAATACTCCCATAGCGGACCCTTTTTTCCTCTGGATCTCATTTTTGCCATACGTGCTGACAGGTCATCATCAGGAAATATCCATCTTTTTCCTGTGAGTGAGGCTTTTTCTTTTAAGGTATCAATATTGACTTTGTCAGAAATATAATATGCAGGAAGGAGAAGATTATCATCGGGTTGAACAATTCCCTCATCAATGGCCACCTGATGAAGCCTTGTGTTGGGATAAATTCTGAGTCCGATGAATGGAAAAAAGACAGTCTTTTGGAGCCGTTTGCTGTTTTCAAAGGTTTCGGCTATTGTTTCTTCGGTTTCACCAATCCCTGCAAGTATGAGAAAATGAGCATAATCAATCTCAAGCTTTACACAGATATCCGAAATGCGCTCAATATCATACACAGTGAAAGATTTGTCATAATTTTTAAGCATGACATCTGACAGTGAGTCTGTTCCAAACTCAATGTGCTTCAGTCCTGCCCTTTTCATTGTGGAAAGAAGTTGTTCATCAATATTACTGAAATTGAAATAGGCCCCCCAGTGAATGTTCAGATTTCGGCTGATAATTTGTTCGGCAAGCCTGTAGTTGAAGTCATTGTCAATATTAAACACTGAATCTGTAAAGAAAAAATAATCAATGTTCTTTTTCCTGTATAGATACTCCAGTTTTTCAATGATGCTGTCCTGATCAAGAGTTCTCACATTATGCCCTTCTATGACCGGATAGGTGCAATATATGCATTTGTACGGACACCCTCTTTTGGTCTGAATATTCAACATTCCGCTATGTTGCCAGTAATAATCAAGCATGTCATCATTGAAATCAAGATCAATTTTTTTCAGTGATTGTTTTTGCTTTTTGAAAACCAGCTTGCCATCCTTCTTATAGATTAGATTATGAATATGTGAAATATCAGTATTCTGCCGAAGAGCATTAATAAGTTCATAAAAATGAAGTTCGCCTTCACCATATACCCCGAAATCAGGCTTGATTTTTTCATACATCAGTTCGGGAAAAATTGAATATCCCGCCCCTCCCAATATGACCACAGCTAGTGAATTTTCTCTGGTACAGTCAACAATCTTTGAATAATGACTGATAAAACTTTCCTTCACATACACATTCACATCATCCACATTTCGAAGTGAAATGCCAACAAAATCAGGTTTGAATTGCCTGAGAACAGTTTCATAATCAGCATATTCCTTATCTACAAAATCAAATATTTCAATTTCCAGTTCTGTTGATTGCTGTTTCAGATATGCATGCAGATAGGCCAGTCCAAGCGGATACACAGGATATGGATCCCTCATCTTATTGGCAGAAACAAGCAGTATTTTGTTTTTCTTCATCATTTTCATTCCCAAAAGTAGTAAAAATTAAACCATTGTGTCGGATACTTCTTCAAGATTTCTTCAAAAGCAGCAATATATTGATCCACAATGTTGGCCAGTTGTTGTTCGCGTTTTTTCAGATTGAGTTTTTCTTCATAAAACAGAACTGGGGGAGTTGCATAAAAGTGATAGTGGTATTTTTTTTCTTTCATGGCAAACACAAAGCTGACCGGAATATTATTTTTCATTGCAAGATAAAAGGGACCTGCAGGAAAACGAGCCTCATAGCCCATAAAAGGTCTTGTAATTGTTTTATTTTCAGACACAAAACGATCTCCGTGGAGACACAGAAATTCTTTATTTTCAAACACAGATTTCAGTTCATACACATGAGACATATCATCTTTTATTGTGATGATTTTGGCCTGATTATCCTGATAAACATTTGAAAGAAAGTTTTTAATTCTCTCATGTTCAGCCTCATACATAAGGATATTGATTTCTGCATCAATTCGTTTCAAAAGATAACCGGCAATTTCAAAGCTTCCAATATGTCCGCTCATGAGTATTGCTCCTGATTTATCAGTTGCCATATTGTGCAAATAATCTTCTCCGTCAAAATCAAAGGTAAGTTTTTTGTTGTTCCCTGACATGACAGCAATTTTATCAATGAGGGTTTGGCCAAACACATGATAATTTTTCATCACTGCAAAAAAGGCTTTGAATCTGCTGTATTTGTGAATTTTTCGAAAATACCATTTTGCACTTCGCACAGCTTTGGTAGAAGTTATCAGAAAATAGATAACAACAAAATTCAGAAAAAAGTAAGTGACTGGTATTCCCAGGTGTTTGATGAAGAACACAATAGTTTTGTAGCCGGATAAACCGCCTCTGGTTTTACCGCTCCATGAGGGCATTACTGTGAGTTGTTTGGATTGTTCTGTAAGTAGTTGTATATATAATCGTACAAATCACCAAGTTTAGATACACTTCCCATTTCCTCACCTTTCATTTTAAAGCCGAATTGTTCTTCAACAATAACAGCTATGTCAACGAAGTCGAGACTTTCAAGTCCCAGATCATCTTTCAGGTGCGCGTCGGGAGAAAGCTTTGTTTCAGAAATTTCAAATTCCTCAACCAAAAACTTATTAATTATTTCAACAATTTCGTTCCTTTGCATATGCGTAAAAAATTTGAGTGTGCAAAGTTACAAAATATTTTTTGGTTTGCCAATAATCAGAGCAGAATTTGTTCCCCCAAATCCAAAAGAATTTGAAAGAAACATATTGATTTGTTTATCTACTCTTGTTTTTGCAATATTGATTTTTGCAGAAAATTCATCAGGTTCTTCAAAATTTATATTTGGAGCTACAAATCCGTTTTGCATCATCAGGATTGAATAGACCACTTCGCTGGCTCCAGCCATCCACATTTCGTGTCCTGTCATTGATTTTGTTGAGCTTACAAGAGGTTTCAAATCGCCGAAAACAGAATCGAGTGCTTTTGCTTCATTGGCATCGCCCAGTGGTGTTGATGTTGCATGTGCATTGACATAGTCAATTTCTGCCGGATTCACTCCTGATTCACGAAAAGCCATTTCAATTGCTCTCAGAGGACCGTCCACATCGGGCACAGAAATATGGTTGCCGTCGGAAGAAAATCCGTATCCGTAGATTTCGGCAAGAATGGGGGCACCACGTTTTATGGCAGACTCGTAGCTTTCCAGAATGACTGTGGCTGCTCCACCGCTTGGCACAAGTCCGTCTCTGCTTTTATCAAAGGGTCGTGATGCTTTTGTGGGTTCTGATTCTCTCACTGAAAATGCAGAAAGTGCATCAAAATTGGCAACACAATACAGATTGATTTCCTGTGCTCCGCCGCAAATAATTTTTTCCTGATATCCGTGTTTAATGAGCAGATAACTCATTCCGATGGAATGTGAGCCACTGGCACAAGCACCACTCAGTGTAAAATTAACGCCTTTGATTTTTAATATCACAGAAAGATTCATGGATACAGTGGAGTTCATTGACTGAAACACAGCACCTGATCCGGCATATGTTGTGTCATTTTTCTCACGGACAATATCTACGGTTTTTATCACAGCGGGAGTTGAGCTGTCGTTTCCAAAGATAATTCCAAAATTATTTTCTGCAACAAACTGTTCGTCAATTCCTGCATTTTTAATTGCTTCAAGAGTTGACATGTATGCATATTCACCCTGCTCGGCCATATTGACACGGGCACGGCGGTCAAGAATCCCTTTCAAATCGGGTTTTTCAATGTATCCGGTCAGTGCCGAACGATAACCAAATTTCTTTCTTTCTTCATCAAATACAATTCCCGATTTACCATTGTACAGAGATTCTTTAACTTCATCAAGATTGCGGCCAATGGTTGAATATATTCCTATTCCGGTGATTACTACCCTGTTCATAAGTATTTTATAGTATTAATTTTTAACAAATGCAAAATTACTGCTTTTTTTGTAATTTATTTTTTTCTTTTGCCACCTAAACACAAAATTATGCAAAAGAACATTTCTGTGTATTTTGGAGTTTCTGTGTTTCCGTGGCTGAGTTTGCGGACTTTTCTGCCACCAGGATTCTATGTTTATTAACAAATTTCTTTCACGCTAAGATCGCAAATAAAATTCTGCGTTCTTTGCGTAACCTTTCTTTGCGCACTTTGCGTGAAACATAGATACTTTCTGACTTTCTGGCGATATTTTCGGTAATTCTCTGCCACCAAAGCACTGAAACACAGAATTACACCAAAAAATACTTCTGTGGGTTTTGGAGTTTTTGTGGTTCTGTGGCTAAATCTGCGGATTTTTTATTTGATACTCTCTCTGTATTCGTCCACCAGCTCCTTTGCCTTTTCAGCATCTGATGATGCAACCACAACTTTGACAGAACCAGCACCTCCGGGCGATGTGTACCATGGTGCAAGTGTTCCTGTGTATTCATCATTGAGATAGGATTCAATCCCATGATCAGTGAGGATAGTCCTGACAAACTCAACTTCATAAAAATTGCCCCTGAAAATTATCACCGGAGTTTGGTCTTTCTCTTTATTCATTACAAAATGTTTTTACAAATATACGGAATTTTTTTGATTTTATATTTTTGGGTTATATGTGTGAAGACTGCTCCCTTAGCGCTGTGCTGAGTGCCACACTGCGATGTATTGAGCAATGCAAGCATTGTTAACTCCGTCGAAATAAGCCTGCCGAAGCAGGGCAGGGGTAAAACTCGCTGAAATATCATAAGTCTTCTAACCTGACATAGCCGCACACCGAATGACCCGTTTGCGCTACCCTTACAAACCAGTGTCAATCTTATTTTGTCAGCAACACAAAACCAAACTGCTGTCCCATGTAGTGGTTGATAATCAAAATGTTATTCACTTCTCTTTGAGCAGGTTTTATGTTAATAATTTCGGGAAGAGACGTTTTGCACAACATCTTCACCCCGAGCCACATGGCCATGGCAGATACAGTTGGAAATTCCCCAAAAAGATGTTTGTATGCAATTGTGCCTGAATTTGAAAATTTTCCCTCTGTGAGCTGACTGTATAACCCGTCTGTTCTGATATCTCCGTTGTTACCGCAAATGAGCATTTCAATGGCATTTTCTGAAATTTTGTATTTTTCAAGAAACTGAAACAAGTGCGTTTTCACTTCTTCAATGTCTTCACTCACAAGATGATGCACCCCTTTAACACATGCCAGGCTGTTTTCGGGTCGGCTGCCAACCACAAACATCACAGCTCCCTCTCCGCAAACACTTCCGTAGGTTTTACTTTCAAGCAGTGTGGCTGAATTTGTGTGTTCATTCTTATAAAAACCCTTTTGTTTTTCAATGTTATAATTCCAGTCCGAAATTTCATCAGCAGCACCCAGCAACAAACTTGCATCCTTTTCTTCGCAATAAAGCATGGCATCCAGAAGCGCGTTTTCAAAGGACAGCCCTTCATGAACATGTGTATTATTGTAGCCGTCGCATCCGCTCATCACAGACAATACTCCGGCAAGCGAATTGGGAGTACTTTGCACAAAATTTGTGGGAGTCAGGGTTCCTTCTTCATATTGTTCAATCTGACTGAGAAATTTCATACTATCATCCACTCCGCCGTGGGCTGTGCCAACAATAATTCCCTCAACATCAGTGTGTTTTTTCAACAGAGGCATTCCCACCCCAACACCCATTCGGGCAATTTTACTCATTCTGCGTAATACCCCGGCAGGAATCAGCTCTGCATATGATGGTTCAATTGCTTTGAAAATGCCGCCCTCATGGCAAATTACTCCCTTCTCAAATTCACCCTCTTCATAGGTAGGCTGAGCAGAAATACACAAAAGATCCTTAATATACATTGATAAAACTATTTTAGATTGATAGAATATTTAACATTTAGACAAAATAATTGAAGTGCAATTTCCCCCAAACCCGAAGGAATTTGACAACACATGCTCAATTTTCACTCCCGTTGTCAGTTGTGCTACAGGCGGAATATCTCCCAAAGGCTGATTACAGTTAAGACTCTGATACAATTCACCTGATTGCATGCTCATCATACTGAACACCGCCTCAACAGCACCGGCAGCTCCAAGTGTATGTCCAGTGTATGATTTTGTTGAATTATAGGGAGGAATTGTTCCGAAAATTTCTTTCATGCCGTTATACTCAACCACATCATTATTATCGGTACCTGTGCCGTGGGCGTTGACATAATGAATCTGAGCAGGTTCAAGTCCCCACATCTGTATAGCTTGCCTCATCACTTTCACAACTCCCTTTCCGTCGTCTGAAAGGCTTGACTGATGGAAAGCATCAGCAGCATTGGCAAAGCCCGAAATATTTGCAAACTGTTTTTTACCGGTAGCGTCTTCTTCTTTTTCCAGCACAATAAAGGCAGCTCCTTCACCAAGTGACAGTCCTTTGCGGTTGATATCAAAGGGACTGGTTGGCTCTTCTGACAGAATTCTCAACGCATTGAAGCCATTGACAGTGAATTTCGAAAGACTGTCTACCCCACCAACTATGGCGCGTTTGGCACGACCCGAACGAATGAGTTTCACTCCGGCGATGATGGCATTGGCCGATGATGAACAGGCTGTATTGATGGTATTGGTGATGCCTTTCATCCTGAAATGTTTTATCAGCATCAGTGTATGGGAGGCATTCTGAAAGGCAAACAGAAAAGGGGAAGGATTTTCGGGCATTTTCACATCAGACATGAGCGCATCGTGTTCGCACATACCACCCACTGTACTTGCAGAGATGAACGCGGTGTCAGAAGAAGCAATATCTTCTGCTGTGAGGCCTGCGCTATGCACTGCTTCGCAAAACGCCTTAAAGGCAAGGGCATCAGTACGGGTAATTCCCAGTTTTCCTTCAAGTCCTGCCATACTGATTAAAGCGGGAGTATCAAAAGGAATTTCTCCAAAACAATGTGATTCAGTATATTTTGATTGAAAAAAACGTGCTTTTTTGATCCCTGGCTGTGCTTTCCTGAGGGCTGCATGATTTTCTTCATAGTTGAGTCCGACAGAAGTGATGATTCCGGCACCTGTGACACAAACTTTTTTCATTCTTTGTTTTGATTTTCCAAAATATAATCAGTCATGGTATTCACATCCACCAATACTTTGCGGCCTTCGGTTGTGCTGTTTATTTTAATTCCGTATTCTCTTTCAAGTAAAACAATCAGTTCAAGTGAATCTATAGAATCAAGTCCCATATTCTCCCCGAAGAAGGGTTCGTCATCCTTTATATCCTCCGGTTTCATATCAAGCAAATTGAGATATTGAATAATCTGTAACTTGAGCTGTGCTTTCAGTTCTTCTCGGTCTGTAATCATATCAAAAAATTTTAATCAGGGCAACAAAATTAAGAAATTATATTAAACGGGCATATTTATGATTCGCAAAAACCAATCAAATTTTGTATTATTAGTTTAGGATTAATTGCTCAGCACATATTTATAATGAATCCATCGATAAAGAAATACGCATATGATTCAATAATTTTTCATACTTTCGTACAAAATTCATCTCAATGGGGTCACATAATTTTGAAGTGTACAGAACATCAGCAGGCGCAGGTAAAACCTATACTATTGTGAAGGAATTTATTCAACTCAATCTATCAGGCAAATCCCGTTTTGACACACTTGCAGCAATTACTTTTACAAACAAAGCTGCCAATGAGATGAAAGACCGGATTACTGAGTATTTGTATGCCATTGCCAACAAACACACTCACAGAAAAGAAATTGTTTCTCTTATTGATGAACTGAAAAAAGATACCGGCAAAAACGAAGATGAAATCATTGCAGGTTGTGCAAACATACTACATGATATTTTGCACAATTATTCCCGTTTCAGTATTTCTACTATTGACAGTTTTATACATGATATTCTCAGAATTTTCAGTCACGACCTGAAACTGCCTGAAAACTTCAATGTGGAAATTGATACCAAAATGTTGTCCAATACCATTGTAAACGAGTTGCTTTTCGGACTTGAACAATCACCTGAAAATTCAACAGCAGAAAAGATCTCAAACTACGTCATTGATTTAGCCCTGAATAGGTTTGAAGAAAAAGACAACTGGGACATTACGCAGGAACTCAATACATTTGCTGAATTCATGTTCTCTGAAGATGGGATGAACCATATTCCAAATCTGGCTAAATACAGTACAGAAGATTTCTCCGGTGCAACAGGAAGATTACTCAATTTGCAAAAAAAAATTACAGAGCATATACAAGCAAAAGGCAAAGAAGCAATGGATGCTATCAGTGCAGAAAATCTCAGTATTGATGACTTTTATCAAAAGAAAAGAGGAATCTGGAATTATTTCAATACAGCGTCCAATGCATCATTTAATACTGAGATAAAAGCCAACTCATACGTTATGACCACTCTTGAGCAAGACAAATGGGAATCAGCGGGCAGCAATATTTCTGAAGCTCTTCGCTCTAAACTCAGGCATCTGTTTTGCGAAATTGATGAAAACCCTCTTGTTCAACACATCCAGCTTATATATCACATCAGAACTCAAACCGGCCCAATGGCATTGCTAGGTCGAATGCAACAACTTCTTGATGAGTATCAGAAAGAAAATCAGGTTTTGCCAATTTCACTTTTCAACAAATTGATAGCAGATATTGTAAGAAATGAACCTGCTCCGTTTATTTACGAACGTTTGGGTCAAAAATACAGACATTTCCTGCTGGATGAATTTCAGGACACCAGCGTGATGCAATGGCAAAACTTTCTTCCTCTCATTGACAATGCACTTGCCCAGAATAATCATGCTCTTATTGTGGGTGATGTAAAACAATCCATCTACAGGTTTCGCAACGGAGAAATGGAACAACTGATGTCTCTTCCGCTTATATATAATAAACCTGATAGCAGTTCTCACTTTGATGACATAGAATACTCACTGAATGCATGCTTTCAAGACCGTTCGCAATTACCTGAATTTACCAACACGAATTACCGTTCAGGACAACATATTGTTGAACTGAACAATATGCACTTCATTTTTATAAATGATGTTTACACACAATTGCAAGACAATCCATACATTCCTGTTGCTTATGCTGATGCTGCGCAAAATTTTCCAGAAAGCGCTAAAAATAAAGGGGAAGTATGCTTCTATCCTCTGGAAGACACTGAATACAGAAAACAAACTCTGGATGCCATACTTCAGATTATCAGATCCAGTCCAAAAATGAGTGATATTGCAATACTCACAAGAGGAAACAATTCAGCCAAAGAAATTGCAGGTTTTCTTATGCAACAGAATCCACCAATTCCTGTTATCAGTAGTGAATCGCTTGAACTGGGATTTTCACATTCAGTGAATTTTATTATGGATATGCTCAGACTCATTGACAATCCTGAAAATCACATTGCACTTGCCGGAGCATTCACCTTCCTGCATAAATTCAAATCTTCAGAAAACAAAACTATTTTCAATAACAGCAACTGGCTTAATGACACATGTATCAGTCTTGATGGAGCAAACCGCACCCATGCATTTTTAGCACTCCTCAATACTGCCGGCTATGTTATTGATTTTCAAGAACTTTGTATGTTTCAAACCAATCAGATTGTGAGTGAGCTCATTCGGGTTTTTAAACTTGCAGACCCTCCGGATGCTTATGTGCTGTTTTTTCAGAATAAACTGGGAGATTTTCTCATACAGAACAATGGAGGAATTACTGATGTGCTGAAGTGGTGGACAGAAAAAGGGAGCAGCACCAGTATCATTGTTCCTGAAGGAACAGAAGCAGTAAGAATTTTCACAGTACATAAATCAAAGGGATTGCAATTTCCAGTTGTCATTTATCCCTTTGCAGATTTCAGACTCAAAAACAACAATGCATACATTTGGGTACCCATCTCATTGTTTCCTGAAGAAATTAAGCAATCCATAAATATGCCGGGAGTAGACTATTGGTTGATGAAACTTTCAATGCACAAATTATTGCCTGATGAAGAACTAAAGCGATATGTGGAAAAGGAAATACATAAACAAGAGCTTGACTCACTGAACATACATTATGTGGCAATGACAAGGGCAAAACATTCACTACATGTGCTTTACAAAAACAAAGAACTGAAAGAAAACAACACTCCGGGTTTAATCAACGAGCTTATTGCACAGTTTATTGAAGCAAAACATGACCTTTTTTCTGAGAATACTGATTCAGGATTCAGGCAGTTGACATATGGCACGCCCTATGAAGGAGAGAAGACAAAAGAGATTGAAGAAAATCCTGAACTTGAATATTATTTTATCAGGCCTCGTGGGTCAGTTTCAGCCGGAGTTGTTTCACGTTACCGCAGTCAGGCAGGAAAAACAGGAGAAATGTTTCATGAATTTATGGCTGAAACACACCATAGAGAAGTTCCTGCCGAACAATTTGAACAGTTTTGCAGCAAAAGAAAAATTCAGGATGAACAAAAACAAAAACTTGGAAACCTGCTCAATCAGATACTCAGTCATCCTGAAACATCGTTTCTGTTTAGTCCTGATTTGAAACATTACAATGAAACTGACATCATAGATGGAGAAAATGTATATCGTCCAGACAAGATTTTATCAGGTTCAGAAGAAACCATTATTGTTGACTTTAAGACCGGAAAGAAATACAATAAACACACAGAGCAGATTGGCAATTATTGTCGTTTGCTGGAAAAGATGGGATTTGTCAATGTTACTTCCAGACTGGTATATGTGAGTGAGAATGAAATTGAGGTTATTAGAGTTTCATAAACTTATAAAATACAAAGACATCCGTGTGGGATGTCTTTGCACTGCTAACCAAATATATTAACCTAAAAAGTATTAATCTATAATGATGCTACAAAAATACAACCCATAGTATTGATATTTTGTTAATGCTTGTTAAATATTGTTAATAATTGTTAAATGGTGTGTTTTTATATGGAAATCATTTTATTTTCTGATTTTTGTTGAACGATTTGGGCAAAAACAACGTTGTTTAGTTTAATAGTTTTAAAAAAACATTAAATTTGTAAAAAATTAATTTCCATGCAGCTGGGTATCAAAAAACGATTTTCATTACTCATGGTGATTGCGAGTGCGCTTGCAATGATTGGGCTTCTTCTTATTCAGTATCGTTGGACTCAGCAGACAATCAATGCACGTGAAAGCAATTTTGAAAGAAGTGTACAGGAGGCAATGTCAAAAGTGATTTACCAGACTGAAAAACTTGAAATTGCCAGCAGAATCAAAGACAGATTCAAATCATACGGAAAGGGAATGTCTTTGTTCAACACTGTTGATTCAATCAATCAGATTCTTTTTGATGAATTTGACAAAATGCTTATTGATTCAATTATAAACGATAGCATCATAAATATCACCAAAGAGCGAATCAGAGTTGAGATTTATCAGGACAAATATGGTCATCCTGTAACAAAAATTGACACCAGTTATATCACTTACCAGAAGTCAGAAGGTAATCAAGGTACATGGTATATTGACCAGAGTGAAGGAGAAGGGCAGGGAAGTATATATGAGTACATAGAAAATCCGGAAATTGTGGAACTGAATGTGGATAGTCTGATGCAGGAATTTGATAAGTTTCTGAAACGCACATTCATTGTCAGTGATATTTTTGAAGACATGTTTAATTTTTCATATTATCTGCCCATTGAGGAGCGTCTTAACTTTGTCACCCTTGATTCACTGATTGGGGTTGAGATGGAAAACAAAGGCATTAACATTGATTATGAATTTGGAATATTCAGCACTCTTCACAAAGAGCTTGTGTATGAAAAAACAGGGACCTATACTGAAGAATTAACAGCATCCGGACAATATTTTCAACTTTTTCCCAGTGATTTTTTTTCAGTACCCAATTATCTTGTGGTGTATTTTCCCAACAGAAAGGCATTTGTAATGAAGCAGATGCAGCAAACTCTTCTGATTTCTTTTGTGTTGATTGCTTTGATTATCACCGTATTTTCATATGTTCTGGTTTCATTTGTACGTCAAAAGAAACTTTCGGAAGAACGCAATGATTTTATCAACAATATGACACATGAATTTAAAACTCCCATTGCCACAATTTCACTGGCATGCGAGGCAATGAAGGATTCTCAGGCCAATCAGGACAGCACTCTCAGAGAAACTTATATTGACATCATTAAAAAGGAAAACATTCGTTTATCTGCCATGGCCGAAAAGATACTTCAAACAGCGATTATTGATCACGGTCAACTGAAAATCAAAAAAGATATTGTGAATGTGAAAGAAGTAGTGAATCATGTGATTGAAAATATGACACTTCAGCTTGAACAGAAAGAAGGAAAAATTCACACATTCTTTCTGGCATCAAATCATTCAATTGCAGCTGACAGGGTTCATTTTACAAACATCATATTCAATTTGCTTGATAATGCCATTAAATTCACCAGAAACAAACCAGAAATTATCGTAAAAACTTTCAATGAAAGAAACAATATTGTTATTGAGATTGTTGATAATGGCATAGGCATACACAAATCTGAACAAAAACGTATTTTTGAGAAATTGTACAGGGTTTCAAGCGGAAATGTGCATGATGTCAAAGGTTTTGGCTTGGGACTGAGTTATGTTAAAGCCATTGTTGAAATGCACAAAGGAAAGGTTTCACTTGAAAGTGAACAGAGCAAAGGATCCACATTCAGACTCATATTTAAATGTTTACAAGATCATGGAAAATGAAAAAAAACATACGGTTTTGCTTGCAGAAGATGATCCACATCTTGGTCAGATTCTGAGAATTTATCTTGAAGCCAGAGGATATTCTGTAATTCTGGCTGCTGACGGTGAAGAAGCGATTGACAAAGTGCTTGCAAGTGATGATATCAGCCTGGTATTGCTTGATGTGATGATGCCAAAAAAAGATGGATTTAAAGTAGCACAGGAAATCAGGGAGAAAAAAATTAATATCCCTATTATTTTTACTACAGCAAAAACACTTCAAACTGATATACTGGAAGGTTTCAGGCTTGGCGCTGATGATTATCTGACAAAGCCTTTTACTATGGAAGAACTTTTGGCACGAATCAATGCTGTTCTTCTGAGAGCATACAAGGACAAGGAAAGAAAAGTGAAAGATTCCTCAACTTATCAGATTGGCATTTATAGTTTTGACCACAACAGACAAGTGCTGAAGCTTGAAGAACAGGAGGAAAAACTCACCGCACGTGAAGCTGATTTGTTGAAACTTCTGTGTAATTATTCAAACCGGATTCTCGACAGAAAAGTTGCTCTTAAACTTATCTGGGGTGAAGACAATTATTTTCACTCCAGAAGCATGGATGTGTATATCTCAAAACTAAGAAAATATCTGAAAGACGATGAGAGAATAGAACTGCTGAATATTCACGGTGTGGGATTTAAATTCGTTGTGCCTGATGAAAGTGAACCTGTCAGTTAAAGTAATTTATACCATGTTAATTATTCACAAATTTGTATACAATGAAAAAAACTTTGTTTTTTGCAGCTTTACTCTTTTTAATTCAACTTGGCTTTACTCAAGACATTGATGATGAAAACCAATCAGTCGTCTCATTTGAGGCTCAGCTTGTAAACCGTTACATTTGGAGAGGTCTTGACATTGCCGGAAATATGCCATTTGTTCATCCTTGTATTGAACTTAATCTGGGTTCAGAAAAACATGCTGTTACGCTGGGATTATGGGGAGCCTATTCAATAGGAAAACAATTTGACGAAGAACTGGATTTGTATCTTACTTATACTTTCAAAGAAATGTTTGAACTAACAGTGACTGATTATTTTCTGTATGACAATTCTCCAACTGGTTATGACCTGTTTAATTACAAAGACGGTGAAACTCCACACATGATTGAAGGAATGATTGGTTTTGCCGGTACTGAAAAATTCCCTGTTTCACTGCAGTTTGCCATGATTCTTTACGGAGCTGATGCCAGAAAAATCAATTCCGACGGTACAGAAGGCGGAATTATATACAGCAAATATATTGAACTGGGATATGAGAAAGAACTAAAGGGATCAACAATGACATTATTTTTGGGTGCTGTACCCGACAAAGCCAATGAAGATATGGGTGAAGAAACTTTTTACGGCACAACTGCTCCAGGTATTATCAATGTGGGCTGTAGTTTTGAAAAAGAACTCAAAATCAGTAATCAGTTTTCATGTGTTATGAATGCAGGTATCATAACCAATCCTGTAGAAAAATCTGCATTTATGGTTGTGGGGCTCACTTTCTGAATATCCGGTTTTATTTTGCTCTATGATTTATCACAATGTATTCTGATTGTATATGATGTGACACCAATAAATATCAAAGTCACTAACCTAAAGGTGCAACCCAATTTCCAGCCCAAAGGTCATCCTGGGTAACTGATTAAAATCTGTTTGCGGATTAATAATATCTGTCATTCTGTACCTCGCCATTAAAACATAACGGTTAAAACCAACCCTTGCACACAATCCATATTGATAATTCTCCAGATAATTCACATTTTTATACCAGATTTTCACCTTTACTCCCTGGTCTGTATTATCCTGAATAAAACGCTGTCTCGTGTAATGATACCCGCTATAAAACCCCAGATCAAGAAAATGACCAACATACATCCCCCTTCTTTTGTCAAAGTTAATTCTGAAAAACCATTCTGCACCGGCATAGTTCACATAATATGTCTCCTTGTCGTGTAAAACAGTATCATGTATGTTTTTATTTTCTTTCTGTTTGATGTTATATCCATTACCAAGCAGTGCAATATTATAACCCGTTGACAAAAACTGGTTAATTCGGTAAAACCTGCGATAGCCCAAACCATAACAACTGGAACTCAGTATTTTAACATCTGTTTCATTGGAAAACAGGGCAGGACTCCATGCAATTGTGGAATAAATGTGACCAAATTTTTTACAATTTGGACATTTATCAGGCTTGTCTGTGGCTTTTGTTACAATATTATACATCACAACATCTTGTGACATCACAATTCCTGTTAATAAAAACACACACAATATACTGATTGATATTCTTTTCATCTTAATTGTTTTAATAATTGTCACTTGTCAATGAAACTGATGTTGTGTAGCCTCTGAAGTGCAGACTGAGTTCAACAGCCATGGGAAAACGTAGCGGATTCTGCACAAGAAACTCTCTTTCGGTTACTTTGATAATACCCCATTCGCAAATAATCCCTTCATTATCAATGTATGCAAAATACAAGTAATTATTATATACGTTTTTTGCTTCATCTGAAGTTTCAACTAATTGATTATCTGAGATATTTATATATGCACCCTGCTCATTATGATTCACAAAAAAAGTAATCTCGTTGTTGTTAACATAGGGGTTAAATACTTTTGATGCCTGAGGAACACCATATCCATGGGCATAATCAAAAAAAGGATATTGTCTTCCAGATTGTTCAATCATTTCCTTTAATTCAACTCCATGTAATTCAGGATGCAACTGTTTTGTACAGGCAGCGAATCCAGCAACAAGGGGGCTTGCAAAAGAAGTTCCAAAAATTTCGGTCAGATTTTTTTTACCTGCCACAACAGCATGACCAAAAGCGCAAACATTCGGTTTTCTTCTGAAATCTGAAGTGGGTCCAAAAGAGCTGAAGTTAATACGATAATCTGTATATGGATTAATTCCGCCAACAGAAAGAATACTGTCTGCATCAGCAGGCGCACCGATGATTGTCCACTTATTATCACCATCATTTCCGGCTGCATTCACAATGAGAATCCCTTTTGATGCAGCCTGATTGGCAATCCTGGATATAAAAGAAGTCTGTCCATCCATCTGATAAGGAAAATATCTGTGATAAGTATATCCCAGTGAACTATTCACTATATCTGCTCCGTTTTTATCAGCCCATTCAAGAGCTGCTGCCCAGTTAACTTCCTCAGAATAAGGTTCTGTGTTTCTTTCTGTTCTTGCCAGCAGAAATTCAGCACCTGTGGCCAGCCCCAATGGTTTTCCGTTGTAGATTCCTGCTATAACCGAAAGCACCATTGTGCCATGAGAATTTGCGCCATATACATGTTCGCGTTTTCTCACAAAATCCCATGTTTTGATAATTCTGCCATCATTGCGAATATGTTCAAATGCCGGATGTGTGTCAACTCCGGGAAAACCTCCGTCAAAAACAGCAACTCTCACTCCTCTTCCGTCAATTCCCGCTTCAGCAAATAAATTTCCCTGCATCACCGACAATTGATTTGTCCATATACTTGTATCAATTTTTGAAATGGGAGATTTTGCACTGCATAAGACAAAATCTTGTTCAATGGGAATGATTTCTTTAACAAATTCAAAATTTGAAACCTGTGCAAGTTGTTGATGTGTACCCCAAACACTCAATGCATTCATCCACCTGCTAACATATGAAACTGAATCAACACTATTTTCAACCTGCAAAACATATTGTTCATTCACAGGAAAATCTGAATAGTCATGCAAGTCATAACCAATATCAAGTCTTCTTTCAATTGCCTTTTCATCAAAATATTCATAAGGATTAAAAACCGTTTCGTTTTTATCAGTAAAAACAACCCAGTGGGTTTGTGAATACACTGAAAAACTGAACAATAATATAAAAAAAAGAAGTAGTTTTACACGTTTCATTATAAATTAAATTTAATGATGCAAATATATTATTTTCATGAATAGAAAACAGAAATTACATCACCTTATTGCATTCTTCAGTGAAAACATGCCTGATGCAGAAACCGAACTACAGTTCAAAAATGAGTACGAACTGGCAGTGGCAGTTATTTTGTCAGCACAATGCACAGACAAAAGAGTGAATATGATAACTCCTGCTTTGTTTGAAAAATTTCCTGATTTTAAAAGCATGTCAAAGAGCAATGTTTCACAAATTTTTCAATTCATCAGGAGTTGTTCATATCCCAACAACAAAGCAAAACATTTGCATGCTCTTTCGGTGAGAATTGAAACTGAATTCAACGGAAAGCTCCCATGTGATGTAAAAACACTGACAACATTACCCGGAATTGGAAGAAAAACTGCCCATGTTTTGCTTTCTGTTTTGCAAAACGAGTCTGTATTGGCAGTTGATACACATGTATTCAGAGTTTCACACAGAATTGGCATTGTCAACTCAAAAGCCACAACACCTCTCTCTGTTGAAAAGCAAATTGTTGAAAATGTATCCGACAAATCCGTTTTGGCAACACTACATCACTGGTTAATCCTGCATGGACGATATGTTTGTATTGCACGAAAACCAAAGTGTGATGATTGCGGAATAAAGGAGATATGCAAGTTTTTTAAGAAATTAAAGAACAATTGAGATTACATCAGAAGTTTTTTCTCAATGTACTCTGATGGAGTAATTTGCATTTCTGATTTAAAAACTCTAAGAAATGTATTATATGAGCTGAATCCTGATTTGATTGCAATTTCTTCAAGGTTGATATCTGTGTTTTTATGAATTAAATCATTAATTCTTTGAATTACCTCTTTTATTCTGTATTGATTAATGAGTCCTCTGAAATTTGTTCCAAAATTGGTTTTAATGGATTCTGAAAGATAGGTTCTGTTTGTATGAAAATGATAGCAAAAATCGAACACCGATACATGACGGTTTCTGTATGGTTTATGTTTTTCAATATATTCTTCTATATCGTCACGGGAAATCCTGGCACTTACTTCGAAAGTTTCAGTTTCAATAACTTCCTGATAATCAAAGACATCTGCTTGTCTAAATCCATACAATCCGAGAAACCAGAAGAATATGGCAAAAACCAGATATGAAACAGTAACCAAAAGTTCATTGGAAGCCACCTTTGAATTCTTCATCAAATGAATGATTGAAAAAAACAATGTAAGCAAGGCCACGAGGATTCCTATTGTTTTAAACCACTTTAATTCTTTTGTATCATCATCCGGATATATATCCTGAACTTTTTTATAATGTTTTCTTAAATATTTTACAGAATATACAAAATACAATATGGAAATAATCACATATATTACTTTCCCGATATCATATATCACTTTTCCGGTAATAAATAGAATGTTTTGATGATCATCAATATCCAGCAATACATTCATAAAAAGCTTTTCTTCTTCTCTGCTCATTAAGAATTTTTGAAAAATAAAATATGTAAGAAACATGGAAAAAGGAAATATGAAATGCGGTAATATTTCACCCAATTCCAATTTGTTCTCTGATGTTAAAGATTTGATATACAAAAAGAAAAGTGGAAACAGACAAAGAGAAACCACCACCTGAAGAAAAAACAAATACGAGTAGATATCAAGATTTCCTGAAAATTTGGTATAGGTAAAAAAATAGGTCAATGAAGCAGAAAGCATTAGAAAGAAAAGATAAATTCTTGACTTATGTCCTTTGAAGCCATCAAACAAATATGTAAGTGCCCATGCCAAAGGAGAAAAAAAAGCTATTGCCAAAGAAATTATTTTAATTTCATGCATATGAACTTCCATTATCGCAAAAAATGCTTTGCAAAACTATGCAAATATTTCGATTTACCAAATTATTCATACTACAACCATTAAATTTAAGATAAATTTAAAATCGATTCTGCTTTTTTCTCATAACCACATAAGCACAATATATATTTTTTGTAAATTCGCTGAATAAATACAGCAAAACCTAAACAATATGAATCTTTTTACCGCATTTTCCTTATTTTTTCTCTTTTTTGTTTTTTCATTGTCATCACAAACACTGAGGACTATTGACGAACTTAACTCCGACAAATTGTCAATGATTACACAAATTGAAACTGACTCAAAGGGAAACACATATTTGTCAATGATGTATGCAGGAAGTTTTAAAATCGGGGGAAGTATTTTTAAAACCACCACCAAATCAGAACTGATTGTAAAGAGAAATACAAATAGCGAAGTTGACTGGGCGATAGAATTGCCAATCTCCATTATTGATATCGCAGTGAAACCAGGAGGATTATGGGTGCTGGGACAATACAGAAATGGGTTTGCTCTTGGAGGAAAAGTATATGAAACTGACCGGTTTGCTGCCATTCTCATTGATATTTCTCACAACGGAAGTGTTGTAAAAATGATTGATTTCAAATCTGAAAACAGCAATGTATATGCAACAGCCCTTTATGCAGACAAAACCGGAAATTTGTCTGTACTCATCGGTTATGATGATAATGTCAGTATTGGGACACAAAATTTTTCAAAACAAATGAGCAAAAACGCACTTCTGCTTTCCTATAATACATATGGTGAGCTGCAATATGCAACACCGCTTACAGGAGGCAACTCATTTATCACCGGAATTTTTCCTCATGCCGTAACAGGTGACGGGGAGTATGTTTATGTGGCTGGAAGGATGAGCGGATCAGTCATGGCTGGAAATTGGACTTACACAACAGACGAAAAGACTTTTGAAGGTGGAGAAAAATTGCATGTTGCTGAAGTATTTGTTGCAACTTTTGACTCAGATGGGGAATGTGTTAATTTTATGCGGCTTATATCAAACGATGCAACATGCACGGATATACTATTCACATCTGACAGGCACCTGATACTCACAGGTTATTTTTCAGGGGATGATTCAGGAGAAAAAACCGGCATTAGTTTATTCGGAAACAAAGAAGTATCCACAACCCTCACTGCTGACCACACAACTACTGAAGATGGTTTCATTGCAAAATTTTCCTGTTCAGGATCATTAAAATGGGTGTGTACTCTGAATGGGCTTTCAACTGACCGTATTATCACAGTTGATGAAACACCCAGAGGAGAGATTTGGGCAGCCGGCTTTGGTTTTCAGGAAATGGGTTTTTCATCAACAGGAGACAATGCCCCTGTGAAAAAAATTAATGGTAGTGATGATGACCGCTACAACCATTCTGATGCATGCATTTTCAAACTTAGTCTGGATGGTGAACTCCTTTGGTTTGCACGCGGAGGGGGACATAAAACTGACCAGATAAAATGTATCCACTCAACTCCAGATGGTGTTTTGGCTGGTGGCTTTTTTGAGGGAAGCGGAAAGTTTGAAAATTTGAAGGTGAATACAAAATCAAAATACTATTCCGGAATTATTCTGCATATTGAGGATAAGTAATTTCTCTTGTGGGGTTTGATTATTTATCATTCTTTACAATTAGAAAACAATTTGCACATGAAAATTCCTTTTCTCTGAGCGGTGAGTTTTTCATAAATTTGCAAAAAAAAATTTACCATGCATCATTTAAGTGAACAGGAAATTATCAGAAGAGAATCTTTGAAAGTTCTTCATGAAATGGGAATTAATCCCTTTCCCGCAGAGAGTTTCAATGTGAATATCACTTGTCAGCAAATCATTGATGGTTTTGAAAAAAACCCCGATGATTTTCAAAATATTCAAATAGCAGGTCGGATTATGAGCCGACGAATTATGGGTGCTGCTGCTTTTGCGGAGATAAAAGATCATACCGGCCGAATTCAGATTTATGTGAAACGTGATGACATTTGTCCTGAAGATGACAAGTCTCTCTATAATGAAGTTTTCAAAAAACACCTGGATATTGGTGATTTTATTGGAGTGACAGGCTTTGTGTTTATCACAAAAATGGGAGAAATTTCAATTCATATCAATTCTCTTAAAATTCTGAGTAAAGCCTTACGTCCACTTCCCATTGTTAAAGAAAAAGATGGTGTTGTGTATGATGCTTTCACCGACCCCGAACAAAGATACCGCATGCGCTATGTTGACCTGATTGTGAATGATGATGTGAAAGACACATTTTTGAAAAGAACAAAAATCATCAACTCCATGCGTCAGTTTTTCAATGAGCATAATTATGTAGAAGTTGAAACACCCATCCTTCAATCCATTCCCGGTGGTGCTGCGGCACGGCCATTTATTACTCATCACAATGCACTGAATATTCCTCTTTATCTGAGAGTTGCCAATGAGCTGTATCTGAAACGCCTGATTGTGGGAGGATTTAACGGGGTGTATGAATTTGCAAAGGATTTTCGCAATGAAGGGATGGACCGCACACACAATCCTGAATTTACAGTTCTTGAAATTTATGTTGCATATAAAGATTATGTGTGGATGATGGAGTTTACCGAAGAACTTGTTGAACGTGTTGCTCTGGAACTGCACGGAACAACAAAGGTCATGTGCGGCGACAGGGAGATTGACTTCAAACGTCCGTTTAAAAGAATCACCATGCTTGATGCCATCAAAGAACATACTGGCATTGACATCTCAGGCATGGATGAATTGCAACTGAAAGAAGTGTGCAAAAAACTGGAAATTGAAACCGATGCTTCAATGGGAAAAGGAAAGCTCATTGATTCGATTTTCGGTGAGAAATGTGAACATCACTATATTCAACCAACTTTCATCATTGATTACCCTGTTGAAATGTCGCCACTTTGCAAAAAACACAGGAGTAATCCTGAACTGACCGAACGTTTTGAACTCATGGTCAATGGCAAAGAACTTGCCAATGCATACAGTGAGCTCAACGACCCCATTGATCAGCTTGAACGATTTCAGGAACAACTGAAATTATCTGAAAAAGGGGATGATGAGGCCATGTTTATTGACCATGATTTTGTGCGCGCCCTTGAATATGGGATGCCGCCAACCGCAGGAATGGGAATTGGGATTGACAGACTTGTGATGTTTATGACCAATCAGCAATCAATTCAGGAAGTGCTTTTCTTTCCACAGATGAAACCTGAGAAAAAGATGACTGTCAATTCAGGAGAGGGCCTCATCAATCACGGCATTCCCGAAACATTTGTTCAACTTTTGATTAAAGCCAATATTCAAACTCCCGAAGACCTGAAGGGTCTGAATCCGAACAAGTTATTTAATGATCTGTGCGGACTGAGAAAGAAAATGAAACTTGATATCCCCGCTCCTTCCATTGATGATGTGAAACTTTGGGTGGAAAAGGCATAGAGAGAACAAATATTAAAAAAAAAGTAACTGCTCAGCATTGCAATATGTTTGTCTGAGCGTTTTTGGCTCATCGTTTGCGAGATGCGTTTCATTATACGAAAATCGTAGTTCGGCCGAATATTGCACAACGCAGCCGTTATCATCCTGCGTCCACTTCGTGTACTTCGGATGATAAACTCCCCTCGCAACCGTAAACCGAATGACGCATTTTCCAAGGGTTTCGATAAACGAAATTATTTTCTCCTAAAAAACCTGATTAAACCCGAAGGAACCGGAAGACGGTTTTGAAAAACTGACAGATAGGGACTGTTTACGGCTCCAAATCCCTTGTAAAACCTCCCTAGATTTGCATCATTACTCCCCTCGAAATCAAGAATTATATTGGTTCCTGCATTTTCTCTAATGTACTCATTCATTAAATGATGCATGGCACTGTTTTTTCTGCCTTCCTCACTGATTGCACTAAACAGCATAATCGACCTGTTGCTTACTTTAAAAAATACCGCTCCCGCCAGCAAAGTATTGGTTTTGTCATACACACCATACATTTCGGCAACATGAATGCTGCGTGCATAATAGATAAGCTGATTCAGTTTCCTGTATGCCTCATCATTCAACACATGCACTGTCGTCCCTTTGTTGGCACGAAACAGACGAATGACCTCTTCATGATCAACTGATGTAGTAATACTCAACTCTTCTATCTCCTTCTTTAAATTTCGCCTGTGATTTTCAGCATAGCCTTTGATAATTGTCTCATAATCACTCATCAGTTCAAGAACATAATTCATGTTCTCTGTAACTTGTATTCCATACTGCTTGGGTAATTTCTGTAAACTGTTCAAATTCATGTGGAACCATTTTACTTTTTTTACAGCTTGATTGATAAACTCCAGACTTTTTTCAGGAGTCAGAAGATTTTTTGAAAACAATCCCAGTTGCTGTGTCCAAACAGGCGGAATATGATAGGATATTCCAAATTTCCTTTTTGGGAAAAAAGGAAACACTGATTCATAATCACCCTCAACAAAGGCATCCCACTCTCCGGCAACAATGTTCAGATACCACGAAAAGGCATACATCAGTCCGTTGGGTGATGCTTTGACACATGCATCCCATTTCAGAAAATCTATCTCACTGTGTTTTACATACCTGATCATGAATCTGTTGTGTTATTTTGTTGTTCAAGATGTTGTATCATTGCATAGAAGACTTTTTCCTTCCATCCTTTCCATTTTCCATAATTGCTGATTGTTTCATTGTGCCATAGAGGAATAAATACTCCCTGATGCCTGCGGGTAACTGTTATGATATCTGCAATCATTACTGCAGCTTCATCTGCACTGAGGTGCATATGCTCCAGCAATGTCCCGTCCATGATTGATATGGGAAATATTGACAGTGGAAGTACTTCATTGCTTTCTACGTCGAACATTTGAAATGGCTTGCTTGTTCCTGCTCTCCATGCATGGGTATCTGCATATCCCATTGTGAAATCATGTGTAATTCCTGCGCTGACAAGCTGCCTTGCAGTGTGTGGCATGAAAAACCTGAGAAAGTGATGACGACTGTGTGTGACCGCTTTTCCGGTAATATTTTCCAGAATTTGTTTTTCTTTAACAATTTCACTGGCATCCTGACCCCCTGAATATGAAGGATGTATTCCGATTGTGGCAAATTCAGAAAGTCGTTTCACCAACTGAACAAACTCATTGCTTTTTACATTGGCAGCCTTGTCATATTTTCCGCCCGATCGCATCTGAAAGAAAAAAATCATTGGGAAATTCATTTCAGAAGCAAGTTTCTCCAGTTCATCATATACATCAAATGGGTCGCTTTTGCGATTATTCAATACAGCAAATCTATCTGAAAGATTTTTCATGTGAAAGGTGACCACATCCCTGCCAATGGCTCCAAGCTGCCTCACAAAAGGTTTGGCTTTCAAAGCATATGCGATATCAATATCAAAAGTAAGAATTGTTTCAGGTTTTTTCCCGGGTTTTTGCAATTGAGGATAGAATATCTGCAACCATTTCAGCAGTTCTTCAGAAATCACATCAACGATGGGAACAAAGGGCTTCGAATTTGTTGAAAGGATTGAACACTTATAATGGAAACGCCCATGTTCATCCTTTTCATCTGTATTATACTCTTCGGCTCTTGAAATAACAAAAAAGCAAAAAGCAAAAATATCTGCTTGAATATGCATCATTTTCCAAAAACCATCAGTTTCACTGTTAAGATATGTGGTTTTGAAAATGTTGTCTGTTTCAATGGTTTGTCCGTTGAAGACATTGGGAATCTCAACAAAGGGATTTTTTAAATAACTGAATTTTGGCAAATCTGAGGCATAAAACACATCCTTGTCTGAGGTAAACTGCATTTCAAAATCCTGAAACTGACCCAGTAAAGTGTTGATAATATACTGAGTGCGTATTGCTTGTTCATCGATGAAAACCAGAATCTGATTCATTAATTTTCAGAGTTTTTACTTTTTTACAGGAGGCAAAAATAAACAAATACCTGCTGAAAATACATATAACGCAAAAGGGATAAAAAAGTATATGCTTTTTTTTAAAGAAGGGAAAGCAGAAATCCCGAAAAACATCAAGACCCAAAAGAACAATTCGGCAAAAAGCAAGACGAGTAAGAGCAATCCTGCAACATGATCATTTATTGTGTTTAATGCCAGTTTGTATAAAACAAAAGGAGATACAACTGCAAACAGCGAAAGTGAAACCAGCACTATGGTCAGCTCCAGTCCCTGATTGTAATTGCCGTATCTGTTAAATATGATAAAAAGCAGGGATATCACTGATATAAATGCCCCGATAAAAATAAGTTTGATATATCTGATAATGAGTTCAAGCATAGATTGTATTTCCTTTTCACTCACCAATGAGCCACTGACATATTTTTTCAGCAGCTTTTCCATCTCCGAATACATGAGGAAAATCCTGAGGAGGGTTTTGCATAAACTGATTAACTGCCTGCTTAATTTGGTGACTATCAGCATCTGTCAGGACTCCTGCTTTGTGTTCAACAATTTCAACCCATTCGGTTTCACTGCGCAGGATAACACATGGTTTTTTCATAAAATAGGCTTCTTTCTGGACTCCGCCTGAATCTGTGAGAATTAGCTGAGCATGTGATTCAAGTGCTGTAATTTCAATAAAAGACACAGGTTCAATAATTTTTACGCCCTTAGAAGCTTCAAGTTTTCCAACAAAAGTTTTATCATTGAGTGATTTCAGAATTTTGGCAGTTCGGGGATGCAGCGGAATAATGAAGTCAAGTTCTGTTTCAAGCGACAAATCAATAAACGCCTGAAAAATACTTTTCAAACGTGAGTCATTGTCGGTATTGTAAGGTCGGTGAATTGTGCACAGTGCAAATTTTTTATTTTCAAGCTGCAGTTTCTGAATAATATCAGTCTTTTGTTGAGCAATAGAATTAAAAAAGAGTGTATTATCATACATTATATCGCCCGAATGAATGATTCCGGGATTATCAATATGAAATGGAGGTGATGCATCTGTATTAAAGCCTTCATTTTTCAGATTATGAACTGCCGTAGTAGTTGGAGCAAAAAGCAATGTTGAAAAATGATCACATGCAATACGATTCAGTTCTTCGGGCATGGATTTATTGAATGACCTGAGTCCTGCTTCAATATGTGCCACAGGAATGTGCATTTTGGCAGCAGCCACAGCACCTGCAAGAGTTGAATTTGTATCACCGAACAATACACACCATTGAGGTTGTTCCTTTTGGAGAATTATTTCAACACCCTTTATCATTTCGGCAGTTTGTTCACCGTGGCTTGCAGAACCAATACCCAGGTTATAATTAGGTTGAGGAATTCTCATTTCTTCAATAAACACATCAGACATATTATGATCATAATGTTGTCCGGTGTGAACAATAATTTCATTAATTTCAGATGAAAAATTTTCTCTTATGGCTCTGCTCAAGGCAGCAGCTTTAATAATTTGGGGACGTGCTCCGATTATTGTTACAATCTTAACCACAATAGAATCTCCTTACTTTGATTTGATAAAACCTTCGTCTGCAAAACTAAAGTATTTATTGTTACCCACAATTACATGGTCAAGCAAACTCAAATCCAACAGTTTGGCACCATCAAGAATTTTCTGTGTTAAAGCAATATCAGACTGACTGGGGATGACAGACCCGGATGGATGATTGTGGCATGCAATGATTCCAACCGCATTATGTTCAACTGCCAATCTGAAAATCTTTTTTGGGTCAACTACAGTATGTGTGGCACCTCCCTCTCCTATCTGCTCTCTTGCAATAATTTGATTTTTTACATTCAGATAAATCACCCAGAATTCTTCATGTTGCAAATCAGCAAGCAGGCTTTGCATGTATTCGAACACATCAGTGCTTTTGGAAAATGAGTTTAGTTTTTTCACTGAGGATTCACGTCTTCTTCTTCCCAGTTCAAGAGCTGACAATATGGAAACTGCCTTGGCCTGTCCCACACCTGGATATTTCATCAATTTTTCAAGAGAAATTGTTCCTAATTGATTCAAATCATTCTTAAAATCACTCAAAATTTTACGTGCAAGATCAAGTGCTGATTCTCCAATTTTTCCACTTCCAAGTAAAATTGCAAGCAGTTCTGCATCTGAAAGTGCACTTCGACCTTTGAGAATCATCTTTTCTCTTGGCCTGTCCTCAGGTGCCCAGTTTTTTATTGACTTCGTATTTGATTGCTTCATGCTAAGAATTTGTTTCTGAAATAAATCCAACAATAATCAGAGATCAATTATCAATGATAAAAAGTCAGCGATATGAAGAGGGGTAATGGGCATTTTCTGTTTTTTGGCATAAGTTTGCATATGCATCAAACATGAAGACTCATTTGAAATAAGGTATTGTGCTCCTGAATCAATTACATTTTGAAGTTTATCATGTGCCATGGCAGCTGAAACATGGTGATTTTTGAGAGAAAATGACCCTCCGAAACCACAGCAAACTTCAGAATCTTTAAAATCTCTTACTTCCAGTCCATCCACGGTGGATAAAATATCATGCATCACATTTGTGTGTCCATAATCCCTCAGTCCCGAACAGGAAGTATGAATTGAAACTATGGCGTTGTATTTGGAGTTCAACGCCTTAATACCAGCCTCATTGAAAAGAAAGTCAGCAAACTCAAATGTTTTAGGTATCAGCTGTTTCAGGTCATTATGAAGTGATGAATTGTGAAAAATTTTCGGATAATACTTTCTGATCATCACAGCGCATGATACAGATGGCATAACCGTTGGGTTTCCGTTGTTGAATTCCTTAATAAATTTTTCTCCAAGTTGCTGTGCATTATCAAAATATCCATTTTTGTATGCCATTTGACCACAACAGGTTTGTTCTTCAATATACAAAGTTTCTATACCAAAATGATTTAGTATTTTCTCCATATTCACCGCAGTTTGCGGATAAATCTGGTCAACAAAACAAGGAACAAAAACATTAACTGTCATGAAAAAAATTACGGCTAAAATGAATATTTTGCAAATATAAGATTTCTAAATTATATCTTAACAAAATATTAAAATCAGCTTGAGTTTATCAATCGTCTGAACAAAAAACAATCAAACCATGATACAGCTCATAATTTCAACCAATCACATATATTTGAAGTCCAGTTTGAAAAAAATTTCGTATCTTTGTAATTCATAAATGCTGGTTTTCAGCATTTGCACATTTGTGTAACATAACAAGCATATGCTTTTGGCGCACTTTCACCGCCTTAGTAATGTTGAATTTAATTAAATTAAAAACCTTAAAAAAAAGGAGTATATTTTGTTTTTAGTAAAAGAATTTGAACCAGAGCACTTACCAAATGAACAGGAAAAAAATCAAATTATTGATTTTCTTTTTGAACACCTGGAACAATATGGTGATCCACGTGAAGACATTGAAAAATGTTTAAATTACGCACTTAAACTTTCCGAATCTTTCGGTGGGTTTGCATTACTTGCACTGGACGAAAAAATACCTGTGGGTGCTGTTATTGTTAACAAAACCGGCATGGATGGTTATATCCCTGGCAATATCCTTGTGTATATTGCCACTCATAAAGAATACAGAGGCAAGGGACTGGGAAAAGAGCTGATGAAAAAGACACTTTCAAAAACAAGTGGCCCTATCAAACTGCATGTTGAACCTGATAATCCCGCTCGTTTTCTTTATGAAAAGTATGGCTTTTCCAGCAAATATCTGGAAATGCGATGTCCCAACAAATAAACAACCAACATGGCATATATAACTCTCAACAAGAACAAACTCAGAGAAAACTATGAGTATCTTGACAAATTGTTTTCCAACAACAAAACCAGGTGGGCAGTTGTTTCAAAGCTTTTGTGCGGGGAAAAAGCATATCTGAAAGAATTGATATCTCTTGGAGTTAAACAAATATGCGACTCAAGAGTTTCAAATCTGAAAACAGTAAAAAGCATTAACCCGGACATTGAAACTATGTATATTAAACCTCCGGCAAAAAGAGCACTGAAAGGTG
Source organism: uncultured Bacteroidales bacterium (assembly GCA_964526285.1). Taxonomy (GTDB): domain Bacteria; phylum Bacteroidota; class Bacteroidia; order Bacteroidales; family DTU049; genus CAYMAZ01. The sequence continues at coordinate 991 of CAZGIW010000027.1, read as the reverse complement.
TGGTGGAATATGCCGATATAAGTTTCAACACAGAGCTTTCCACAATTCAATTATTATCAAAAGAGGCCGAACGACAAAATAAAATCCATAAAGTAATGATAATGATTGAAATGGGCGAATTACGTGAAGGAGTTATGAGGGATGATTTTATTGATTTTTACTCTAAGGTTTTCGAGTTGCCAAACATTGAGGTTGTTGGAGTTGGCACCAACCTCACTTGTCTATACGGAGTTTTGCCAAATGAAGATAAATTGATACAGCTTAGTTTGTATAAACAACTCATTGAAGCAAAGTTCAATACAAAAATACCGTATGTTTCTGGAGGATCATCAGTCACAATTCCACTGATTTTTTTAAATAAAATGCCTTCCGGTATAAATCATTTCAGAGTTGGAGAAACATTATTTCTTGGCACCGACGTATATCACAACACTTCTATTGAAACTATGCACAATGATGTAATACAGTTTTATGCTGAAATTATTGAATTGATGGAAAAGCCCAAAACCCCGTCAGGAGAAATGGGGGTCAATGTTGAAGGAGAAGCTTTTGAATTTGAAGAGTCTGGAGCTATAGAATATTCCTATCGTGCCATTCTTGATATTGGGACACTGGATGTGGACACTTCACACATAAAACCGGCAAATGAGGGAGTTGAAATAATGGGAGCCAGTTCCGACATGATTGTTGTTGATCTGGGAGACAATCCAAACAAACTGAAAGTAGGAAATCTGCTGGAATTCCACCTTGATTATATGGGTGCTTTAAGGTTACTCAATTCAAAATATATTGACAAAAAAGTTGTGGAATAAAAAAAAGTAACTGCTCACCACTTTATCATTTATCAATTTATCACGATGTGACGATGTGACCATGTAACTATAAAAATTTCGTAGTTTTTTTTAGCCATGGATACACATATTTCCATTTATCACAATTTGAGGCTGTCTCAAAACCAACATCTACCGGAAATTATTATTGCCCCAACTTT
>CAZGIW010000026.1:0-41730 GCA_964526285.1 uncultured Bacteroidales bacterium | reverse complement strand
TTCTGATGCTTTTCTTCAAAACCTACACCATTGTCCTGAACTATCAGCATCAACTGTTCTGACGTTTCAAGCAAGGAGATTTCCACATAATCAGCCTTTGAATGCTTGATAATATTGCTCAACAATTCCTGAAACACACGATATAAAGCAATTTCAACTAACTGATCAAAACGTCCACTGACATTATGGTCAAAATCAAACCTCAATCCGGTTGAAAGCAGTAGTTTCTCGCTCAAATCGCTGACAGCTTCAACCAAACCAAGAAACAATAACGTTTTGGGCATCATCTGATGTGACAAATTGCGTGCTTCCTTATAGGTTTCATCCAATGATAATATGGCATCATCCATTTCATCATGGGTACTTTTATCTTTTTCCTCTTTCAAACTTTCTGAAATCTTTATCATTTTTAATTTCAATGTAGCAAGATTCTGACCCAAACCATCATGAATGTCTCTGGCTATTCTTTTTCTCTCCTCTTCAATGGCCTCAATAATGGCTTTGGTTTTGTTTTGCTCTTCCTCAAGCTTTAGCTTATCAATTTTCTTTTGCTGCTTCATCCTTTGACGAAAAAACAAATATCCCCCAATCACTAAAAATAATAAGAAGATAATAACAATTATAGCTACAAAAATGTTTCTTCTATTTAAAACCAGATCTTGTTCCAGAATTTTTAAATTTTGCTTTTCAATCTGATTCTCTTTTTTAGTGGTTTCATACTTTAGCTCCAATTCTTCAAACCTACCCCTGGTTTCAATGTTCCAAATACTGTCATATCTTTCAATATATCTTGATTGATAGCTGTAAGCTCTTTTATAATCCCGCAATGAATCATTCACAGCAATCAATAACCTGAATATGGCAATGTCCAAACCCCTTGTCCCAATTTCCTCTGACATTGAAAGTCCCTGTTCTGCCCACTTCAACGACTCTCTGAAATCACCTGATAAATAATGTACTCTTGAAATATTCATTACATTCAGCATTAAACTGTGCATGAGTTCATATTTCTCATTGATAACATAAGATTCTTCCAAATATTTTAAAGCCTCTGAGTAATTCATCATATCAAGATACACACTCCCGATGTTATTTAATATTGCTGCTTTCCCTTTTTCATTTTGCATCTCTTCATATACATTCAAAGCCTTTTGGTGATATTCAAGAGATTCTTCATACTTACCACTAGCACTATAGATATTTCCAATATTCGTATATGCTGCCGCAATGGCTTCAGGCTTGTCTAAATGTAATGAAATGTTGAGCGACTGGCGTGCATAAAAAAGTGATTTCTCATATTCCCCAATTCGCTTATATAGTGTTCCGATGTTGTTATAAATTATTGTAACGCCCCACATGTCTCCGTATGCTTCATAAATCTTTAATGCCATAATGTACTTGTCCAGTGATGCTTCATACCTTCCCTGGTTTTGCATCAATGTTCCCAAATAATCCAATGTATGAGCTATATGCTTTGAATCATAGAGCTTTATATACACATACATAGCCCCATAAAAAAACATTTCTGATCTCCGGTAATCATCCTTCTCAAAGCTTTTTTTTCCAGCTTCAAACAACTTATCAGCAATCTCCCGGTAATTACTTTTGATTGAATAAACATCACGAAAATTACTAACAAAATCCCCTCCAACCTCATCTTCATGTAATAACATTAAATATGCTGAAACAAAATTATCATATGTAACCTGTTCGGTGTACATACTTTTTGTGACCACGATTTCGTTTCCGGGAATAGTATCCCCAATAAGATGATTAAGAAATATATGGAAAAACAGAATAAACACACATATTCTTTTCATATAAAGTCTGCATAATTTCTCAACAAAAGTACTAAAAAAAATCAACCTTAATGATCATAAAACCAAGCCCAGATTTTTTCCAATTTCAAATTATTTATGTAATTTTGTACTCAAATTCTAAAGGAGAATTCAATACTGTCTATACTTGATTACCCACTCTTGTTAAAATTAAACTCACATGAGCTGCTACTGCACTCAGTCAGCCAAGGAGGACGGATTTCGTGGGGCACACCGAACCCCAAACCCCAGCAATAACTTTTTAAAATCCAATTTTGCATTTCTTTTATTCTTCTATATCTTTGCAAAATACATTTTCTTCCATGAAAAGCAACAGATTTTCTTCTTTCTACTTCTTTTCCATTTTGAGAAGGAGTGTTGCTGATTGTTATGCAATTGATTGGTAATTCATTTTTTAAGAATATGAAAACGAAAACAACTTTATTTTTTATCATCTTGTTGATGTTTGTATTTATTGCAGATGCACAGCAAGAAACACCGTTTCCAACGGAAAATGCAAAATGGAATCAGGTGAAATGGGAGCCAAATACACAACCTCCTCCTTTATATTATTATCATACAAGAACTTTTGAAACTATCGGGGACACAATAATTGGTGGTAAAACATACACAACCGTTAGTCAAGGTTGGTATAACGGTGCATATCGGGTAGAAAAAGACAGTAGCCGTGTTTATTATTATGATTATTACGAAAATGAAGAAATTCTTGTTTATGATTATAATCTGGTGCCCGGAGATACCATGCAAATTAAGAATCTTGTATATACATGCAATGACACTGGGTCTTATCTGTTGAACGATGGCCAATACCACAAGTATCAATTAATGTTTATTGAACATGGTGGTTTTACTTGTGAGCAAATATGGGTTCATGGTATTGGAAGCCTGAGAGACCCAATATTAGAACCTTTGGGCGGATGTATATATGAAATGTATCAACAAGCCAGGGATGTTAGTTGCTTTTTTATCAATGATACACTTGTGTATGAATGGTATGACAATCCCTTTTTTGTGGGTTGCGAAGGCAGTAATACAATCGTTATTGATTATTTGCAAAATGAAAACACATTCAGGATCGTTCCAAATCCAAGTGATGGTTACTTTCAAATAGAATTTGAAAAAGAACAACAGGGCAAATTTTATTTCAATTTGTTTGATATCAACGGCAAATTAATGCATTCACAATCAGAAAAGTTTTCCAATGAAAACGGTCTGCAAATGTCATTACCTTTTTTATCAAACGGTATTTATTTTCTTCAAATATGCGGTGAGAAAACACAGTCAATTGTAAAAATAAAAATTCAAAAATAAATCAGTATGAAATATAAACAATCAATTCAAATGTTTATATCGGCATTGCTGCTGTTTGCGACTCTAATAACTCACTCTCAGATTATGTTTCAAAGAAACTATGGTGGTGATAATATTGACCAAGGTACTTGTGTTGTGCAAACTGATGATGGTGGCTATCTCGTTGCAGGTCTTACAAAAAGCTTTGGTGTTTACTGGCAAGACATCTATCTCATTAAAACCGATGCCTGGGGCGATACACTTTGGTCAAAACGAATCGGAAAATCCGAATACGGAGAATTGCCTTATTCAATGATAAAAACCAATGATAATAATCTTGCTATAGTGGGCACAACATCAAAAATTATATCAGGCTCCTATGTGCATGAAGTTTTGCTGCTGAAGTTTAATGAATATGGTGATACTCTATGGTATAGAAACTATGGCATATATTCTGAAAATAGTGGATATGATGTGAAACAAACAAACGATAATGGCTTTATTATTACAGGTTACACTTACAATAATGCGATTGCAACCTCGTATGTGCTTCTGATTAAAACCGATGAAAACGGAAACGAACAATGGATGAAAACTTATGCACTGAGACAGTCAAACGGTGGCAATTCTGTTGTTCAAACCAATGATGGTGGATATTTTTTGGCAGGCCACAGTAGTTTAGGAACTATTGAGTCAACAGATTGTCTATTAATTAAAACAAATGCATTTGGAGATACGATATGGACTAAGCTGTATGGGGGAAGCAATCATGATGCCTGTGTATGTGCATTTGAATCAACGACTGGAGATTTTTTTATTGGTGGGAACACAAAAAGTTTTGGCAACGGTGGGCATGATGCATTTCTGAGTAAGTTAAATGCTACAGGCGAAGAAATTTGGATGAAAACTTATGGTGGTATTAACGAAGATTTCATTTCAATGATTTTGCCCATTGCTTCAAATAAAATTATTTTAGTTGGTGGCACAAAAAGTTTTGGATCTGGTGAGAGAGATGTTTATCTGATTAAAACAGACATAGATGGAAATGAAGTTTGGTATAGAACAATTGGAGGAACTAATGATGACTGGGCTGTGTTTGTTCAGCCAACTACAGATAATGGATTTATTCTATCCGGTTATACTAAAAGTCATAGTTCTGGTGGATTTGATGTATATCTTGTCAAAACAGATTCAGAAGGAATATCCGGTTTTGAGCAGGTTTACCAAACTGTATCCAATATAAAGGTGTTTCCAAATCCAAGTGATGGTCTCTTTCAAATAGAATTTGAAAAAGAACAACATGGTAAATATTATTTTCATTTGTTTGATATCAACGGCAAATTAATTTACTCACAATCCGAAAAGTTTTCTAACGAAAACTGTCTGCACATGTCATTACCTTTTTTATCAAACGGTATTTATTTTCTTCAAATTAACGGAGAAAAATCACAGTCAATTATAAAAATATTAATCCAAAAATAAATCAGTATGAAAACAAAACAATCAATTCAAATGATTATATCGGCACTATTGCTATTTACAACTCTAATTACTCACTCTCAGATTATGTTTCAAAGAAACTATGGTGGTGATAATATTGACCAAGGTACTTGTGTTGTGCAAACTGATGATGGTGGCTATCTCGTTGCAGGTCTTACAAAAAGCTTTGGTGTTTACTGGCAAGACATCTATCTCATTAAAACCGATGCCTGGGGCGATACACTTTGGTCAAAACGAATCGGAAAATCCGAATACGGAGAATTGCCTTATTCAATGATAAAAACCAATGATAATAATCTTGCTATAGTGGGCACAACATCAAAAATTATATCAGGCTCCTATGTGCATGAAGTTTTGCTGCTGAAGTTTAATGAATATGGTGATACTCTATGGTATAGAAACTATGGCATATATTCTGAAAATAGTGGATATGATGTGAAACAAACAAACGATAATGGCTTTATTATTACAGGTTACACTTACAATAATGCGATTGCAACCTCGTATGTGCTTCTGATTAAAACCGATGAAAACGGAAACGAACAATGGATGAAAACTTATGCACTGAGACAGTCAAACGGGGGCAATTCTGTTATTCAAACTAATGATGGTGGATATTTTATTGTTGGGTACAGCAGCTTAGGAGCCTTGGAGTTAACAGATTGTCTATTAATTAAAACAAATGCTATAGGAGATACTTTATGGACCAAATTTTTTGGTGGAAATGATCATGATGCATGTGCTTGTACATATGAAGATTTCACTGGTAATCTTCATATTGGTGGATTCACAAGAAGTTTTGGTGGAGGTGAGCAGGATGCATTTTTGAGCAAGTTAAATGCTTCAGGCGAAGAAATCTGGATGAAAACTTATGGTGGTATTAATGATGATAATGGTGTAATGTTTATACCAACAAATAATAATTCTTTTGTGATTGTTGGTGCAACAAAAAGTTTTGGTTTAGGAGAAAGAGATGTTTATCTGATTAAAACTGACATAGATGGAAATGAACTTTGGTATAGAACATTTGGAGGAACTAATGATGATATGGCAAGATTTATACAGCAAACTAATGATGGGGGATTTATTATTGCGGGCTCAACAAAAAGCTTTGGTGCTGTTAATTATGATGTTTATTTAATTAAAGCCGATGCCAATGGAATTGCAGGTTTTGAAAAAATTATTCAAACCGAAAATCAATGTTTTATTTATCCAAACCCATGTACAGACATTTTAAATATTCAAATACATTCATTTTATGATAATGATGTTCGTTTCAATTTATTCAATATCAACGGACAATTGGCAAAATCAGAAATATTGCAAAATAACGGAACAGGTATTTTCTCCATCAATGTTTCACATTTGCCTAAAGGAGTTTATATCCTTAATATTCAATCAAAAACCAAACAATTCAATAAAAAAGTAATTATTCATTAAAAAAACCATGAAATTATGAAAAAAACAACTCAACTTCTCTTTTACCTGCTACTAATATCTACGTTTGCCCAAAGCCAGATCATGTTTGAAAGACATTATGGCGGCAGTGCCGATGATGGCGGCAATTGTGTTATGCAAACAGACGATGGGGGATATCTTGTTGCAGGCTACACAAAAAGCTTTGGTGTTTACTGGCAGGATATCTATCTCATTAAAACCGATGCCTATGGTGATACACTCTGGACAAAACGCATCGGAAAATCTGAATACGGTGAAATGCCATATTCAATGATAAAAACCAATGATGATAATTTTGTTATAGTAGGCAGAACATCAAAAATCATATCAGGCTCTTATGTGCATGAAGTTTTGCTGCTGAAGTTTAATGAATATGGTGATACCCTTTGGTATAGAAACTATGGTTGGTGTAATGAACAAGGGGGATATAATCTCATACAGGCAATTGATAATGGTTTTTATATTATTGGATATACAATGTGCGAACCCTCTACTTTTACTAGCATACTATTAATTAAGACAGATGAAAATGGCAATTTTCAATGGTATAAAACTTATGAAAAACAATATGCAAACAATTCTAATTCAATAATAAATACAACAGATGGAGGGTTATTTATTGCAGGCATAACTAGTACAGGATACATGCAGCCAGAAAATTGTTTGTTCATTAAAACAGATTCCTTTGGAGATACATTATGGACTAAAATATATGGGGGCATTGATTCGGATATTTGCACTTGTTCACATGAAACTAGTTCAGGAGATATTGTAATAGGTGGTTCAACAAAAAATAACCTTAATGGTGAAAGAGATGCATTTTTAGCAAAATTTAGCTGCACAGGCAATGAGTATTGGAAAAAAACTTATGGTGGAAATTTAGAGGATGCTAACGCAAATTTTGTAAAAACAATGGATGAAAGTTTTGTCTTAGTTGGATATACTAGAAGTTTTGGATTGGGAGGAATGGATGTTTATTTGGTAAAAACTGATCAAAATGGAAATGAACTTTGGAGCAGAACATTTGGTGGGGTAAATGACGATTGGGCAAGATTTATAAAGCAAACAGATGATGGTGGCTTTATTTTATCAGGCTACACTAGAAGTTTTGGATCGGGAGGTTTGGATGTTTATCTGATTAAAACAGATGCCAATGGAATTGCAGGTTTTGAAAAAATATTTCAAGCTGAAAATCAATGTTTTATTTATCCAAACCCATGCACAGATATTTTAAACATTCAAATTCATTCATTTATTGATAATGATGCTCGTTTCAATTTATTCAATATAAATGGACAATTGGCAAAGTCAGAAATATTGCAAAATAATGGTACAGGTAACTATACCATCAATGTTTCACTTTTGCCCAAGGGAGTTTACATTCTTAACATTCAATCAAAAACAAAACAATTCAATAAAAAAGTAATCATTCATTAAAAACCATGAAATTATGAAAACAAAACAATCAATTCAGTTTTTTATATCGGCACTGCTGCTGATATGTGTGTTCAATTTTGCCAAGGGGCAGTCATTGTTGTTGCCTGTCCCTGGCTCAGCCACTCCTGATGGTCCAACGGGGTACATTGATTTTACTGACCCTAACAATCCACAGTTTGTGGAATTTCCGGCTCATTCATTTATTAATACACTGACAAATATAAGTGGCAATCCACATATAGAGGTTGACCTAGCCAACTCCAGTGTTCCCATGTATGAGAAGTATTTGGGACAGCATCCCATGTATGCCCAAAGTGTGGTTCATAATGCTGATGGCGAGATAGTATTTTTTATTATCGACAACAATATCTATAATCGTTATGGAGAGGCGTTTGAGGATGTGAATCCAAGCTGGGGCTATTATGCGTTTTTACATGATGATTTTTATTTTGACAGATTTATGACAGCAAATTCTTCTGTTGGAAAGATGTTAGATCCTGAAATTGTAATTATTCCTTTGACAGGACAATGTAATAAATATGGCATTGTTTACTCATTTTATTCATATTTGGATAATGGCACATCAACTTATATGTATTACAGGACAATTGAGGTTTTAAGCAAAAATGAGGTTTACATGAGTGATCCAATAGATTTGGCATCAACATACAATTTTATAGATCAATTGGGTTGCAATAATTTTAGCAAAAGATCAAAGGCAGTTTCAAGGGTTAGAGCTGACGGAACTTATGCATTGTTTGTAAACTTTTTTTCTCGTATCTATATATTTTCTGTTGGAACTGATGGGTCACTTACACTAATTAATGATTTTGATCAGGGAGAAACATTCTATCAATCAGAACAAAAAAAGTCTGTAAACCCGGTAATGAAAGTAACAGAGATGAAAGATGTTACTGGCACTACAACAGCTTATAGGCTTGCTGTTTCAATCATTGCCAGAACAAATCCAAATGATGGATGGGGTGGTTTCTTCATTTATGACATTGACTATAGCACACTCAATTTGGACTATTTTTATGGAAGAACTAATGTGCCAAAGATTTTCACTAACACCAATTTAGAAGAAATCAAAGGCATGGCATTTTCACCATCCGGTTATATTCTATATTTGACATTTTTCGGGCAGGATGCTTTGTATTATTACAATATTGGTTCATCAATACCAAATATATTACTTACATCAGGAGCAGAAAATTATCAATATGCGGAAATTGAACTTTCTGAAGATGAAAAACTCTATTATTATGGGTTGAATGAAGCTATAAATACAGCCATGATATCTAGCCTTTCTAACCCCAATAATCCTTCAATTTCGAATTTCCAAACAAACACATTAACAGGAATATCAAAGTTGTTTTATTCCTATAATTATAGTGATTTTTTCCTACCTCCAACTTACCAAGTATTCCCTGATAATTCAAAAAAACTGATAATGATGGATCAAATTGATGGTCAGAACTATGTTGCATTTTTGAATAATTACTGGGGTGATTGTTGCGATCCATATAACATATTTGATTGGCCTACTTCAGATCAGTTTAATCAGAATCCTGTTTGGATTTGGGAACCAGGAAATAATCCTTTTGGCAACACCTCTAAAGAAGTAATTTTTAATGATGATGTTGTTTTGCCGGCAGGAAAACAGTTAACCATAAAAAACATGAAATTTAGATTTGAAGAAGGCAAGAAGTTTGTTATAGAGCAAGGAGCAAAATTAATAATTGATGAAAGTATTTTCACCAATGCTTGCAACGGAATGTGGCAAGGCATCGAAGTGTGGGGAACCACAAGTGCTTCACAGCTGACTCCAGGTGCGCAAGGGCGCGTGGAATTGAAAAACGGAGCTATGATTGAAAATGCAATGAATGCTATTGTCAATTGGAAACCAGACGACTGGAACAGCAGAGGAGGAATTATTGATTGCAACGATGCAGTTTTCAGAAACAACAGGCGTGCAGTTGGGTTTATGCAATATTACAACATTCATAATGGAACTCATTTTGACGATTTATCCAGATTTTACGATACTCGTTTTGAAGTTGATGATGATTATATTGGACCAAATATTTTCAATTCTCATGTTTCAATGTGGGATGTGAAGGGTGTAAATTTTAAGGGCTGTACATTTGAAGATAACATCAGCAATAAATCTTGAGACGTAAATTATCATTTGGGGATTATTTCAATTGATGCAGGATACACAGTTACAGGCACTTGTGAAGTTGCTGTTGGCTCAGGTCAGGAATGTCCGGCAAACAACTATCAACCATCGGTGTTTAAAAACTTCAATTATGCCATAAAAGCCAGTGGAAGCTCAACATCAAACACCATTAACATTCATAGAAATGAATTTGAAAACAATGTTACTGCTATATACGTGAATACTTTGAATAATGTGAAGCTGAATATGAATAATATTACTCATGGGGACGGAAATTCATCAGGTGCAGGATTTAACTATGGAATTAACATAGGTTATTCCACAGGCTTCCAGATTGAAGAAAACACTGTAGTCTCATCACTTTCATCCATATATGAAACAGGGGGAATTGCAATTATTGAAAGTGGAAGTAACAACAACCTCATATACAGAAACACAGTACAAAACATGAATAGTTTTGGTTTTCTTGCAATGCAACTAAACAGAGACCCAAATTCATCATTAATTGGATTGCAGTTTTTGTGTAACACCAATTCAAACAATACTTCAATAGCAAATGATTTCAAAGTTTTTCACTTTGGTTCAACAGGAGGCATCAGAGAATGGCAAGGCGACAAAAAAGGATATGCAGCCGGAAATGTTTTCACGCAAGGAATGCAAACACAGTATGGTCACTTCAACAACGCATCATCTCTTATCAAATATGTTCATTCGGGCGGGAGCACCCAACCAACATTACACACAGGATTAGTTTTATATACAGCAACAACAAATCCATGCACACCTACTGTTATCCCTCCAAATCGCGGCGATGGATCAAGTAGTATTAGTTTTATTCAACAAACCACAAACGATTATGATGCAGCCGAAAGCCAATACCTATCGCTAATGCAGACCTACAATTTGCTTATTGACGAAGGTGACACTAAAAATATGATTGAGGATTTAAAAACAACTTACAGTGAAGATGCATGGAAAATGCGCAACAAACTGATTTCAGTGGCACCATTTCTATCACAGGAAGCTTTGATTGAAGCTGCAATTACCGAAACCATGCCTCATTCAATGTTGCTTGAAGTTGCATTGCTAAACCCTGAAGCTTCTTTTGGCAAAGAATTTCTCACAATTGTTACTGAAGAATTATCTCAGCCAATGCCACAATACATGATTGACATTATTAAGGCAAGCTGGACAACAGAAAATCCAAGAACAGTGCTTGAGGCATCTATTGCTGACATTTATTTTGAAATGTCAGTTTCTTCAAATCAGATTTTGTCATTACTCATGACCGACAGCATACACCAAAAACCGCAAATTATTAGTTGGCTATTCAAAAGAGGTTCTTATGATGATCTGTTGTTTGCTTCAGAAATATTTATTCATAATAATGCATTCACAGATGCCGGCAACATACTTTCCAGCCTGTTGGCTCAATCAGACATTAGACAATATCAAATTGACGAAATAACAGATTATTTCAGTTATCTGAATTTCCGTCAAAACATAAACAATCAAAACAAAACCATATCCCAACTCAGTCAGGGTGAAATACAACAACTTATTGCACTTTCTGAGTCAGTTTCCAGCTCAAGAGTAAAAGCAATGTGTGATAATATTTTATGCTTTTTCTATGAGGAATGTGAATCTATTGATTTAAGCTATACTCCTGCTTTTGACACACGAAAACAGCCAGCATTTTCTAGCAATACAAACTTCATTGAAAATTACAGGATAAAAGTATATCCTAATCCTGCTGAAACCTATGCAAGTTTTGAATGGAAAATCTCTGAAACTGAACTGAATTCAACTGTTAGAATTAGTACAAGCATGGGAAGAATTGTTGAATCCTTTACACTTCAAACCATTGAAGGCAATTATCTTTGGGACACCAGGAATTTACTTGCCGGAGTGTATGTGTATGAGCTTATTGGAAATGAAAACAGAAGACTTGAAAGTGGCAGAATAACTGTTGTGAAATAGTTTTCGGGTTCAATAAACTGGAAATTTCTTTTCTACCATTGAAAAACACTTTTCAGCCTGCGGGATGAAGGTGTTTTTTTTTTGTTTACCCTCAACTTCGATTTAAAAACTCATTCAGCGGAGATGACAAGAATGTTTCATTATTCCAAAATAATTTATACAAACTCAAACTATTTGTGTAATTTTGTACCAGAATTGACATTGACTCAACTACTTGAATTGAAATACATTATCGAACTAAAACACTTTGGATATGAAATTTATCACACAACTGTATTCCATACAGGATGAACCAATGCAGCCTTTTATTGATTCTGCAGAGATTATATCAATACTCAAAAAAACGAAACCTGAAAAGCAGCAGATAAGGGACATCATTGAAAAATCCCTTTCAAAGAACAGGTTAAGCATGCAGGAAACTGCTGTTCTTACAAACACAAATGACCCCGAACTTATTGAAATGATTAAAGATGGGGCACGAACCCTGAAGGAAACCATTTATGGCAATCGCATTGTTTTGTTTGCTCCACTTTATATTGGCAATAAATGTGTGAACAATTGCAAATATTGCGGATTCAGGGCAAGCAACAAAGATGCTGTAAGAAAGACACTTTCTGATACCGAAATCATTGAAGAAATTGAAGCTCTTGAAGACAATGGGCAAAAAAGGCTCATACTAGTATTTGGAGAACACGACCAGTATGATGCAAACTATATTGCACACTGCACAAAACTTGCATATAGTGTTAAAAAAGGAAATGGAGAAATCAGAAGAGTCAACATTAATGCTGCTCCGCTTGACATAGAGGGTTTCAAAATTGTAAAAGAAGCCGGTATTGGCACCTATCAGATTTTTCAGGAAACTTATCATCCTGAACTATATAAAACATATCATATCAGAGGAAAAAAAGCTGATTTCAACTATCGCCTTACCGCGCTGGACCGTGCTCAGGAGGCTGGTCTTGATGATGTGGGAATCGGTGTATTATTCGGACTGTATGACTGGAAATACGAAGTGCTGGCTCTTGTCAGACACACCAACCATTTGGAAGCCTGCTACAATGTTGGCCCACATACTATTTCATTTCCCCGTATAAAAGATGCTTCAATGCTGGATATGGGTGATAAATACTTTGTTAACGACAATGATTTTGCGCGAATGATTGCAATTCTCAGACTTGCTGTACCATACACGGGCATGATTCTTACTGCAAGAGAACCCCGTCATATTCGTGACGAATGCATAAACTATGGTGTTTCTCAAATTGACGGGGGCACCAAACTTGAAATAGGAAGTTATGCTCACAGCCAAAACGAACAGCAAGATTTGAACAAAGGTCAGTTCAGAATCAATGACAACAGATCTCTCAATGAAATAATTGAAGAGCTTCTTGACCATAATATGTTGCCTTCGTTTTGCACTGCATGCTACAGACTTGGCAGAACTGGCGAACATTTTATGGAATTCTCTGTACCGGGGTTTATTAAACGATTCTGTTCTCCCAATGCAATTCTAACGCTTGCAGAATATCTGCTTGATTATGCTCCTGAACATACTGCCAGCAAAGGCTGGAAAGTGATTGAAACAAACATTCAGCAGCTTACTGATGAAAATGTGAAAACAAAACTCCGTGAAAGACTTGATCAACTGAAGCAGGGCAAGCGAGATTTGTATTTTTAGGTATAAAAATAATCAAGAATGAAAGGAAAAGACTTAAAACCACATATCGGCATATTCGGCAGGCGAAACAACGGAAAAAGTTCGCTCATCAACCTGCTCACCGGTCAAAATATTGCCATTGTTTCTGAACATCCGGGAACCACAACTGACCCTGTGAAAAAATCAGTTGAGATTTTTGGAATCGGTCCTGCTATCATTATTGATACTGCCGGAATTGATGACATGGGTGATTTGGGAAAACTGAGAATCGAAAAAACCATGCAGGTAATTCCAACTATTGACATGGCTATTCTCATAGTTGCCCACAATACATTTGGAAAATTTGAAAATGACCTTATTAATGAATTTCAGTTTTACGATATTCCCTATTGTATCATTCACAACCGGTCTGACCTGGAAGATGCAACTGAGACATTTATTTCTGAAATTAAAAGCCTTACCCATAAGGATTTGCTCAAGTTCAGCACTGTTCATCCTCAGAATTTTGATACCCTTGTTGAAACTCTAAAAACCACTATACCTGAAACCGCCTATATCTATCCCTCTCTTTTCAAAGGAATTGTAAAACCAAAGGATGTGGTTTTGCTGGTCACTCCAATTGATTCTGAAGCACCCGAAGGAAGAATGATTCTTCCCCAGATAATGGCATGGCGCGATGTGCTTGATAATGACTGCATCTGCATGTCTGTAAAAGAAACCGAACTTGAAGATTTTTTCAAACTAGGAATCATGCCCGCACTTGTTGTCACTGACAGTCAGGCATTTGAATTTGTTTCAACCATTGTCCCCAGCGACATTATGCTCACCGGATTCAGTGTTGTATTTTCTAAACTAAGAGGTGATTTTGCAGCATTTCTCAAAGGGACACCAAAAATTGACACACTTCAGGATGGAGATAAAGTGCTTATTCTGGAATCATGCACACACCATGTGAGTTGTGACGATATTGGCCGTTTTAAAATTCCCCGCTGGCTGGAAAAACACACTGGCAAAAAACTTGAATTTGATGTTGTGCCAGGATTAGCTGCCATTGACAAACCTGTTGAAACATACAGTCTCGTCATTCAGTGCGGAGGTTGCATGGTCACTCGTAAACAACTGGTGTCAAGACTAAAACCATTCATACATGCAGGTGTTCCGGTGACAAACTACGGTATGACCATTGCCTGGGTGAACGGAATATTTGAAAGAGTGACTGAGCCATTTAAAAAACTCTACAAAGATGATTAAAGAAATATTGCAAAAAGATATTCTGAGCAAAGACGAAATTATTCAGTTGTTGCAATGTGAAGGAGATGATTTGAAGAAATTATTTGAAAAATCTTCAGATATTCGCAAAGAGTATTGCGGAAACAAAGTTTATCTTCGCGGATTGATTGAATTATCAAACATTTGTGCAAAAAACTGTCTTTATTGTGGCATCAGGCGTGACAACAAGAAGGTGGAACGATATAACCTGACAGACCATGAAGTTTTGGAAGCTGCACGTTTTGCATTTGAAAATAAATATGGTTCATTGGTAATGCAAACAGGAGAATTGCAAAGCAATGCAAATACTGAGCGAATTGAAGCTTTATGCAAAGAGATAAAGAAGTTGTCTGATGGCAAACTTGGCATTACACTTTCATGCGGAGAGCAAACCGAGGATGTGTATAAAAGATGGTTTGATGCAGGTGCACATCGTTATTTGCTCCGCATAGAGACATCAAACAGGGAATTGTATTCCAAGCTTCATCCCGATGATGACAATCATCGTTTTGAAAAGCGTGTTGAGTGTCTTGAATTGCTCAGAAAAACAGGATATCAGGTGGGCACCGGAGTGATGATTGGTCTGCCGTTTCAAAAAACAGAACATCTGGCAGATGACTTATTGTTTATGCAGTCTCAGGACATTGACATGTGCGGCATGGGTCCATACATAGAACATGCAGACACTCCTTTATATCAATTCAGGAATGAACTTATGCCACTGGAAGAAAGATTTCGTCTCACATTGAAGATGCTGGCTATTTTACGAATCATGATGAAAGACATAAATATGGCTGCCACCACTGCTTTACAGGCTATTGATAAAATTGGACGCGAGAAAGCTATCAAAGTGGGAGCCAATATTCTTATGCCAAACATAACGCCCGGGGTTTATCGTGATAATTATAAACTATATGAAAACAAACCCTGCACAGATGAAAGTGCTGAAGACTGTGCCGGCTGTATTGAAGGCAGGATCAAGCTTGCCGGAGCAGAAATCGGATATGGAGAATGGGGAGATTCGGGAAGATTTTTGAAGCGAATAAACAGCTGACGATATCACAACTCAATGATATTTTTTTAATCACTATTGTTCATCAAAAGCAAATAATAAAAAAGTTTGAAATTTAGGTCAATACTAGTGCTTATGAGGTTTCTTGTTTAAGTGCGGGGTCAGTTTTTTCTTTTGCCACAAATACACTTCACATCGTGATCCCTTCGGGAGAAACACGGAATTACACAGAAACTACATGTTTGAACTTGTGGAATGTAGTGTTTCTGTGATGCTTGTGGTGAGCAGTTCGACGAGTTCAGTGTAGTGCTTGTCAAACTACTGTGGCTATAAA
Organism: uncultured Bacteroidales bacterium; assembly: GCA_964526285.1. Taxonomy (GTDB): domain Bacteria; phylum Bacteroidota; class Bacteroidia; order Bacteroidales; family DTU049; genus CAYMAZ01. The sequence goes on along the minus strand of CAZGIW010000026.1, from coordinate 25,770 downwards.
AAATCGAGTAACTGCTCAGCGGTTTTGTGTTTATAAGCCACAAATACACCAATAAACACGAATATTAAGTGCTATGCAATACAAAAGGCTTATGCTTCGCATATAAAAATCAACGTTGTTGATTTTTATTGGCAAAAACTTTATTTTGCAAAAGCCATTTTAAACCAAAACAAATCTGATTATTCAGATTTGTTTTTACACAATTTCAAATTCTGAGAAAGAAAGCTTGCTTTCAATTTGTCAGAATTTGAAATTGTGTAATGGCTTTTGCAGAATTATCGGAGATATTCGTGTTTATTGGTGTATTTGTGGCTACAAACTACGATTATTTTTATGTCACGTCCTATCGTAATAAGTGATAAATTAGGGAGCAGTAACAAAATCGAAAATATAGTTGGACAGTAATGATTTTTAATCACTATCGTTCCCATAACACAACATTCTTAGCCATGTGTTCAAAAACATCAATCATCTGGTTAAAACACTGCAATGATTGTTCGGGAATTTCCTCATTGGATTTAATTTGTTCAGAATATTTGCGGCTTTCTGAAATTGCCATATCAATCTCATCTAATTTTCCTGAAACTTCATTATGATTTGAGCAACCATTTGAAATACTTTCAATCATCAATTCTGTTGCTTCATTTATCAATTTCAAACATTGAAAAACAGATTCCCGCATTTCCTGATTGAACCAGGCATTATGTTGATTCTTCCACTGGACAATTTTAGCAAAATTATATCCTTCAACAGACATGGACTCCAGGTGGTCGCTCATATCAATCATTTTTATAATTTCTTTTGAACTGTCAGCACTGATATCCTTTTCTGATACTTTAGATAAATATTCAGTAATTTCAGTTTTTCTGTTTTTTGCAGTTTCTTTCAGATGAGTTATATTGCTAAAAATCTCCAAAAACTTCTTTTCTTTTTTTTCAAGTATTAAGACCGACAAACGGTTTAAAATTGTTTTAGTTTGAACAGCAAATCGAACAATTTCATTTTTTGCATGCAACACTGACATTTCAGATGTTGAGAAAAAATTGTCTTCAAGCAACTTTAATGATTGTTTATCATTGTCTTTCTGTGGCAGAATTTTCTTTGTAAGAATGACAAGATAATTGGTCAGGGGCAATATCAACATTGCAAGAATTAAATTAAAAGCTGTATGAACAAATGCAACTCCCACAGGGATGTCAGCTGCCACAGCCATATCAGCATTAAAAAGCTGTTTTACTGCAGATTCTGAAAAACCGGTAAGAATTTTAAAAAAAGGAAGAACAACAATAACCACAATCAGATTCATCAGCAAATGGCTCAGTGCAGCACGTTTGGCATTCATGTTTCCAACCAGTGCACCAATATTCACAGTGACAGTGGTTCCTATGTTCTGTCCCAACACCATCGCTACAGCCATATTAAAATCAATGACTCCATGATAGCATAATACAAAAGTTAAAGTAATTGCAGCACTGGAAGACTGAATTATTGCAGTAATAATAAATCCGAGAAAAACAAACAGCAAAATACCAAGATATCCTGACTGTGAAGTATTTTGAACCCATTGATAAAAAAATGAATCCTGTCCTGCGTCAGGAAAAACCGATTTCATATAGTAAAGACCGAGAAATAACAATGCAAAACCAATGAGAAATTCTCCTGTTTTTTTCCAGATTGCCCGTTTAAAAAAAAGAAAAGGAAACCCAAAAGCTATGAGAACAAGTGCATATGAGCCAATATCAATATGAAATCCCAAAAATGATATGAGCCAAAGCTTAATTGTAGTGCCAACATTGGCTCCGATAATCATAGGAATTGAAGCTGCAAGTGAAATCACTCCGGCATTGACCAAACTGACAATCAAAATTGTTGAAGCTGAAGAAGTTTGTATTAATGATGTTAGAAAAAAACCTGAAAAAAACCCCCTCAATCTGGTATTAATCAGTTTATTAATCACTGAACGCATACGTTTTCCCGATAGCTTTTGCAATGCATCGCTGACAACACGCATTCCATACAAAAACAAACAAATGGCCCCAATGAGTCCAAGTATTTCAATCAACATCGGTTATCAAATTTTTTGCAAAAATAATGAAATATCATACTTTATGAATGCATTCTCATATTAACTTAAAGTTAATTTCACAAATTTTGCTCAGGTTAGAAAACGTTTGGATTATTAAAACATATTTCAACTTACTTCACAACAATAAGATGATAATTCTTCTTTCCAGTTTGGATAATGATATACCTGTCATTGAGCAAAAATGATGAATCTATGTTCTGTTGGTCATTCACCTTTTCCTTATTCACAGAAATAGCATTGTTTTGCAACATTCTTCTTGCTTCTCCTTTTGAGGAAAGAATATGAGTATGAGTTGCAATTAAATCAACAATATTGCATTGTTTTTCAACTACATTTTTATCACATTCATAAACAGGAACACCCTCAAATACAGAAAGAAAGGTATTCTGATCCCATTTTTTAATCATTTCGATTGTTCCTTTTCCAAAAAGAACTTCTGATGCTTCCGCTGCAGTATTATAATCATTTTCACTGTGGATCATCAACATCATTTCACGCGCAAGAGTTTTCTGCAATAATCTTTCATGAGGTGCAGCTGAATGTTGTTGAATCAGGTTATTGACCTGAATTTCATCAAGCATTGTAAAAATTTTGATTTGTTTTTGTGCATCGTCATCACTCACGTTGAGCCAAAACTGATAAAAAGAATATGGACTTGTTTTTGTAGCATCCAGCCACACATTTCCCTGTTCAGTTTTTCCGAATTTTCCGCCATCAGCTTTTGTAAGCAACGGACAGGTTATGGCATAGGCTTCGCCACCTAGTTTACGTCTAATCAGTTCGGTACCTGTTGTGATGTTTCCCCACTGATCACTGCCTCCCATTTGCAATTTACAATTATGGTGTTGATACAGATGCCAATAATCTACAGCCTGCACAAGCTGATATGAAAACTCAGTAAAAGAAAGTCCTGTGCCTTCCTCTCCCAGTCTTTTCTTCACAGAATCCTTGGCCATCATATAATTTACAGTGATATGCTTCCCAATTTCACGAATAAAATCCAGAAATGAATATTTGCTCATCCAATCATAATTATTAACCATAATAGCATGATTATCAGCAGATGTATCAAAATTCAGCAACCCAGACAATTGTTTTTTCAGGGCTTCCTGATTGTGTCTGAGAGTAGGTTCATCCAAAAGATTTCGTTCCTGTGATTTACCGGATGGATCCCCAATCATACCTGTTGCACCGCCAACAAGCACTATGGGTTGGTGTCCGGCATCTTGAAAATGTTTTAACATCATAACAGAAACAAGGTGTCCGATGTGCAGTGAATCAGCTGTTGGATCTATACCCACATATGCAACGCCTTTTTCATTTTTAAGATATTCATCAGTACCTGGCATCATATCATGTATCATTCCACGCCATTTGATTTCTTCAATAAAGTTTTTCATAGTGTTGATGATTTGTGTGCAAAGATAAACAGCTTTTGTTAAATTGCATCTGAATTGAATCTCAAAACAGGATTTATCAATTTGTAAACGAAATTTATAATCAAATTGAATTTTGTTGGGTACAGAGTTTTTTATTAATTTTGCGCGGAAAATCAGAACAATGGAAAATTCTGCAGAAAAAATTAAAGAACAAGGATATACGTATGATGATGTATTGCTTGTTCCGGCATACAGTGAAGTATTACCACGCAATGTCAATGTCAGTTCATGGTTTTCAAAAAACATCCGTATCAACATCCCCATCGTATCGGCGGCTATGGACTCTGTGACTGATTCCATCATGGCCATTTCAATGGCACAGGAAGGGGGTATTGGTGTTATTCACAAAAATATGACAGCCGAAGCTCAGGCAAATGAGGTAAGAAAAGTGAAACGCGCTGAGAATGGGATGATAATTGATCCGGTGACTATTAAAAAAGACGGAACAGTAGGTGATGCACTTGCACTGATGAAAGAGTACAAAATTGGAGGCATTCCGGTGGTTGATGATAGTGGAAAACTTGTGGGTATTGTAACCAATCGTGACTTGCGATTTGAACGAGATTTGATAAAAAAGGTGGCTGAAGCCATGACATCAGAAAATTTGATTACAACCACAGAGTTTACTGATTTTGAGAAAGCAGCAGATATTCTTCAGGAATACAAAATTGAAAAACTCCCGGTTGTAGATAAGGAATATAAGCTAATAGGTCTTATTACTTATAAGGATATTATTAAAATAAAAGCCCGTCCAAATGCATGCAAGGATTCCATGGGACGTTTGCGGGTAGCTGCAGCAACAGGTGTTGGTCCTGATGCCGTTGAAAGGGGCAAACTTCTTGTTGAAGCCGGGGTTGATGCCCTGGTGATTGATACTGCCCACGGACATTCAAAAGGGGTAATCGACACTTTGAAAATGTTTAAAACCGAATTTCCAAACATTGACATTATCGTAGGAAATATTGCCACTGCTGAAGCTGCTATTGTACTGGCCGAAGCAGGTGCTGATGCCATTAAAGTAGGGATCGGACCCGGATCCATCTGCACAACAAGAGTGGTTGCCGGTGTTGGAGTTCCTCAGCTTACAGCAGTCATGAATGTTGCCATGGCAATAAAAGACTACAAAATTCCTGTTATTGCTGACGGAGGCATACGATATACTGGTGATATCCCCAAAGCCATTGCCGCAGGTGCTTCAACTGTTATGTTGGGGTCAATGTTTGCCGGAGTTGAAGAATCTCCGGGTGAAACGATTATCTATGAAGGAAGGAAATACAAGATTTACAGAGGGATGGGGAGCATTGAAGCCATGCAACAAGGCTCAAAAGACAGGTATTTCCAGGACATGGAAGATGACATAAAAAAACTGGTGCCCGAAGGAATTGTTGGACGAGTGCCTTTTAAAGGAAGCCTGTCTGAAGTTATGCACCAGCTGGTTGGCGGTCTTAAAGCAGGCATGGGATATTGCGGAGCCTCCAACATTGAATTGATGCAAAATGCAAAGTTTATTCAGATTACACATGCGGGAATTCTGGAAAGTCACCCACATGATGTTACCATTGTCAGAGAAGCACCCAATTATTCAAGATAAAATATATTGTAACTAAAAAAAACAGACTATTATGAAAAAGTTCAGTTTAATTGTTTTTGTGTTAAGTATTCTCTCATTTTCTGTTTATGCACAGCAGAAACCATTGCTGGTTATTAATGGAGACAACATAACTGCCGAAGAATTTATGTCGGTATTTATGAAAAACAGCACCAATAAAAGTGCAACAAAAGAAGAAATTGACGACTATCTTGAACTTTATATTAACTTTAGATTGAAAGTTGCAGAAGCCAAATTTCTTCAGCTTGATACCCAGCAAACATTTAAACAAGAACTGGAAGGATACAGGCGTACACTGGCACAGCCCTACCTTACAAAAACTGAGATTTTGGACAAGCTTGTTTTTGAAGCATACGAGCGCATGAAATGGGATCTCAGAGCAGGTCATATTCTCATTAAAACATCCCCTTTTGCATCACCTGCTGACACACTGAAAGCTTACCGTAAAGCAGTGAGCATACGTAATCGCGTAATTAAAGGTGAAGACTTTTTTAAGGTGGCTGTTGAAACTTCCGAAGATGAATCAGCAAGAGGACGTGAAGGCACTCAGGGAGTTCAGGGCAACAGAGGTGACCTTGGTTATTTTTCAGCGCTTGACCTTGTGTATGATTTTGAAAATGCAGCCTACGGTCTGAAAGTTGGTGAAGTCTCAATGCCTGTTCGTTCTGAATTTGGATATCACATAATTTATCTTACTGAAAAGAAACCGTCACTGGGCAGAGTTCAAACTGCCCACATTCTGTTTTCACTACCTCCCGATGCTGATGAAGAAACAAAAACAGCTACTTTGGAAAGAGCCACTGACATTTATGATAAAATTATGAGCGGAGAATCATTTGAAGAAATGGCCAAAGAATATTCAGATGACAAAGGAAGCGGTATGCGCGGCGGATCATTGCCATGGTTTGGTGTTTTCAGAATGATACCCGAATTCATTGAACCTCTGTATGATATGCAAAAAGGCAATATCACAAAACCAATACTTACTTCATATGGTTATCATATTGTTAAACTTATTGACATCAAGCCAGTTGGAGAATTTGACCAAATGAAGAATGACCTGAAAACAAGAATTATGCGCGATGGCAGATACGAACAGGCAACAACTTCTTTTGTTGAAAAACTTAAAGATGAAAACGGATTTACTGAATTTCCCAATGCATTGAAACAATTCATTACTGGTGTAAATGATAGCATATATAAAGGAAGTTGGAAAGCAGAGTGGATAAAATTTAACAATCCTTTATTCAAAACTGGTGACAAAACTGTTTATCAAAATGAGTTTGCAGTGTATGTTGAAGCAAATCAGCCCATCTTACCCGGAGATAATAAAGAAATGTTTCTGAAGAAACTGTATGACAGTTTTGTGCAGGAAGTTGTGATTGCATATGAAAATGATAATCTTGAAAAGAAATATCCTCAGTTTAATACTCTGATGCAGGAATATCACGACGGGATTCTTCTTTTTGATCTCACTGACAAAATGGTATGGAGCAAAGCTTTAAGGGACACAGCCGGACTCAATGCTTTTTACGAAACAGTAAAACACAATTATATGTGGGATGAAAGAGTTGAGGGAACTATTTATTATTTTGAAGATCAGGCTTTTGCAAAAAAGTTTTATAAAGAAATTTCAAAGGCACAGAAAAAAGGAATTGATATTGATATTATCTATGAGCAATACAATACCATTGAGGAGCCCCAAATTCCCACCGAAACAGGAATATTCATCAAGGCAGATCATCCTGTTTTTTCCAGTATCAAAACTGCGGGAATTACAAAACCCTACGCACATAACAACAAGTACATTATCGTTCAAACAGACAGAATTATTCAACCCGAACCAAAAGCACTCAGAGAAGTAAAAGGTGTTGTGACAAATGAATATCAGAACTATCTTGAAAAAGAATGGATTAAAGAGTTGAGGGCAAAATACACCTGGACTGTGAATGAAGATGTTTTGCAAACCCTGTATCGCTAATGTCTTTCAGTAAATTTTTTCGTTTCTTTTTTGTAATTACTGCAACCTGCATTGTTTTTATTTCCTGTTTCAGAGGTCCTGATAAAAACAGAGAAGTGTTGGCTCAGGTAAAAAACGCCTACCTTTATGCAGATGAAATTGAAGGAATGATTCCTGTTGGATTAAGTGAATCTGACAGTCTTGAACTACTGAACGTGTATATTCAATCATGGGTAGAAAAACAGTTAATTCTTCAGGATGCCAACAAAACTCTCACGGCAAGGGAAAAGGATTTCAATCAAAAAATCAGAGACTATCGTGATGCACTTTTAATTTTTCAATGGGAAAGAAAAATTTTGGAGGAAAAAATGGATACAACTGTTTCTGAGAAGGAAATGAAATCATATTATGATACCAATCAACATGAGTTTATTCTGCAGGCAGATATTGTTAGGGTTTTATATATTAAACTCAATGCCAACAGCAATTTACGTAATGATGCTTACCAACTCATCAGCTCTGAAACATTTGACAGAAATAAAACAGAACAATTTTGCAGCAAATATGCCGTTAATTATTTTTTGGATTTAAACGCCTGGTTGTATGTTGAAGACCTTTTAAAGGAAATTCCGCTCAATCAACAACAAAAGCAGGATATGCTGACAGGAAATACTTTTATTGAAATGAAAGATGATGAATATGTGTATTTACTCAAGGTGACAGATGTCAAAATCAAAGGCTCTGTTTCACCGTTTGCACTTGAGCAGAATACCATTCGTGACATCATACTTCAGAAACGCAAAAAAGACATTATTGATCAGCAAATTCTTGATATTAAGAACAATACAAATCAATCAGATATTCAAATTTTTATACAGTAAAGCTTATTAACTCTATGAATACTATAAAACTTTTATTCCTTACTGCCATAATTTCTGCGATTCATATCTTCCAGGTAAACGCACAACCTGAGGGAACACGTATAGATGGAGTAATTGCCATAGTTGGCAAAAATGTTGTCCTTTTTTCTGAATTGGAATCACAATATCTGCAGGCAGTGATGTATGGAGAAAAACCCAGTGAAGAATTAAGATGTGAAATACTGGAAGAACTTCTTATGCAGAATCTTTTGCTTAATCAGGCTCAGTTTGACAGTTTGGAAGTTGGCACAAGTGAACTGGAAAACGAGCTTGAAAGACGAATTCGCTATTTTATTGCTCAGATAGGTTCACGTGAAGCACTTGAACAATACTACAACAAGTCAATTCTTGAAATTAAAGATGAATTCAGAGACCTGATTAAAGACCAGATGCTCATTCAGAAAATGCAACAGCAAATCACAGCTGATGTAAAAGTTACACCATCTGAAGTTAGAAAATATTTTCAAAATTTGCCTGAAGAGGATATTCCGCTTATTGAACTGGAATTTCAATTGGCACAAATCATCATTATGCCTCAGGTTAGTGATGAAGAAAAGCAGGAACTCAGGATTAAAATGACTGAATTGAGAGACCGGGTGTTGCGTGGTGATGATTTTGGCACACTGGCTGTTTTATATTCTGAAGACCCTGGTTCAGCAAAAAAAAGAGGGGAGCTTGGTTTTTTTGGCAGAGGAGAAATGTTTCCTGAATTTGAAGCAGCAGCCTTTAAGATGCAAACGCCCGGGGAAATTTCACCCATTGTTGAAACAAAAGCAGGATTGCACATACTTCAACTTATTGAGCGCAGAGGTGAACTTGTCAATGTAAGGCATATCCTCCTGATGCAAAAACCTGGCATAGAAAGTGTGCAGACTGCACGAAATAAAGCTGACAGTATTTATCAGCTTATCCAATCCGAAAGTGTTTCTTTTGAACAGGCAGTTGAGCTTTATTCTGATGAAAAAAACAAAAAATCCAGTGGGTTGATGGTGAACCCATATACAATGGATCAAAAATTTCTTGCTTCACATCTTGATGCATCTGTGTTGTTTGCCGTTGAAAATGTTGAAATTGGAAACACCAGCAATGTGCTTTCATATAAAGATGAACTGAACAACAGTGGCTACAGAATAATCAAGGTGGTGCACAAAGTCGCTCCTCATGTGGCAAATTTAAATGATGACTATCCTTATATTCAGGAGCTGGCACTGGAAGCAAAGAAAATGGAAGCCATGAATAAATGGATTATTGAAAAGAAACAGCAAACTTTTATTCAGATTTTTGAACCATATATTGAGTGTAATTTTACTTACGACTGGTAAACCACAATACTATGAAAGAAACAAAAGACATGGAAACTTTTGGAAATCTTGCCAATAAATATGCCGAACTGAAACAGGAAATTGCGAAAGTTATTGTAGGTCAGGATGATATTATTGAAAAAATACTTATAAGCATTTTTTCAAAAGGACATTGTTTACTCATTGGAGTGCCAGGACTTGCAAAAACACTAATTATTACGACTATTTCAAGATCTATGGGATTAAAATTCAGTCGTATTCAATTTACTCCCGATTTAATGCCATCAGATATTACAGGAACTGAGATTCTTGATGAAAGCAGAAAAATGAAATTTATTCCAGGGCCTGTTTTTTCCAACATTATTCTTGCTGACGAGATTAACCGTACTCCACCCAAAACCCAATCTGCACTTCTTGAAGCCATGCAGGAAAAAGAAGTAACAATTTCAGGAAATACAATGAAGCTGGACGAACCTTTCTTTGTGCTTGCAACACAAAATCCCATCGAACAGGAAGGAACCTATCCCCTGCCCGAAGCACAACTGGACCGGTTTATGTTTAGTTTGTGGCTCGACTATCCCGAATTTGAAGAAGAAATTAATATTGTTAAACAAACAACAACTGAATATTCATATTCACCACAAGTGGTGATTAATCAGTCTGAAATACTGGATTACCAGAATCTTATCAGAAAGATTCCGGTGGCTGACAATGTGTACCGTTTTGCGGTGAAACTGGCCACATATACTCGTCCCCAACTTGAAAGTTCCCATCAAATGGCGAAAGAATATCTTGCATGGGGAACAGGTCCCAGAGCATCTCAGTATCTTATTCTCGGAGCAAAATGTCATGCAGCACTCAAAGGAAAATATTCTCCTGATATTGAAGATATTATTGAAATTGCACCCGCTGTATTAAGACATCGTATTGTTAAAAACTATAAAGCTGAAGCAGACAATTTATCAGCCAATGATATTGTGCTTGAAATTATTCGAAGCATGAAATCATAGTTGTGTAAATAATTTTCAAATCATGTCTCAACTGAAAGGTATTGTTATCAGATCAACAGGAAGCTGGTATAATGTAAAAACTTCAACCGGCCAGATTATTGACTGCAGAATACGTGGCAAAATGAGACTTGACGGGATGAAAACCACCAATCCTGTTGCTGTTGGAGATATTGTTACCTATACTCTTAATCCCAATGAATCTACCGGAAATATTTCTGGAATTGAAGACCGCAGAAACTGTATCATACGCAAGGCAACAAGGCTTTCAAAACAGAAGCACATCATTGCCGCCAATCTTGATCTTTCGGTGCTTATTGCAACCATTGCCTTTCCCAGAACATCAACCGGTTTTATTGATCGCTTTCTTGTCAGCGCTGAAGCTTACAATGTTCCATCTGCCATTGTATTCAACAAACTTGACCTGTATGAAGGATTGCTGCTCGAGGCTTTGAATGAATTTACTGCAATGTATGAAGCTGCCGGTTATACTGTTTTGCATGTATCAGCCACTGAAGGAACCAATATTGAACAACTGAAGACACTTTTAAAAGGAAAAACAAGCCTCATTTCAGGACATTCAGGTGTGGGAAAAAGTCATATCATTAATTATCTTGAACCAAATCTGGAGATAAAAACCGGTGAAATTTCAACCTATCACCTGAAAGGAAAGCACACAACCACTTTTGCTGAAATGCATGAACTGGAATTTGGGGCACAGATTATTGACACTACAGGCATTAAAGAATTTGGACTTGTAGATTTTGAACCCTGGGAACTTGGACACTGGTTTCCTGAGTTTAAACCATATATTCCTCATTGCAGATTCAGCAATTGTACACATGTTCATGAACCCGGTTGTGCTGTAATAGAAGCTACACAGAACGGAGAAATCCATACTGTTCGTTATGACAGTTATCTGAGTATTTTAAATAATGTGGAAGAAGATTTTCAGATTTTTGATTAAGTTGTATCGCATATGAGAGCTGTAATTCAAAGAGTGAGTAAAGCATCAGTAACCATAAACTGTCAGGTGACAGGTTCAATAAACAATGGTATTGTAGTGCTTTTGGGTATTAAGGAAAATGATACAGAAGAAGATATTGAATGGTTATGTGGTAAAATTTCCAGATTGAGAATTTTTCCGGATGAAGAGGGTATCATGAACTTATCTGTAAATGATGTTAAAGGAGAAGTGATGGTTATTAGTCAGTTTACACTTCATGCTTCAACAAAAAAAGGCAATCGTCCTTCATATATCAATGCGGCACCACCATTGACAGCCATTCCTTTATATGAAAAGTTTCTGTCAAAACTGGAAATGGAATTGGGCAAAGAGGTTGCGCGGGGTGAATTTGGAGCAATGATGGATATAGCCTTGGTTAACAATGGACCTGTAACTATCATAATAGATACAAAAAACAGGGAATAATAATTTGGTTCTTTCCGTTTTCAACGGGCTGAAGCACGTTGCTAATGATTTTACTCGTTATTTTTTTTTCGTTGAGAAAAATTTTGTTTAGCTCAGGGCTAAAGCCCTTCGCACAATAATTTTCAAAACCAACATCGTCTTTTGTATTGCAGTCTTTTTGTACAAATACAAAAAAATTTGCAGACAAGTGTCCGGGTTTTTTAATACATCAAATGCTTTTTGCTACTGTTTTTCCAGCCTGCACGACTTTCATACTCAACAAAATAGATTTTTAAATCAGCGCGACTTTCATAATCTACAAAATAGATTTTCTTTTTTGCACGGCTTTCATAATCTACAAAAAACCATTTACCATCATTGCCTGTAGCACGACTTTCATAATCTACTTTGTAAACGCACAGATCTGCACGACTTTCATAGTCAACCACAAATACTTTTACATCTGCTCTGCTTTCATAATCAACGGTATACACAGTTTGGGAAAAACCTGTCAGAACAAAAAACAAACTGACAAAAAAGGATAAGATTATTTTTTTCATGATTTTCAATTTATAATACAAAGATAAGAACAATTATTATTCCAAAAAAAAAGCCGCTCAAAAAAGATGATGAGCGGCAGCAAGGGAATGAAAAATTGCACGTAAGTGTGAATGGTCAATTGCAAAGTAAAACAAACAATATTACCTGAGTATTAATCAAATTTGAAGTTTGGGTAATTTTTTTATGAAGAAATTTTGTGGTTTATCAATTTCTCAAAATTTGAAACTGTGTGATGGGTTTCACAGAAACAACAGACTTTTTTGTGAAAATTTGCTGACTTGAGACCAAAAATCAGATGAGCTGAGCAACAATAAACGATCAAACAACCACCAACTTGTTTTTAATTGCAAAGGCCATGAGGCTCAGTGAGTTTTTGGTATTGGTTTTGGCCAAAAGATTGGTTTTATGACCAAGCACTGTTCTTTCACTAATAAAAAGGGCATCGGCTATTTCTTTGTTGCTTAAGCCTTCGCACAGCAATTGAAGAATTTCTTTTTCACGACGTGTAAAATCAATGAGATTTTTATCTTCTTCTTTATCCTTTGTAAATTGCCTGGTAAAAAATTCAAACAATTCTTCTGAATAATAATTTCCTCCGTTATAAACTGTAAGTATGGCTTTGTCCAGTGTTTCCTTATTGATATTTTTCATAAGAAAACCCTTTGCTCCTGCATCAAGCATACTTTGAATGTATTCATCATCTCCGAACATTGTAAGAGCAATAATCCTGAGTTTTAGATTCTTTTCTAGAGCTACTTTTGCAGCATCAATGCCGTTGAGACCAGGCATTTCAATATCAAGCAACACAATATCCGGAGTTACTTTGTCAAGCATGTTCAAAAATTCACTTCCGGTTGTAGCTTCACCTGCAAGCTCTACATATTTCAGTTTCCCTAGCACCATTTTCAAACCATTGCGAAAAATCTCATGGTCGTCAACAATCATTACCTTTATCTTCTCATTCATGACAACAAAATTACATGTTTATTTCAATTTTAATGGTAAAACCTTCGCCCGGGCGACTCAAAAAATGATAATTCCCGTTGATTGATTTCACTCTGCTTATAATGTTCTTCAGTCCCATTCCTTTATTCTCGGATTGTATGATGTCATCCACAACAAACCCCACACCATCGTCTTTAAAATATAGAGTCAGTCTGTCATCATATTGTACAAGAAGAATATCCACATGTTTAGCTTCTGCATGTTTCAGAGTATTATTAATAAGTTCACTGATAATTCGGAATAATATCAGCTCCAGATTCTGTTCAAGCCGATCAACCAGCAATTCTGTTTCAAACTTAATATTGATTTGCTTTGTTTTGTTCACTTTATCGCAGAAAGCATGAACTGCTTTTACAAGACCATAGGAATGAATCACTGTTGGCATGAGATTATTTGAGATTGTTCTTGTTGAATTCACTGCATCATCAATCAGTTCATTACTGTGGGTTATGAGTTCTTTACGTTCTTCTTCACTGAGTAATGCAGAATCCAGTTCATTCACATACAACTTGATTGTTGAAAGCAAAGGCCCCAGACCGTCATGCATTTCGCGTGCAAAACGGCTTCGTTCTTTTTCCTCGCCATGAATGACTGCACTGAGTATTTTTCTTTCCAGCTCCCTTCGTTCACTGATATTTCTCACAACACTAAGAATAAGTTCTTCGTTTTCATATCGAACCAGTCGGCTGGTAAACTCAACCTGAATCAACTGTCCTGATTTTGTAATATGTTCAGACTCAAAAAAGTGACTCCCCTTTTCATAAATTATTCTTCGATTTTCAGAAACTGATTCCTTATATTTTGGTGATTTGATATCAGTGATTTTCATTGATAACAGTTCTTCTCTTGTGTAACCAAGTGTATCACAGGTGGATGAGTTCACTTCAACAATATTCTCATCCACATCGGTAACAAAAATATCATCACCTGTGCTATCAAACAATTTTCTAAATCTCTCTTCTGATTCCTCCAATGCTTTGCTTACAGTTTGCAATTTCTTTCTGGATTGCTGTAACTGAGTTAAAAATTTATATAATCGTTCTGTTGTAAAATAATACAAAAAACCAAGAAGAAATAAAACTGAAATTAATGCTGTGATTGAAGCACCAATTGTTGCATCACGTTTTAGTTCATAGGTTTCATCATCAGTAAAAACAGCAGCAGCCACATACAGTTCGAAAGGCTCATAATATGTAAAAGCCATCATTTTGTTTTTTTCGTCGTGCAAGTAATGCACTATCCCCTGCTTGTCTTCTTTGATTTGCAAAAACAAAGAACTATCTCCCCAAAATTCACCTTTACGTTCAGGATGAATTATCAAATAACCCGATTTATCAAAAACAAATGGATATCCACTTTCGCCGATTTTTAAACTATATAAAATTTTCTCAAGTTCGGGCAGATCTTTCTCCTTATCTCCAACATACAACATGCCCACAACAGAATCATTATGCCATATGGGCTCGTATGCTGTTATATACCAATCGTCCACCACAAATGCACGCCCTATATATTTTTCTCCACTATTTGCTGCCTGTGCTACAGGTGATGAGTGTGGAATAAATGTTCCCACTGCTCTGGTTTCATCTTCTTTTCTCACATTGGTTGATAACCTGACAAATCCGGAATCAACCTTTTGAAAAATTGTAATAGTTCCTCCAAAGAGTTGTTGCAAACTATCCACCAGCAATGTATCACCAAAAATCGAATTCCCATCAAGCCACCAATCTTTGAGAGCAGAATTATGTCTGAGTCCTGTTTCCTGATTTTCAATTTCAACAGAAAAAACGGTATCAGTAAACTGAATATCCATATTTATTAATACAGCCTTAGCAACATTCAGATTATTTTCAACGGTTTGCAACTTGAGGCTTGCTTCACGTTCAAACATTTGTTTAATAGTTTCCACTTCAAGAATCAGGTTCTTTTCAAGCTGTTTCATGTGATTATTCACTGATTTGTTGACAAACCAAATAGTAATAAATACAACAACTCCCGTAATAAGCAAGCTTACAGGCAAAAACAATCGCAACCTTAAAGAAAGACCACTGTTTGATTTCATACAAGTAAATATGCGGTAAAATTACAAAATATTTACTGCAATTAAATTTTGCAAAAAAGCCCCGTGAAACAAGTTCACGGGGCAACAGAATGGTTGGTTTGATTATATGTGTTATGAGAATGGAATTACCAATATGAGTATTTATTTAGTCATTTTGGTGTTTTTTATCAGTTACATCACCATTCTGTATGTTTTCACAAAGGTAGTTTTACGGTGAAACAACTTCCCACATCAGGAGTGCTCTTCAGTTCAATAGTCCCACCATACAATTCTGTCATTTTTTTTGCAATGGAAAGTCCAAGTCCGCTTCCTGTTACATATTTGGTTTTGCTGTTTTTAATTCTAACAAAATCCCTGAAAAGTAGTTTTTGTTCATCTTCAGTCATCCCAATTCCTGTATCTTCAACAGTAAACACCAAAATATTGTTTGATTTCTTTAACTGAATAAATACTTTACCACCTTCAGTATTATATTTCACTGCATTTGATACAAGATTATTAAAAATAATTTCCATCTCACTTTTGTCAGCAGTAATAAAAACATGCTCATCACAATCCAGTTTGATTTTTATGTTTTTCTGAATAGCCAGAGGTTCAACTGAATCAGACACATTTCGGATAATCTCCACAAGGTCAATACTTCTCAGGTCTCTTTTCTTAGTTCCTGATTCCATTCTCGTTAAATCCAGCAAATCAAGTATTAAGCTCCTCATTCCTTTAATTCTTTCCACCGAGCGGTCAATCATATCCATATAGTCTTCAACATTATCACCCAGTTGCTTATCTTTCATCATTTTCAGATAACCTTCAATTGCATTGATTGGTGATTTAAGTTCATGTGAAAGTACCGATAGAAACTGAAATCTGATTTGTTTTCCTTCCTCTTTCATTTGTTTGGTCATTCTTTTAAGGAAGAGATTTTTTGTAATATTCTCAACAGATGTTTTTAATTCTGCAGGGGTAAATGGTTTGGGCACAAAATTAAAAGCACCATTATTCGTAGCTTTTATTGCCAGTTCCAGTGAAGCAAAGGATGTAATCATCATCACCGAAATATCAAATTCTTTTTCTTTAATGTACTCTAATACTTCGATACCCTGAATTCCGGGTAATTTATTATCAAGAAGAACAATATCAATGTTTGAGGACTCAATAATTTCTATGGCTTTTTCACCGGTTTCGGCTTCAAGGATTTCAAAGGTAAAATCCTCATCCATAAAAGGATATCCTACCGAGAAATCTCTCAGCACCCTTTCAGCACCTGATCTGATACCGGGTTCGTCGTCCACAACTAAAAGTTTTAGCCTGCTCATAACTTATATTTTTAAAAGTTTATTAATTTCACGATGCAGCTGATCGGGTCTGATTCCTTTTTCCAGATACAGGTCAGCATGAATCCATTTCTTGTTGTTTTCATCTTCCAAACTGAACATCATCCCTGTTTCAGCAGTGAGAGCAGTGGCAATAATTACTGGTAATCCCGGAAATTTATTCTTCAGTTTGTGACTCAAAATAAATCCGCTGTCTTTGTTTTCCATCATCAAATCAAGCATTGCAAGGTCAGGCTGAATTTTGTCAAGCATTGTTTCAGCTTCTTTTTGCCCGCATGCACTAATTACTTCAAAATCCATATTTTCAAGCATAGTGGTCATTTGCATAATAATATCCACATCATCATCGACCAGGAAAATTGTTTTTTTATCTTTTGTTTTCATAACTGTTTAATTATTTTATATTTATATAATTTTTGGCAATCGTATTTTAAATTCTGTACCTGTTTGTCCCTTTGCAGGGTCTGCATTTGAAACAACTTCAATTTTTCCGCTGTGCATTTTGATAATACCATAAACCAAAGGCAATCCCAATCCTGTTCCTTTCCCAATTTCCTTTGTTGTAAAAAAAGGGGTGAACAGTTTATCCATGTGCTCTTCAGGAATACCATTACCTGTATCAATAATACGAATTTCCACATTGTGATCGTCTCCGTTTACATAGATATTCAACTCCCCACCATGACTCATCGCTTCCACTGCATTTTTAAAAAGATTTGTAAACACCTGTACCATTTGTTCACTGTCGAGCATAACCCATGGATCGGCAAGACCTGAATTTACTGACGTTATTATATTCTCTGGAATAATTACTGATTCAAGGCTTCTATTCAAAAACTCAACAATATCAACCTCACTTGCCTTAATTTTATTTTTTCTTGCAAAGTTGAGCAATCCGCCAACAATATTTTTGCATCTGCCAGCTTGTTCAACAATCAACTCCATATCTTTTTTCAGAGGACTATCAGGGTCAAGCTCGTCCTTTACAATATTGCTATACATTGTGATAACCCCAAGTGGATTATTAATTTCATGAGCAATACCTGCAGAAATCTGACCCATATTGGCAAGTTTTTCAGAGTGTTTCAGAGCCAATCTTGTATTTTTTAGTTTTTCATTCGAATCGTTCAGTTCTGTTACAGAAGAATGAAGTTGTTCTATGGTATATGGCAAACACATTTCTGATTCTGCATATCCAAGCACCACTGCCACAGCATGATCATAACATGTATCATAGCCGCAAGCTCCACAATTCAGATAATCTGATGGTTTGAACTTTCCCATTTGCTTTAGTACTTTTTCCACTTCAGAGGCATCAGGATCTGTGGTTCTTCTGTCAAGTGCAGAAAATGTCTGACCCAGGTCAATGTGTCTGAATGTTTCAATATTCTTTTCCCATTCTGCTAAATCAATGTTTTTAAGTTTTTTCTCAACATATTTGCTAATCTGAGCCCTTTTAAAAAACTGTTTGTTTTTTTCTGACATACCAGGACCTAAAATACATCCGTTGCAACATAACAATTCAAGATTATAGTGAGAAATTTCACCTGTGTCAAATTCCTTTATCGCTTCTCTGAAACTATGTTTTCCGGAATCAACAATTACTCTACCATGTGCAATATCATCGCTGGTTTTTAAATTCTCGGACAAACCTCTGCTAATTGGGAACACAGCTCCCATAGCCGAAGCAGGGCCATCAAAATCTGCAGGTTGTGAGTTTTCCGGTGCAATCTGATATTTTTCAAAAAGTTGTCTTAGTTCAACAAAAGTGATTCCATAATCAACTTCATCAGATTCTGCTTTTTTTGCAATACATGGACCAATGAAAACTGTTTTCACATTATCACCCAGAATTTCATGAACAACTCTTGATGTGGCCACCATTGGAGATGCAACAGGGGCAATGCGGTTTACAAGTTCAGGATAGAAATGTTCTATGTAAAACACAATTGCCGGACAGTCAGAAGAAATGAAAGTATTTTCCGAGTTTTCTTCGAGCAGTTGTTTATATTGAAGGGCAACAAGATCAGCACCGAATGCAACATCAAATACCCTGTCGAAACCCAGGTTACGAATCATGCCTATCAAAACAGTATAGTCAGTCAAATCAGTAAACTCGGCAGGAAAACTTGGTGCCAGAAGTGCAACCACCTGTGTATCCTTTGCTTTCAGCAGTTGCTCAACTTCATTTTTGAGGTTGAGTATTACTTTTGCCTGCTGACTGCAAACTGTCACACAGTTGCCGCATCCAATGCATCTTTCACTTAAGACTTCTGCTTGTCCGTTGATAATTTTAATTGCTTTCACAGGACATTCGCGTACACAAGTATAACAGACTCTGCATTTGTCTTTTACAGTGAATACCAGTTTATTACGTTTTGCATGCCCCATTGCAGTCTCCTTTATTATTAAATGTATAAACTATAACAATACATCTCTTTTACAATAATGTGTATGAAGCAAATCATGACTCAGATGCCCCAGTGGTTTTTCAAGAAATTCAGCATACAGCTGTATAATTTCCGGATTTTTGTGCGACACCTTGATGGTTTCTTTATCATCAATATCATATAAAGCCTTCATCCTTGATTTGATCGCAACATCAGATGCTCCAATATGCTGTCCCCCTCCATTGATGCAACCGCCCGGACAAGACATTACCTCAATAAAGTGATAACTTTTCTCGCCACTTTTGATTTTTTCAATCAAAGTACGTGCATTGGCTAATCCATGAACAACTGCCACCTGAATTCTTAAATCATTAATTTGAATTTCGGCCTCCTTAATTCCTTCAAATCCACGCAAAGCTTCAATTTTAAAACGCATCAACTCTTCACCGGTGAGCATATGATATGCTGTTCGGATGGCTGCTTCCATCACACCTCCTGTTGCACCAAACAATTTACCAGCAGAGCTTCTGAATCCCAATGGAGAATCAGTTGCTTCAGGCTCAATATTATACATGTCTATTCCGTACATTCGTATCAGTTGTGCCAGTTCACGGGTTGTCAATACAGCATCCACATCACTGATCCCTTTGTTTGTCATTTCTTCTCTCTGAGCTTCAAATTTTTTGGCCGTACATGGCATAACAGAAACTGAGTAAATGTTTTCCGGTTTCTGTTGCGTTTTCTCAGCCCAGAAACTTTTAATTACAGCCCCCATCATCTGCTGAGGTGACTTGCAAGTGGACAAATTGGGCAACATTTCAGGATAAAACTCTTCAGCAAATTTCACCCAACCTGGACAACAACTTGTAAACATTGGCAGAGTTTCATTGTTGACAATTCTGTGAATCAACTCTGAAGCTTCTTCCATAATTGTTAAATCAGCAGCAAAAGTTGTGTCAAACACATAGTCAACACCAAGCTTTCTGAGTGCTGCATTCATAATTCCATTTATATCCTTACCGGCTTCCATTTTAAATTCCTCTGCAAGAGAAACTGAAATTGAAGGAGCATACTGAATAACCACAGTTTTTTCGGGATTATTCAACATTGAAAGAAATTCAGGCATATGGCTTTTTTCTGACAAAGCCCCTGTGGGGCAAACCATAATACATTGTCCGCAGTTGACACAGCTTGAAGTATTGAGAGATTTCTCAAATGCAACACCTATGACAGATTTACTGCCACGATTGATAAAATCAATACAGGCAACTCCCATCACTTCTTCGCAAACACGGACACATCTGCCGCACAAAATGCATTTGTCTGGATCGCGCACAATGCTTGCACTGGCTCTGTCAAGATGGTGTTTATTTTTTTTCCCTTTGATTCTTCTTTCTCTCACCTGCAACTGCTCAGACAAATCCTGCAATTCACAGTTTTTGTTTCTTACACAATACAGACAATCATCGGGATGATTTGAAAGTAACAACTCAATAATGGTTTTTCTGGATTCCACTACTCTGTTTGAGTTGGTTAATATTTTCATCCCTTCTTCCACCGGGGTTGAACATGAAGTAACCAGCCTTCCGGTTTTTACATTTTCAACCACACACATACGGCATGATCCTGAAGGAAAACTTCCTTTCAGATGGCACAGTGTAGGTACTTTTATTCCCTGTCTGCTCAAAGCATCCAGAATGGTTTCACCATTGCGTGCTTCGATTTGTTTATTATTGACTTCAATTAAAAAGCTCATCTCATTTATCTTTATAGGTTACACAATAAATATCGCGTCAAATTTACATGCCTCATAACATGCTCCACAACCGATGCATTTATCTTCCACAATAAAATGTGGTGATTTTTTTGCGCCAACGATTGCATTGACCGGGCATTTTTTTACACACACTGTACAGCCAGTACATTTGTCAACATTAATTTTATACTCTTTCAGGTTTTGACATACTCCGGCAGGGCATTTCCTGTCAAACACATGAGCCTCATACTCATCCTTAAACCATTTAAGTGTGCTCAAAACAGGATTTGGAGCAGTTTGACCCAGTCCACACAATGAAGTATCTTTAATTACCTGACATAGTTTTTCAATCTGCATCACACCTTTAAACCTGTCAAGAGCCTCAGTATCAGATGAAGCTGGTTTGGAAGTGATACTTTCAAGAATTTCAAGTAATCGTCTTGTCCCTTCACGACACGGAATACATTTTCCGCAACTTTCCATTTGAATAAATTCCATGAAAAACTTTGCCACATCAACCATACACGTATCTTCGTCCATGACCACCAGTCCCCCTGAGCCCATCATAGCACCAACAGCGATGAGAGATTCATAATCCACCTGAATATCAAGATTTTGCTCAGTAATACATCCACCTGAAGGACCTCCTATTTGAACAGCTTTAAATTTCTTATTGTTTCTGATTCCTCCGGCAATATTGAATAATATTTCCCTCACGGTTGTTCCCATTGGAATTTCAACAAGACCTGTCAGTGCAATTTTACCTGAAAGAGCAAACACTTTTGTTCCTTTGCTGTTTTCAGTACCTGTTGAAGCAAACCATTCTGCCCCATTTTCAATGATTGAAGGCACATTTCCGAATGTTTCAACATTATTAATTACAGTTGGTTTACCAAACAATCCGCTGGTTGTTGGGAAAGGTGGCCTGGGGCGAGGCATTCCCCTTTTGCCTTCAATACTGTGCATGAGTGCTGTTTCTTCACCACACACAAATGCCCCGGCTCCTTTCTTTATTTTAATTTGAAGATTGACCCCCGTACCAAAGATATCATCTCCGAGCAATCCATATTCCTTCGCCTGTTTCAACGCAATTTCCAGTCTCTCAATGGCTAAAGGATATTCTGCCCTGATGTAAATGTAAGCAATGGTTGCACCAATGGCATAAGCGCCAATGGCCATACCCTCAAGTAGTCTGTGGGGGTCACCTTCAATTACTGCCCTGTCCATAAATGCCCCGGGATCGCCCTCGTCGGCATTACAGATTAAATATTTCTGATCATTTTGTTCTGAATTGGCAAACTTCCATTTGCGCCCTGTGGGAAAACCACCGCCTCCTCTACCTCTGAGACCGCTTTTTTCAATTATATCACACACTTCAATGGGTGAATGAACGCCAATTGCTTTAATATAACTCTTATATCCACCGCGTGCAATGTATTCCTGAATATCAGTGGGATCAATAATTCCACAGTTTTTCAAAACAATTCTCTTTTGAGGTTTGAAAAAAGGATGTTCACTGAACAATTTAACTCCATCCCATTTTTTTGCTCCGGGAATTTCAATCTGTCCCAGAATAAATTGATCTTCAGGTAATTCAAGCTGAAATGTTTTTTCAAGTATCTCGTGCACCTTGTCTCCTGTCACATTCTGAAAAGATATTCTGTTGAATGACGGCAAACAAACATCCATAATTGGCTCTACAGCACACAAACCAATGCATCCTGTTTCAATTACATCAGCTTCTATGGCTTTTTCTTTCAGATAATTTTTTACCTCTGAAAGAGTGGAACCAGCTCCGGCACCAAGCCCGCATGTTCCACAACCCACAAAAATCAATGGTCTGAACAAATTCTCATGCTTCAAAACTGAAATTATTTCCTTTAGTTTTGTGTCTTTTGAATTATTTGAATAATCCCTTAAAACTTCATCAATGAGGAAGTCTTTATCTATATTGTTGGCTTTTGCATTCATCTTTATTCCATATTACGATAGTTATCCAAAATCTCTTTCATTTTTTCACCTGTAAGTTTTGCATGAAAATTTCCGTTGATTGCCACCACAGGTGCCAAACCACATGCTCCGATACATGCAACTACTTCAATACTAAATACTCCATCACGTGAAGTATTTCCTGCTTTAACACCCACATATTTTTCAATTTCTTCCAAAACAGTGGCCGACCCAAGCACATGACATGCAGTTCCCCGACACACCTGAATATGATATTTGCCAAGTGGTTTAAAACGAAACTGATTATAGAATGTGGCCACACCATAAATTTTGCTCACTGGCATGTGTAAATATTCTCCAACCTCCACAACTGAAGGCTCTGACAAATACCCCTCGCGGTCCTGCAAGTCCTGAAGTATCGGGATAAGATTTTCTGACCGCCCTTCAGGGTATTTCTTCAAAATTTCGTGATTTTTTGTTTCCATAGTTGTATCCCTTTTCTGTTGATTTCAAATAAAGCAGGGAATCAATTCCCCGCTTTATTTAGAAAATTACTAACCCAAATGTTTTTCAATTTCTTCTTTCAGTTTGGCTGCATCAACCGGTTTTCTGATAAAACCGCGTACAGGGAACCAGTAAGTTTTTCCGTCTTCACCTTTATAGTCAATCCCTGCGCTTCCGTCGGTGATGTTTTTTACAAGCAATACCTGCAAATCTTTGAAGTTTGGATCCTTTCTGTATTCTCTTGCCATTTCCTGAACACTGGCTTTGGATGTAACCAATATGTCAATGGATGACTGAATCAAAAAAGGAATGTCTTTAAACTCAGGACTTGAAAGCATTTCCTGAGCAAGTTCAAATCCTTCATAGTGTGTGGTCATCATCACATCGAGAATGGCCAGATCAGGTTTTTCATTGCGGAGTTTTTCAAGTCCTTCTTCTTTGTTTAATGCCGAATTTACTTCATATCCTTCCTTGGTTAATACGGCTTTTACTAATGTGATAACATCAATGTCATCATCTACGATTAAAATTCTTTTTGTTGTTTTCATGATTCTTATCTTTTAATGTTAGTGATTTTTCTTTTATGAAATTTTATATTCTGTTTTATGAAGTAAAATTACATCCTCTCATATCCTCCGGTAAGAGAGATATGTTCTGTTTTGCATACAGAAAACGCCTGATTTTTTCAGTGAAAAATCAATACTTTTACGCAATTCTTTAAAGCAATAATTCGTAACCTATTATATATATGGAACTTATGTTTTATTGGGGAACCTGAAACACCCAAACCAAAATCAGCAGAATCAAAAAAAAAAGCTGCCGGTAAGGGCAGCTTTATTGATTAATAAATCCGAAGAAAAACTATCTCTGAATAACAAAATTGCTGGTAACTGAACCTTCATTACCGGTTATACTGACACTATAGTTGCCTGCTGATAAACTTGAAAGATCTACACTAATAGTGTTTTTTTTTCATAGCTATACTATTTGTAATTCTTTACAAAGTAAAAAAAAAAATAAACAAAACATTCATACTATTTCTTGACAATTTAAAATCCCATTCAGAAAAACATTTGTATTTTTGTGAACAATAAACAGAAATCTTTTAGGTCATGAACACATTATATATTATACTTGGAATTTTGGGCACAACTGAAATCATTATTATTCTTGTTTTGGTGCTGCTGCTTTTTGGTGGACGAAAAATTCCCGAACTTATGAGAGGTCTTGGCCGTGGCGTACGGGAATATAAAAAAGGAATGAATGAGGAGGAGGACAACGGAAAAACTGATCAGTCATCCGAAGATCAAAAAAAATAATTCATTGCTACCCCAATGGCAGAAGATTTTTTTCAGGATGAACCAAAAGAGAGCGGACTGGGTGAACATCTTGAAGTATTGCGTGCCCACTTAATCAGAATTCTGATTGTATTTTTCTTTTTCACTGTACTGGCATTTATTTTTAAATCGTTCATTTTTGATTTCATCATACTGAAACCACTATCTGCTGATTTTCCAACCAATTCACTGCTTTGCAAACTGGAACGATTTGCAAAATTGTCAGGTTTATGCATTGAAAACAAAAACTATGAACTGATTAATATTCAGGTTTCCGGACAATTTATGCTTCATCTCACTGTATCTCTTGCTTTGGGATTCCTTTTGGCATTTCCATATATCCTCTTTGAGTTCTGGAAATTTGTAAGACCTGCACTGACAGGAAAAGAAAAAAAGGCGGCAGGGGGTTTTGTGATTTACGCATCGCTTATGTTTTTCGCAGGAGTGGTATTTGGCTATTTTATCATCACACCCATGGCATTCAATTTTTTTGAAAATTATATGGTCAGTCCTGTGCTTAAAAACCAGTTCATTATTCAGTCCTATATCTCCATGCTTACGCGTAGTTGTCTTGCTGCAGGCATTGCATTTGAGTTGCCTCTTTTTGTTTACATACTTTCACATGCTGGTCTCACAACACCCAAAGGCATGAAAAAATACAGGCGTCATGCAGTTGTGGCTTTGTTTATCATTGCTGCCATACTCACACCTGCTGATCCGCTTTCAATGTTTATGGTTGCCATTCCGCTCTTACTGCTTTATGAGTTTAGCATTGGCATTTCCCGCAGAGTGGAGAAAAAAGCAAAAAAGGATTTTGCGTGACGCACAAATGTTTCATTTTCAGACACTACGGGCTAAAGTCCAGTAGCTATTGTGTTTTAATATTGCTTACAAAATACTTGAAACTGATCAGCACGATTTTAATAAGCCACTCCCATCAGGATTCCTTTGGAAACTAACTTTATGGCATAACACACTTTCCTTTTATTAACCACAGAGTTCACAGAGAGATTTATTTACCAAATTTTTGTGTTTGCAGGAAATACAGGCAATACAAAAGGCTATGATTATTTTGAAACAACTGAGAAGAAAACTTGTTTTCTGAAGCAGATGATTCAAAATAACACAAAATCAACACCGT
>CAZGIW010000025.1:0-42527 GCA_964526285.1 uncultured Bacteroidales bacterium | reverse complement strand
AAGCAAGAATGATATGGTTTTTCATGCTTCGTTCTTCATTCGTAATTCATCCAGGTCAGGCTGAAAGCCTGAGTTTATTTTACATGCGATTTTTTGGCTTTTTACATTGCAACAAACAGTGATTAACTTGTGGTTAAGCAATTGCAAAATCATGACTTTGCCGGTTATAAAGTTTACTTATCTTTGCAAATCAAAATTGTTTTTTTATGACAACATCTGAGTTTTTCAGCAATATTGAAAAGAAAAGCATTCTCATTATTGGCGATGTGATGCTTGATGCATATCTTTTTGGTAAAGTGGACAGAATCAGTCCTGAAGCTCCTGTTCCTGTTGTTTCTGTTCTTCAGCGTGACAATCGTCCAGGTGGTGCTGCCAATGTGGCAATCAATATCAGAAGCCTGGGGGCAACTCCCTATCTGTGCAGTGTGATTGGAAATGATGATAAAAACAAACTTTTTTTGCAACTGATGAATAATCATCAACTTCCGGTAGATGGGATTATACACGATGAAAGCAGACCAACAACTACGAAATTCAGGATTATCGGCAATAATATGCAGATGCTGAGAGTTGATGAAGAAACAACCACCCAGATTTCAAAATCTAAAACTGGAGAACTTTTTCAAAAAATTCAGAATATCATACAAAAAGTAAACATTGACTGTATATTATTTCAGGATTATGACAAAGGAGTCATTAGCTCTGAACTTATTTCAGAAACTATCAAACTTGCCATCAGTAAACAAATTCCTGTTGTTGTGGATCCCAAGCAAAGAAATTTCTACAATTATAATAATGTAACACTATTTAAACCCAATTTGAAAGAATTCCGTGAGGGTCTCAGGGAAAATATTTCAGTTGATAATCCTGAAATTCTTGCTGAGATAATGAGAGATTTTGGCAAACAAAACAACATTCAAAATTTAATGGTCACCCTCAGTGACAAAGGACTCCTTCTTGTTTCCACAGAACAATCTGGTTTTATACATCTTCCAGCCCATCTCCTCAGAATTTCGGATGTTTCAGGAGCAGGAGATACTGTGATTAGCATTGCGGCATTGTGTTTGGCCGCCGGACTTTCAGTTCAGCAAATGGCTTCCCTTTCAAATTTAGGTGGAGGATTGGTTTGTCAATATGTTGGCGTGGTACCAATTAACAAGCAGGAGTTTTTTGATGAAATTGAAAGGCTGAAATTGTTGTCATAAACACAACAATATGCAATCAAATCCAAAACATGTGGAAAAAATGTTTGACGACATCGCCCCGGTGTACGACAAGCTGAACCATGTACTTACATTTCATATTGACAAAATATGGCGAAAAAAACTTGTAAAGCAAATTCAATCATTTGATAACCAGCTGATTTTGGATATAGCCACCGGCACGGGCGATCTCGCTTTTGATATTCTGAAAAGAAAAAAAGCATTTATTCACGGAATTGACATCTCTGAAAAGATGGTAACTCTGTGTAACAAAAAAATTGACAAAAAAAAAGTTTCACATCTCTTTCAGTGTACCCGCGCTGATGCCATGCACATGCAGTTTGATGATCTTACATTTCATACAGTTACCATTGGATTTGGCATTAGAAATTTTGAACATACTGAGAATGCGATTTCAGAAATTCACCGTGTATTAAAAAAAAACGGACAGTTATTGATACTTGAATTTTTCAGATCGCGACTTGTAGAAAAAAACCGTTTGTATCGTTTTTACATGAAAAGGATTATGCCATTGATTGGAAAACTGATTTCCCGTCACCCATGGGCATATGTTTATTTGTTTAATTCAATTGAAAATTTTTTAAGTGAAAATGAATTTATAACAATGCTTGATAAAAACGGATTTTACGATGTAAAAAAGAAAAAGCTCATGGGAGGAATGGCATTTATTATAAGTGCTGTAAAGAGGTGAACAAAAAACATTTCAGCTATCTCTGTTCTCATTGAAACATGTTCGGCACAAAGGCTCATAAGCTTCTTTTTCACCCAGCATAACAACTTTTTCACCCTCAACAATTCGGTGAGAATGATTGGCAAGATTTCCGCAACGCATACAAATTGCATGAACCTTGGTCACATATTCTGCTATGGCCATTAACTGAGGCATTGGGCCAAAGGGAACACCTCTGAAATCGGTATCCAAACCAGCCACAATGACTCTTATTCCTTTTGCAGCCAGCGTATTACAGACATTTATAATATTTTCATCAAAAAACTGAGCTTCATCCACTCCAACTACATCCACTTCATGTGCAAGCAACAAAATATTCTCGGAAGATGTAACAGGCGTTGACTGAATGGTATTTTCATCATGAGAAACAATATCATTTTCATCATATCTTGTATCAATGGCTGGCTTAAAAATCTCAACACTAAGATTGGCAAACCTTGCACGCTTGAGCCGGCGTATCAATTCTTCGGTTTTGCCCGAAAACATACTTCCACAAATGACCTCTATCCATCCCTGCCGGTCTTCTCTTTTTACTCGCTTTTCAAGAAACATTGCTATTTGCTTTCAGTTATTTTGTAATTTTGACCAAAATTTTTCGTTTTACAAATTTACAAATGTTCTATGAATAATCAGATAACAAAACCTGAAATTTTAAACAAACTTGAAGAACTTATCAAATCTGTTGATGAGTTGCTTGTTAAATCAACTGATTCTGAACAAACTCAGTTTCATATCGATGTATGTAAAAACAAGCTTATTGAGTTATACAACAATATTTCTGCTTATGAAAATGAGCTTAAGTCTGCAACATTTGTCAAAGAGGAGATTGTTTTTGATACAGAAAAACAAGAAACTGAACAACCCTCAATTGTTGTGAATGATGAGTCTGTAGAAACAGAACCTAAACCCGAAATTCATGATAAAAAAATCATTCCTGAAACCACAGTTTATCAAACAGAAACAAAAGATACTGTTGAAACACAGGATATAATTCAGGAAAATGAAATAAATGAAGTTATTTTACAGGAGTCTGAAAAAGATGAAACCGAAAAGTCTGCTGAGGCAGGAAAAAAAACTATTTCTGACAGATTTCAAACAGACTCAGGGTCTCTGAACCAAAGGTTTCAGGATACTCAGGCAAACAATTCTATCAGTAACCGTATTCAGGCAAACCCCGTTCACGATCTCAAAAAGGCAATTGGAATTAATGATCGTTTTAGTTTTATTAATGAATTATTTGAAGGTGACAAAGGGATGTATGATTCATTCCTTGATAAAATATGTTCACTGAATACATCCGAAGAAGTCATATCCATTTTCCATGAAGAAAGTCAGCAAAGAAAGTGGACTGAAAAAGCTGCTTTCAATAAAATGCATGATTTGATTCAACGTTTTGCTATTACTAAATGAGAAAGTATCTTCTGCTCCTATTCATTCTTATTCATTCTCAATGTCTTTTTGGACAAAACGTTCATTATGCACAAAGTGTTATTGATACACTTACCTCTCCCACTATGGCTGGAAGAGGTTATAATAATGATGGTTTGCAGAAAGCTTCAGATTTTATAAAAAATGAATTTATTAAAGCTGGTATTGATGGTTTCACAGAAAATTATCTTCAGGAATTCACTATTCCCATGAATATCATAAAAAATACTGTTATTCAGAAAGGGAAACTTAAACCAGCTGAAGATTATTATGTAAACATTATGTCAGGCAGTGGATCAGGTCGTTTTAAGGTATTTATCGCAGATGAAAGTATTTTTGCAAACAGAGCATCAATGCGCAAATTTATCCAGACTGACCACTCTGATTTTTTTATTTTATTCCCTCCATCTGTCAATGATCATGCTGATTACAAAGATTATGTCAATGCAATGACTTTTAGTGGTCAGAAACAAGCTGCAGGGTTTATTCAGGTCACACAACAGGAAATATCATGGCATGTATATATGTTTGGTAAACCTCTGGATGTTCCATTGATTACTATTAAAGAGAATGATAAACGTATTTCTACCCTAAAAAAAATACATATCAATATTTCCACTGAGTTTTTTCCTGAATTTCCCGTTTCCAATGTTTGTGGCTATATTCCCGGAACAGAGCATCCTGATTCATTTATTGTGTTTTGTGCTCATTACGATCATTTGGGAATGATGGGAGATGTGATTTTTCCCGGAGCCAATGACAATGCCTCTGGTGTGGCAATGATGCTCGACCTCATGCATTATTTCAATTCAAAAGATCATCGTCTTCCCTATTCTGTGGTATTTTTAGCATTTACAGCTGAAGAAGCCGGAATATTGGGAGCATCATACTTTGTTGAAAATCCTTTGATTGATCTTGAAGCCATCAGGTTTCTGATTAATCTTGACCTTGTTGGCACAGGACGCGAAGGGATTCAAATTGTGAACGGAAGTGTATTTACAAATGAATTCAATGTTCTTAAACAAATCAATAATCAGCATGATTATTTACCTGAGATTAAATCAAGGGGTGAGGCTTGCAACAGTGATCATTGTCCTTTTCACATGGCTGGAGTTCCTTCTTTTTTTATTTATACACTTGACAGTGAATATCCGTGGTATCATGTCCCTCAGGATAAAGCAGAGAAGTTGCCACTTACAGGTTATGAGGGTTTATTCAGGTTGCTGGTTGACTTTTCCAAAGAAATTTCATCACATTGATTTTGAAAAAAAAAAGCCTGCAACATGTGCAGACTTTTTTAAAATAAATTGCAATCCTCCAATTATTCAAATGAAAACAATTCTACTTTGAAAATCAGAACAGAGCCAGCTGGAATACTGGGTATGGATCTGTCTCCATATCCAAGTTCTGAAGGAATATACAGTTCATAAACACTTCCTTCACTCATCAGCTGAAGTCCTTCTGTCCAACCAGGGATGACCTGATTCAGTTGAAAAGAAATGGTTTCGCCTCTCTGGTATGAAGAATCAAAAATACTTCCATCTATGAGTTTCCCTTCATAGTGAACAGTTACTGTAGAGGTAGCAAGCGGTTTTCTGCCTGTGCCTTCTTTTACTACTTTGTATTGAAGCCCTGAAGCTGTAACATTAACTCCTTCTTTCTTTTTGTTTTCCTCAAGGAATTCAACTCCTTTCAGTTTATTTTCCATAGATTCTTTTTCCATTTTTTCCTGTTGTTTGGTTTGTAATTCTTGTTGAAAGTTCATTAAAATTGCTTGTATCTCTTCCTGTGTAAAAAGTGTATCAAGTTCATTGGTATTATCTTTAAATCCCTGCATAAAAGCATCAGGATTAATTTCAATACTATTATTTCTCAGATTGCTGGCAACATCAGCACCAATAATGTAACTTATTGTATCAGTATAATTGGTTAGCTGATAAGTTTTTGGAACATCTGTTTTCTGTGACTTACAGGCACTTATTATTATAGCTCCTATCAGTGCTGCAATAAACATGATTTTTTTCATAATTTTAAATTTTTAAGTTTAGTGAATTATTTGGTTTTTGTAAAATGATAAAATTTGTATTTCTCAATCACTGTTTTTCCTGTACCCTGAACGTGCTCATTAAATAATTCAAGCAATTCAATCTTTTTTGAATCTTTTCTATAAACAATTGAAAAATTTCTGTGCAACGAGGGATGCGCTTTTCCTGTTTTAACTGCTATTTGCAGTTCATTCATATCATCAAA
This sequence comes from uncultured Bacteroidales bacterium, assembly GCA_964526285.1. GTDB lineage: Bacteria > Bacteroidota > Bacteroidia > Bacteroidales > DTU049 > CAYMAZ01. The sequence continues at coordinate 36,896 of CAZGIW010000025.1, read as the reverse complement.
TATCAACTCTTCATTTTCCAGAAAATTGCTGTTGTCAAAATCAATTCCTAAAATATAAATACCGTTTCTTCTATATGTTGTCTGATGATTATAGGCCAATGTATGACTGCATATTCCAATAGAAATGGGAATATTACCAACTGTTTCAGGAATCTCTTTCTCTTTAAGCAAATCATCAGCCTGAATCAGATCAATATCAGTATCAGCAAATTCTGACAAATAATGAATTACTCCGGATTTCTTTGAAGGAATGTAAAGCTTAACCGGTTCTTTTGACTCAACTCCCTTGCTAATCTGCTGCCAATCAGATACTTTACCCTGTAATAATAATGATAACTGCTTTTGAGAAATCCCATACCTTACCAATGCCTGAAGATCAACATTATTGAAATTGACAATGAGCACTAGGTAATCACTGAACACCGGAGTACAATGATATTTTTTATTGTCAAGCATTGAACAAGGGGTGGATATAAATATCACATCTGCATTGCCGTTGTCAAGTTCATGAAGTGCTGTTTCTGAATCTGAAGCAGTTGAATTAACCTGTACCTTATTATAATCATTACGGAAATTTTTGCCAAACTCAACTATCAAACTACTAATAAGTTCATCCCCGTTCATATTAATAACACCTTCAATTTCCGACTTTTCCTTGCCTGCTTTGCGTTTTCTTTTATCTGTGCCTTTTTCAGAATCACCGCCACAGCTAAATAATACAAATACGCTCAAAAAGATAAGACTAATCCTTGACATAAGTTCAATTTTTTTTGCAAACTTATAATTTTTTTGTCGGGTGAGCAAACCTCTGCAGATAATTCAACAAAAAAATGTCAATTCATGCCCGGGATAATCATTTTTTCTTCCTGTTTTTAAAAAAACATCTATCTTTGAAAAAAAAAAACAAGAATGAGGCTATTAAAATTTGGAATTGTTGCTATAATGATTTTCACTCTCTCTTCGTGTGAGAAGCAAAAGCAGGAAAAGATTGAACAAAGTTGGAAACTGGTCAAAGTTTCCAAAATTCATGAAGTAACATATCATGAAGTATGGGATTTTGAAGGAGGTGTGGTGACAATGATTCAGCATTCTGTTGATACAACTGGAGTTGACACAGTTTGTACCGGAAATTATGATATTGAAAAAACACTTACCCGAACTTATATAAATACTTCACAAATGACAAACACTCTCTATAACGGAAAATGGAGAGTTCTTGAAGTAAATAATGACATCATGATTTTACACAAACATGATGATATCAGCTGGCTATACAGAGAATTTGTTATTAATTAATATATTCCCCCATAAAAACCTATGAGCATGAAAGACAGGAACATACCACATTCTTTTATTCTACTAATTATTTTTACAGTGGCATTTACATTCTCATGTAACAAAATCAAACTTGAAAAACTGGAATATACTTGGCTGTTTACAAAATTTAGCTAAACATATACAACAGATTTTTTTTAATTGTGTTATTTTTAAAATGGCGAACTTAAACGCATAACAAAGATTAACGACTCCACGCAGGTTCTTGACACCATTGATATTTGCCAGTATTCTCTAAAATCATCAACATTGACAATTAAGAGATGTTCAATTGTTGAGTATAATGGTGACTGGCAAATAAGAAAACTAAAAAGCAACATAATGATTTTGCTTAACACACGTGATAATGATTTTATGTATAGAGAGTTTGAAAAATACTAAGCATTCCTTTAATTCATGTCAAAAAAAACTAAAACCCAATTTGCATGTCAGTCATGCGGCACTAACTATTCCAAGTGGCAGGGCAAGTGTTCAGCATGTAATGAATGGAATACAATAGTTGAAGAAGTTGTGGTTCAACTGCCTTCGGCACACGCACACAAGGATATCAAACAAGGGAAGCCAATTCCTGTGAACGAAATTTCATCTTCTGATATTCAACGTTATCAATTTGAAGGAGCAGAAATGAACAGAGTGCTGGGTGGTGGTCTTGTACCGGGCTCCATCACACTCATTGCCGGCGAACCAGGTATTGGAAAATCAACACTTCTGCTTGATATGGCCTTACGATACACAAATGGTTCTGTACTTTATGTTTCAGGAGAAGAAAGTGCGGGTCAGATTAAAATGCGCGCTGACAGAATAGGTATTTCTAATAATCACTGTTATATTTATTGTGAAACGAATATCGACAGTGTTATGCACCATGCCACACAGCTTCAACCTCAAATGATTGTAGTTGATTCTGTACAAACTGTTTATACAGAAACTATTGATTCACCAGCAGGAGCTGTAGGTCAGATTCGTGAATGCGCAGCACGTCTTCAGCAGTATGCAAAAAACCACAACGTGGCTGTGTTCCTCATTGGGCACGTAACCAAAGACGGGTATATTGCAGGCCCCAAACTTCTTGAACATATGGTAGATACTGTGCTGTATTTTGAGGGAGATCGTCATTTCGGATACAGAATTCTGAGGGCAGTGAAAAACCGATTTGGATCAACTGCTGAACTTGGAATTTTTGAAATGATTCATAAAGGGCTAAGAGAAGTTACAGATCCGTCTGAGATTTTTATTTCTCAACGTGATGAAATACTAAGCGGTATTAGTATTGCTGGTGTTATTGAAGGAATGCGCCCTCTTTTGATTGAGGTTCAGGCACTTGTCAGTGCTTCTCCATATGGACAGCCCCAGCGCTCTGCAACAGGGTATGATAATAAGCGAATGTCAATGCTGCTGGCAGTTTTGGAGAAAAAAGCAGGATTTAAACTTGGCGTAAAAGATGTTTTTCTTAACATCACTGGCGGTGTAAGAGTTGATGACCCTGCCATTGATCTTGCCGTTGTTGCATCAATCGTATCTTCTTATGTGGATATTGCTGTTGACCGGCACACATGTTTTGTAGGAGAAGTCGGCCTGTCAGGTGAAGTCAGGCCAGTTGCCCGTCTTGAACAAAGAATAAACGAAGCTGAAAAACTCTCATATCAGAGAATCATTGTTTCAAAATACAGTTATAAACCAGGTGATTTCAAAAAGAATAAAATTGAGATTATCCCGGCTGGAAAACTTACCGATGTTTTTAAGAAATTGTTTGGATAAAAGTAAAATTGAATAAAAAAAAACCGATAAGAATAATTATCGGTTTTTTTTTTATTCAATAAGGTTTTTTACTCCTGAATAAGATTATATAAATCATCGAGTTTTGGAGATAGAATAATCTCTGTTCTTCTGTTTTTTGCTCTTCCCGCTGTAGAGTTTGAATTATCAACAGGCAAATACTCACTTCTTCCGGCGGCCATAAGTCGTTTAGGGTCAATGTTTGAATTTTCAACAATAATTTTTACAATTGCTGTAGCACGCATTACACTCAAATCCCAATTGTCTTTCACTTGTCCACTCCCTTTATAAGGTACATTGTCTGTATGTCCTTCGATGAGAATATCAATATCAACATTGGTTTCAAGAACTTTTGCAAGTTTAATAATGGCATCACGTCCTTTTGCATTGACTGACCAGCTGCCTGAAGCAAACAGCAGAGATTCATCAAGAGAAACATACACTTTTCCGTCTCTAATTTCTATTGTGAGACCATTATTTTCAAAACCAAACAAAGCTGCAGCTACTTTGTCACGTAATTCATTCACCACTCTCTGTTGCTCTGCAAGAATATTTTCAAGTTCAATGACACGTTGTTCTTTCGCTGCAAGAATTAATGCCAAATCATCAAGTTCAGCTTTCTTTCGGTTTAACTCAAGTTCGAGTTTGCGCAACTCATCTTCCTTAAGTTGAAGTCGTTCTTGAGTTAATCTCAATTCAGTTGAGATTTTTTCTGTTTCTGCAATGTTTCCTGCAAGCAACTCTCTGTTTTTTTCAAGCAACAATTGATACAGATCATTAATCTTATCATATTGTTCCTGCAACAATCTGTTAGATCCTCTAAGTAATGATGTATCTCTAACAAGAGCAGTATATTCCTTATTCATTGCAGTAAACTTTTCTTCAAGTTCTAAATTTGAAATTTTCAGATTATTATATGAATTCTGCAAATCCTGATATTGTTCTTCACATCGTTCGCGTCTTTCCTTTTCGTCCTGAAACTGACGGGCAGGCACACAAGATGCAAAAACAATAACTCCTGCGAGAATATAAAACTGAATTCGTTTCATAACTTTTTCTATTTTTTTGGTTATACCTGCAAAATTACAAAAACAAACGATATCATGTAATGGACTATCATTTTTTTTTTAATCTCATTATTTCAGTACAATAAAAAAAGCCTGCTCTTTAGAACAGGCTTTTTCAGAGTATATGGTGAAAGATTATTGAATTATTAACTTCTTAACAACTTTCCCCGATTGTGAAGATACAGTTAAAATATACATTCCCTTTGCAAAAATTGCAGAATCAATAGTCACATTCTTCAAACCACTGATATTTTCAAAATACACTTGTTTCCCTGTAGCATCTGTTATTATCAGATTATCGAAACTATCAGTTTCACTATTAATAGTTACAGTGAAGATATCCTCAGTTGGATTGGGAAAAATCACAATTTCAGAATCAGTATTTATCTCATCAAGTGAAGTGACATTTCCGTTAATGGAAATATTATCTACAGCAAAATTTGCTCCGTCATTACCGGTATAACGGAATGCAAACTGCACATTTGACTGTCCGTCGTATGCAGATAAACTATAGATAGTTTCAAGCCAGACATAGGTCATATTATCATCAAAACTTGAATGATCTGATTCATTCCACAGAGCTGTCCATGTACCACCATTGACTCTTACCATAAGATCAAGGTCACAATTATCATTTGTAATTGACCAATTGTAACTTCCGTTAAACCAGAATCTTATTTCGGAATTTGTAAGATTTGTAAAATCAAAAATAGGTGTAATCAACCATTCGTTTTGATTTTGAGCAATCCACTGTACATACCAGAAATGGGAACCTGAAACAGGATCTACAGGGTATGTGCCTCCAATATTATAACCTGTTGATGACTGCCAGTTGTTAGTAGCATGACCATTTTGAACTGTCCAGCAGGCAGGTAAAGTTGACTGATTGAAATTTTCTGAATAAGGAACAGGAATAGCACTTCCACAATCAGTGACAGAGAAATTTCTTGTCATTGAGTCATTTGCTGGGTCCTGGTCACCTGTTACTGTGACTGTGGCTACAAATGTGTGATTCCCTACAACAATTCCAATAGGGCTAAAAGAAACGTTGGCAGTTTGTCCTGTGGCAAGATTGCCTGTCCATGGAACACTGACGGGTGCACCCCCATTGAGGGTATAACTAACAGTTGCAGAGGTTAGGTTATTAGCTCCGTTATTTCTAATTGTCACCTGAGGTGTAATAGTTTGAGCAGAAGTATACACACTTACAGGAACTATAATATCAAACAACTGGGCATCAACCGCCAAAGCTGGTGTATTTGGATCATATCCGTCAAGAGTTTCAACTCCTGTGGTTGTTGGGTCAAGCCAGTTGCTCAGGCGTGTTGCGTTTGTTCCGCCTCCTGTCCAGGATACTCCAAGTTTGCCATACCAATCGGATGTTAAACTTGAACATGAAGCATAGCCTCCGTGTAGCTGACCAATGATTCTTCCATCAGGGTCATACAAAGGAGACCCTGAAGAACCACCTTCAGTAGTTGTACCATCACTCCATTGTGTTACACGCCAGTGCGACCCGTTTCCGGGGACTGGATTTTGCAGATACGTGGTTGTTGAAGCACCAAGAGTTGACCAGCTGATTTTTTTAATGTCACCTGAAGGATGGTGAATACCCCAGATTTTCCCTGTAATATTATTATCCATTGTTCTGTTCCAACCTGAATAATATACATTGTAACCTGCAGGAGGAGCTGAACTTAATTCAACCAACCACACATCTGAAGTAGCATATCTGGCTCTGTCTGTTGCCCCAGAAATAGACTGATAAGAAGGAGATGTGCCTGGATTTGCACAAGTTGCACTTTGCCAGTTAAACCAATAAACAACAGAACCTGGAGTATTATAACAATGGTCTGCACTTAAAAAATATGGTGTTCCATCATTTGAGGTATTATTTATCAAAGCACCTGAACAAAATCCGTTGCTCCCAGAGACAAGCATGGCAGAACTGCGAATTTGGTTTTCCATACCTGCTGATGCAGGGCATACAACATTCACATTGCAAGCTCCTGAATTACCAAATGCCTTAGCATAATCATGTGGTCCTCTGTAACCATGTGTAACTCTTGTAAGATGCAAATCACCGCTGAACTGAGCTTTATCTGGCTCGAAATATTCAAGAACAATATGGCTGCCGCGAATGGGAACTGTTGCAAACATCCTGTCATCCCGATTATTTAAGTCTGTAAAAGCTCCAATCACATCAGTTCTTTCCTCATTATATATATATAATGATGCTCCATGAGGAATTTGAAAATTATCAAACAGAAAATTAATTGATACTGCTCCGGATGATACAATTGCTGTTCTCCATAGTTTTCCTCCCGGTACTTCTTCCATCAAACCAGATGTTTTCAAATCAATGTCAACTTCAATGTTTTCCCCAAATCGCCAGGGAATATCTTTATGATTGTCCAAAATGGCATCTTCAGCCCGCAACGCCTCAATGTCAATTTCTGGCATAACAATCATTGGCACATTCAATGAAATGGACTTTTCACCCATTTCAAAAGATAAGGGTGTGCCTCCCTGCATTATTTGTGAAATTCCTGCTATTGGCAGCAGAAAAATCATAAAAAATAAAACATGAAAATAGCTTTTCTTTCTCATAATTAAATTATTTTAAGGGGTTCATATTTCAATAACAAAAGTACAAATTTGACAAAACCATGAACGATTTTATTATTCAATAATCATTTTTTTAACAATTTTTTTCTCTGATGAGCAGGCATCAATGATGTAAATACCTTTGGAGAAACCTCTTACATCAACATTAACAGTCTCTCCTAAAGTTTCATAGAACCTTGAAAAAACAAGTCTGCCCTGAATATCTGACAATGTCAGTTGAATTGGAAACTGAATATTTTCACTGAAAGAAATTGAGAAAAAACCATCATTGGGATTTGGATAAATAATCAAATCATCAGTTGAAAAGGAGTTAAAGACCCCAATGCTGGCAGTTGGATCGTATCCTTCAATTGATTCTGCTTGTGTTTCAATGGGGTCAAGCCAATTGCTCAGTCTGGTTGAATTTGTATTTCCTCCTGTCCAGGAAACAGAAAGTTTTCCATACCAATCGGATGTCATACTAGAGCATGAGGCATATCCTCCATGTAATTGTCCAATGATTCTGCCCTGCGGGTCAAAAAGTGGAGAACCAGATGAACCAGGCTCTGTGGTTGTGCCATCACTCCATTGAGTAATTCTCCAGTGTGACCCGTTGCCGGGCACAGAATTCTGCAAATAAGTAGTGGTTGACACGCCCGTTTCAGCCCAGCTAATCTTTTTTATGTCTCCGTTAGGATGATGTATTCCCCAAATTTTTCCCACAATATAATTCGTATCTGTTCTGTTCCATCCGGAGTAATACACATTGTACTCCGAAGGTATGGGTTGGTTCAACTCTACCAGCCACATATCGGAAGTAGAGTATCTGGCTCTCTGTGTGGCACCACTCATTGAATTATATGGAGGAGATGTGGAAGGATTTGTGCAGGTGGGGCTTTGCCAGTTAAACCAGTAAACAACAGCGCCAGGATTGTAATAGCAATGATCAGCACTCAAAACATATGGTTTTCCGTTGTTTTCAGTATTGTTGATTAAAGCCCCTGTGCAAAAACCATTGCTTCCGGAAACTAGCATGCAAACACTCCGAATCTGGTTTTCCATTCCTGCAGATTCAGGACACATCACATTCACATTGCAATAACCTGAAGCACCAAACCCTTTCATAAAATCATGAGGTCCACGATATCCATGTGTAACTCTAACAAGTTCAAAAGTCCCCCTGAACGAAACCCACCATGGTTCATAATATTCAATGGTCACATAATCGCCAGAAATTAAAGTTGTTGCAAACAACTTATCATCCTGATTATTATATGAAGTGAAGGCTCCAAGAATTTCAGTTTTATCTTCATTAAAAATAAATAGAGATGCCCCATCAGGAATTTCAAAATTATCAAACAGAAAATTCAGAGACAACGCACCATCAGAATTAATTGAAATTCTCCATAATAAACTTCCGTCATCCAGTGTCTCTTCAAGTCCATGTGTTTCACGATTAAGGGAAACATCATGATTGTATCCAAACCTCCAGGGAATATTCTTGTACTGATCAAGAACTTCATCTTCGGCACGCAAAATATCCACATCTGTATCAGGAATTAATACAACAGGCACCTGAGAAGAAATGCGATCATTTATCAAATCATTGAAAGACTGGGGAGTTCCTCCCTGACTAATCTGTGAATAAGTTAAGTGACAAATTAATCCGGTTAGCATAGTAAAAACAAGTAGTGATTTTTTCATTTTTATATGGTTTATATTTTCAAAAGATACACCTTCCTTAAAAAAGGTTGCAGATGCCCAAAATTATTTATAAAAGAAATTCATAATAAAATAATTATTAACAATTATCAATAGTTATCCAATCTCATATTTTGATTCAACATTGTATTAGTTGAAAGTAATGCAATCTTAAATACTTGCATTTTGTTAATAAAAACAACTTCATGTTCATAGAAATCATGTAATTTTGAACTGAGAATTAAAAAAGGAACTGATATTATGAAATTATCTGAAATTGTAAAACCCGGTGTATCAACCGGTCAAGATGTGCAAACGATTTTTGAATTTGCAAAAAAAGAGAAATATGCTATCCCTGCAGTCAATGTGGTTGGAACAGATTCAATCAATGCAGTGCTTGAAGCAGCGATGAATGTCAACACCCCGGTGATTGTTCAGTTTTCAAACGGAGGCGGACAGTTTTATGCAGGCAAAGGGCTTGCAGACAGCATGAAAGCTTCAATTGCAGGAACAATTTCCGGTGCCTATCATGTACACAGAGTTGCTGAACTCTATGGAGTTCCTGTCATCCTTCACACCGATCATGCCGCCCGAAAGCTTCTGCCATGGATAGATGCACTACTTGATGAAGGAGAAAGATTTCATAAAGAAAATGGCAAACCATTGTTCAGTTCTCACATGCTTGATTTGTCTGAAGAAAATCTTGAAGAGAACATTGCAACCTGCAAACAATATCTTGAAAGAATGAGCAGAATGGGAATGACACTGGAAATTGAGCTTGGAATCACTGGAGGAGAAGAAGACGGAGTAGATAATACTGATATCGACAGTTCAAAACTATACACCCAGCCTACAGATGTTGCATATGCATACGAACAACTCATAAAAATAAGTCCAAACTTTACCATTGCAGCTTCATTTGGCAATGTACACGGAGTGTATAAACCTGGTAATGTTAAGCTGGAGCCCAAAATTTTAAACAACTCCCAGATTTATGTACGTGAAAAATTTGGACTTGCTGAAGAAAAACCATTAAATTTTGTATTTCATGGCGGTTCTGGTTCTTCAAGAGAAGAAATTCGTGAAGCTATTTCCTATGGTGTAATTAAAATGAACATCGATACTGATACACAATGGGCTTTCTGGGATGGGGTGCATAAATTCTATCTGAATAAAAAGGACTTTCTTCAAAGTCAAATCGGAAATCCCGAAGGTGATGATAAACCCAACAAAAAGTTTTATGACCCCAGAGTATGGTTGAGAGAAGGAGAAAAAGGAATAGTGGAACGATTGAAAGTGGCCTTTGAAGACCTCAATGGGTTAAATAAATATTAACAAATTCGTTAAAAAAATCATAAATCGATTGAAGTTTTTTATTTAGAATGTTTCCATATAGTATTTTTTCGTAACTTTGCACAAAAACAATGTCAACATTCGAAATACATAAAGCAGAAGACAGAGGATATGCAAATCATGGATGGCTAAAGTCTTATCACTCATTCAGTTTTGCAAATTATTACAATCCTGAGAGGATAAAATTTGGTGTTCTCAGAGTATTAAATGATGATATCATTTCAGGTGGTTCCGGATTTGGCATGCATCCTCATGACAATATGGAGATTATTACAATTCCGCTTGAAGGAGCTTTAAAGCATGAAGACAGTTTGGGAAACAAGGGTGTGATTGGAGTGAATGAAGTGCAGGTAATGAGTGCAGGAAATGGAATTATTCACAGCGAGTTTAATGCAAGTGACACTGAAGATGGAAAATTTTTGCAAATCTGGCTTTTTCCTCACATAAGGGATGTTGATTCAAGGTATGACCAGTATCAATTCAATTCCGATGATTTTCTGAATCGTTTTCAGCTTTTGGTTTCTCCTATAAATGGTGGTGCTCCATTATGGATTCATCAGGATGCCTGGGTGAGCAAACTCAATGCAAAAGAGAATCTTCCAACCTCCTATCAGTTAAAAAAAGAGGGAAATGGGTTGTATATTTTTGTTATTGAAGGAACTGTTGAAACAAAAGATTTTATTTTGAACAAAAGAGATGCAGTTGGAATAAAAGGAATATCAAATCAGGAACTGACAGTAAAAAAAGGAAGCGAAATATTGATTTTTGATATCCCTGTTTAACAACCATCACCTTTAAGGATAATTTTATCCTTGGTTTTGATATAATTAACATCGAGGATTGACTGCATAACATTGACTACACCATCAAGTGAAAGATTTTCAAAATTCACTGTCAATTTGCAATTCTTTATATCACCTTCTATTATCAGATTGCTTCCGTATGCTTTATTCACCATGTTCACGATATTTGAAAAACTTTCATTTTCAAATTTCAGGCGATATGTTCTCCATGCAAAATTGTTCAAATCATTGGTTGAGGTTTTTCTAACCTCAGGAGTTTCTGTTTTTCCAAAAATGGCAGTTTGTCCTGCAGTAAGTATAACTTTTTCACCGGTGGGTTTGTAATGGCACTCTACTTTCCCTGTTTCAACTGTCACTTCAGGAAGATTGTCTTTCCATGCTTTTACATAAAAAGAAGTTCCAAGCACACGCACATCAAGATCAGTGGTTTCAACAATGAATGGTTTATCAGGATTGGATGCAACCTCAAAAAATGCTTCTCCATTCAGTTGCACAGTTCTTGTGTTTTTTGTAAATCTTCTGGGATAATGAATCTCCGAATTTCTGTTGAGTGTAATTTCTGAGCCGTCTTTCAATGATACATTTTCGATATCTGTATCAGCAACGGTAATCAACATAGCTGACATATAGGAATTGAACCCCATGTAACCAGCAAAACCAATAATTATTAAAACAGAGGCAGCTACAGCAAGTTTTCTGAGGCTGAAAGACGACTGTTTGGGTTTGGGTTTGATTTCTATTCGTTTGCTATGAGGTTTCAGTTTCTCACTGAATTTATTCCAGGAAAGTTCAGTATCAATTTTTGTCAAACTGACCATATCCAGGATGTTTTTCAGTTTCTGAAATTCATCACTCAGAGAGGCATCTGAAGCAAGTGCTTCTTTTATAAACATCGACTCCTGCTCACTTGTTTCATTGAGCAGGTAGCGTGTTAAGAGTTCCTCACTGATGTTATGGTCGAATTGTTTCATGCTAACTATACACTAGAAAAAGTACTTACCCTTATTGTGTTTTGAAAAAAATGTAATAAAAAACAAAAAAAACCGTTTGTGTATCCTGCAACCTTCTCTCTCAGTACTTTAAGAGCTTTTGACATTTGTGCTTCAACTGTTTTCACAGATATTCCAAGAGCATCTGCAATTTCCTGATATTTCATTTCTTTGAATCTGCTCATTTCAAACACTTCGCGGCATTTTTCGGGAAGAGACTCAATTGTTGTTTTTATCAGTTGTTCAAGCTCACGATATTCTATCTTACTGCTGGTATCTGTATTCTCAATTCGGGCAACTTCAACATTATCTGCAAATTTCTTATTATCCCTGATATAATTGAGACATCTGTTCTTTACAGAAGTATAAAGATATCCTTTGACCTGAGAATCAGAGGCAATGAGCTCTCCTTTTTCCCAGATATTGAGAAACACATCCTGAACTATGTCTTCAACTTTTTCATTATCATAAATATACTGACGGGCAAACAGACACAAACCTTTGTAATGATCACGAAACAATATCTCCATATATTGTTCATCAACTTTTCTGTTACGTAAGTTTGAGTTTTCGTGTTCCATGATTATGTGGCAAATTTACAATTTTTTTAAAAACACTCTATTGTATAATAATTTTGTTACAGCTCACCAATTTATCACGATGTGACAAAAGTATTATCTGAACCATCAGATTTGCTTTAACACAGTTTCAAATTTGACAGAGAAAGCTTGCTTTCAGAATGTCATAATCTGAAACTGTGTCATGGCTTTTGCAGAACTAACGGAATTATACGTGGTAATTAGAGTAATTCGTAGCTTATAAAAAGGGACTGTGTCGTTACATAGTTTTTCTGTTCAGAATTACTTCACACACAACTTTTTCAAATACAATAACAGTTTTTTGTAATTTTGCACGCTCATATACTAAAATAAATCATTTATCCGTTGATGTAGCAACCCCAACAAAACAAATGAATCGCTCCAGATATTTCTGTATTATAATAATTTTCATATTGTTTCATATGAGTGCTTCGGGACAGCCCGGCGGGAAGGGAATACAGAATTTGCCGGCATATGATTTAAAACGTTTGCATTTTGGTTTTATACTAGGGGTAAATGAAATGAATTTTTCAGTCAAACGATCAGCTGACTACAGAACATATGATTCATTATTGATTGTACTTCCTGAGTCTCAGCTGGGTTTTCATATTGGTATTATTTCAGACTTAAGACTTGGTGAACATTTTAATGCCCGCTTTATTCCCACTTTATCATTTGGGGACAGATTACTGAATTATTCTATTACAGAAAAGGGACAGATTGAAAACTATACAAAAAAAATTGAATCTACTTTTGTTGATTTGCCTTTGCTTTTCAAATTTAAATCTGTCAGGCTCACCAATACCAGAGCTTATGTGATTGGAGGCATAAAATACAGCATTGACATGGCCTCACTTGCCAAAAAGAAAATTCAGGATGATGAATTAATTAAACTCAAACGCAATGATTATTCTTTTGAAATAGGGACAGGATTTGATTTTTACCTTGAGTATTTCAAATTTGGAATTGAGATAAAAATGGCATATGGGGTTAGAGATTTACTAAAAAGAGAGGACAATATTTTTACAAATACTATAGAAAAACTCAACACAAAGATTTTTTATGTCACATTTACTTTTGAGTAGTTTATTTTTTTAGTTTTGACATCACAGTGTGATAATCCAGATAATAGATAAACTTCAGACTCAGCAAATTTGTCTGAGGTTTTTCAAAAACATCACTCAGGTTCTCCCAATAACTTTCCACCACATAGTATTGTTCATCAACAATACTGTTTTTCCAAACAACAGTTAGATTACTCCCCGGTGCAAATTCCCAGTTAAACACCAGATCAACAAGAAAAGAATTAAAATTGAAATTCTCAAATTCAGGAATTTCAACATCATCTACAAGTCTTCCTTCGTTATTGAGCAGATAAAACTTCTCATATTCTCCTTTTGACCAATAGTGCCTTAATCTCAAACTCAATGACAGATTGTTTCTGAACATATATTTCCCTGAAAAAGAATTCTCAACTGTTGTAACATGACGTTTACCAAACACAGGGTTTCCTTCGTTATTTCGTCCGGCAAATCCCCTTGCATTGATATTTGCATTATATGAAGACCCCATGGTAAACTGAAAATGGTTATTCAAACGAATAATCGGACTTATAGATGCAGAATATGCTTTATTACTAATTTGATTTCTCTGAGTTGTGCTAACGGAACCATCCAGAGCAACAGGGCGTCTGTAATCTGACGAAAACCCCAAACTGGTATTGTAAGATACAGGTGCAATGTAAAAGAAACCATTTGTACGTGGTTCGTAATAATCATAAACTTCAGAAAAGTTATATGACGCTCTTGTCCACAAACTCAGATGTCGAACTGTGGTTGTAGAGACTGAAGCATTGACACCCTGGCTTGTTGGCATACTCGTTGAACGTCTTTCTGACCTCCAGAGGCCAGCTCCAAGATTGAGTCTTAGCAATTTCCAAAAAGGATCAAAAAATTTATAGGATACTTGTATTTCGTCATGTGATTCATCATTTGTATGGTTAATCCCCATATCATTAATGTTATATCTGTTATTTTTCATCTGATGATAGTAATGATACTGGAATTTTCCCCTTACTTTGGCTGCCGTAATGTTCCATGCATAACCAGCCTTATTCATGGCGGCATCATCCAGTTCAATAATTCTGCTACTTGAAGAAGCATTCAATGTGAGCGCATATTTATTTTCAGGAGTATATAATTTGGCTCCTGTTCCGGTTACATTGGCAGTCATGTCAGCTCCTTCTCTCAGCAAATTTGTATTGATGAGATAGACCCATGAATTATAAGGCAATACCTGGCGCAGCACAAAAACATTATAATTTGACAAAGGCTCTGTTAAAACATTTCTCGTATTTCCGATAGCATCTCTTATTGTTGCTGAGGTTCTGTCAGTAATTGCATTGAGAACTCCCAAAGACAATCCCTTGCTTGTTTGCCCTGTAATTTTAAATGCATTGATCAGGCTAACTGATGCTGGATTGGAAATGACTTCTTCATCTTCTTCAAGCTCTGACAGAACATGATAGTATGAAGACGGAAAGCGTCCGATTCTGCGTGAATAGAACAACCCCCCCAATTTGAACAAGTCCATTGACTCAAGGAAGAAAGGTCTTTGTTCGCTAAAGTTCACTTCAAAAGCAGAAAGGTTTTTAATTACATCATCAGACCTCACCTGACTAAAATCAGGTAAAAGCGTTAAATCAAGCGTAAAACTTTCATTGATTCCATACTTCAAATCGAGACCACCGATTGGTGTGATTGAAAAGCCTTCATCCTGACCTGTGTTATTGTGCATTTCGGCAAAAACTGACAAATATGGAGTAAGAGATAATCTGACAGGGGGCTGAATATGTTCAATCCCTTTGAGAGAACCCCAAAAAATCATCTCATTGTCTACCCCCTTTGTTTCAGGTGCCCACTTGGAGAACTCTCTGTATCTGCGGATATTTCGGGTAACCTGAAACGCCCAGTTATGGCTTTGAACTGTAGGAATCCTTATTGATGAAAACGGAATTTTTACCTCAACTGACCAGCCATCATCATGAATAGCTGTTCGGCTATGCCAAACAGCACTATATGAACCATCACGTTTTCTCCAATCACTTTGAACATTGGAAGCAGTTATTCTGAAATAATAGGCATCCTGATTATTGTTAAACGGATCAAACTGAAAAACAATATCATCAGCATTTAATTCATGATCCCTGTCACCCAGTTGTTTCAAAACAGAATCAGGAGAAGAATCATACATATATGCTCCGATATAAATTGCTTCATTATCATACAGCACATAGACTTTGGTTTGAAAACTCGGGGATCTTCCCTGAAAAGGATCTGATTGTGTGAAGTTTGTCAATACTGATGCATGCTTCCACACATCGTCATCAAGATAGCCATCAATTTTTGGAGGTTTATCTATTCTGAGTGCTTTTGCCTCAAGACTGTCATTGCGTGAAAAAGCAAAAGTAAAGTTCTGCAAGATGAGTATTAGGAGCATCAATCTTTTCATGCTGCGAAAATAAAACTATTCCTGAAATTTTATTAAAAAACACATCACTTTTTTTTCAGCTTCAGGGCATGATTTTATTTAAACACTGATATTTTTTTGTAATATTGCACAAATTATAAAATGATGCAAGAAACATTGTCAATTGTTATCCCTGCTTATAACGAAGAGAAGACAATACACCTCATTCTTGACAAGATACTAAGTGTTGAGCTAATCAGCAATATAAAAAAAGAACTTGTTATTGTGAACGATTGCTCGAAAGATAATACCGTTGGAGTAATTGAAAAATACATATCAGAACACCCTGAGGTTAATATTACTTTTTTTTCACAACCTGTAAACATGGGAAAAGGAGCTGCTTTGCACAAAGGCATTGAAATTGCAAGTGGTAATTATATAATAATTCAGGATGCAGACCTTGAATATGACCCAAGTGAATATAATTTGCTATTGAAACCAATAATAAACGGATTTGCTGATGTCGTTTACGGATCAAGGTTTATGGGAGGAAATCCTCACAGAATTTTATTTTTCTGGCACAGTATAGGAAATAAATTTCTCACTTTTGTGTCAAATATGTTTACCAATCTGAATCTGACAGATATGGAAACATGTTACAAATTATTCAAGGCTGATATTATAAAAAGAATCAATCTAAAAGAAAACCGATTTGGTTTTGAACCGGAGGTGACTGCAAAAATTGCCAGAATACCAAAAATTCGCATTTATGAAGTTGGAATATCTTATTACGGACGAACTTATGAGGAAGGAAAGAAAATTGGATGGAGAGATGGAGTGAGGGCAATATATTGCATTATTAAATATAATGTTTTTTGCAGAAAGTAGTTAAAAAATTATGTATCAAATAAACCGCGGTGCCAGCTATTCAATTGTGAATCATGAAAGTATAGCTCAAAATGAACTTTGGGAAAATTTTTTGTCTCAGCCTATAGGAAAATATAAAAATGTTTTGATTTATGATTTGAAAAGTTATGCTACTGAATAAAACAGAAAAATTCATCACGTAATGAAAAAGGTAAAAACAAACGCAATATTTCGCATAGAAACGAATTCAAATTAAATTATGATAAAATCAATAACCCAGACTAATATAGCTTGGATAACATATGTGTTATTATTAGGATTGATAATAACATTTCGATATTTTGTATTGAAAAATTGTGCATTTATATATACAGATAGTGATCAAGCTATAATGTGGTTTGGATTGGAGCAATATTCAAAAGGAATTTTTCATGAACCTCGCTTTTATGGTCAGGCATATAATACTATGATTGAAGCATTATTTGCAATTCCATTATACAGGCTTGGAGTACCTGCTTATAAGGCTTTGCCCATAATCACTAGTGTTTTTGCCCTCCTGCCCTACTTCATCATTTCACTTTTTGTGTTTCTTAAAAAATCTCCAAAAGTTGCGCTCCTCATCCTTTCAATACCACTTCTTTTACCTGTTGAGTATTCCCTTATTACTTCATTGTCTAGAGGTTTTGTTCCCGGAATTTTTATAAGCTCCTTTGTAGTGCTGGGGATTTTTTATCCAAAATCAAAAACATCTTTTCTTGTTAGTTCGTTTATTGCTGTGATTGGATATTCCGTTAATTCGAATGCCATATTAATCACGCTCCCTTGTTTATTTTATTTATTTATTGAAAATCGAAAAAAAATATACTTCTATATATATTCATCAATTGGCATCATGCTGGGGTTTATTATTCATTTTTCTGTAAACCATTTCTACGTGGTAAACCCTTATTACAACCTTCATAAATTAAATTTTACATTTTCCTTCAAAGGTCTGCTATCATCTTTAACTCATCTTGATTTGTTTTTTAATGATGTAACACCCATATTCTGGAACTCTGGGTTTTTAATAATAATAATGTTCATTACTGTTGGCGCCTTTTTGTTTAAGGAAAGAAAGTACAAGGAGTCTCTTACTGTTTTTATATCAACATTACTAATTATTTCCACGTTGGGAATCAGCAAAGTAAGTGATGGAAGTAATTCAATTTTCTTTCCTTTATCTAGAATGTATTTATCTATTCCCGTTTTACTGGGTATATCTCTATCATTTTTTTCTTTCAAAGAAAAAAGCAAATATTTTTATTTCTATCTTTTAATCCCCCTTTCTTTTTTTATATACAATATAAATACTCTTGATAAATCAATCAATCTCAATGTCAGTCATGAGAAAAATCACATTATTGGTGTCATTAAGACAAATGATCTATTTGAACAATGCAATAATATTAAATCAATTTGCGATGAGTATAATGTTCAACTTGTAATTATTTCCAATCATTGGAATTATGATTTTTTTAATTACGCATGCCCAAGCTGTGATGAAACATTCCCCAAAACACTTCGTCCATCATATGAAAGAAGAACATGGAGACTTATTGAAGATGAAAAAACCATTTACTCGAATATTTTAATAATAGATTTAAATAAAGATTTTTCAAAACAGTTCAACTTTGTAAAACAAATTAAACCACACAATGAGTATTTCATTATTGAAAATAATAGTTTATATACTATTGATTTATTAGACACCCTTGAAATTGAATATAGAAAATACAAATAAATTTCTCTGCTCACCAAAGACTGATTGACTGATAAGATGCCACTGCGTCTGAAGACAATCCGCCCCAGCAGCATACATCGCAACACCTATCCACAAATAGCCCGCAACATTTGTCCGGAATAATCAGTTTCGCTTGATAAAATCAAAAAAAATACAAGTATTATTCACCGAAAACATAGCAAATCATCAAAATAACCTTGTAGTAAATTTTAACAGAAACCGATGTAAATGTGACGCAGTTCAGTTTTTGTTAGTTTTTTCACATAGTGATAAACAGCATGCCCTAAATATTGGTGAATTTTTCTTTAACTATAATTTTTCATACACATTCACCTCCAAATCATCTATATAAATCGGATACTTTCCTCTATGCCAAACATATGTGCTAAGCATATCGGTTTTTCTTCGAACTTCAGGTGTCAGATAATAAAAGCTAATTTTATTCCATTTGTTAACCTCAAGTTCCATATTTTCAGAATCAAACGTTTTATACTTATATGCTTTACCCCTATGACTAAAATGAGCCACCAGACAGAAAGGGTTATTTGAAACATCTTCTGTTGGATAAACATAAGCAGTAATTTCAATCCACGCATGGTCTTTATTGGTTATATCATAAAATGAAGATTCAATTTTCGGAGTATATATTACATTACTATCCAATTTGAAGGAATATTGTCCGGAATAAAACACAGAAGAATCTTTGTTCTCAGTGTTTTCAAAATCCAGTTTATTTAAAAATTTTGATTTATATTCATCATTATTATTAAATGTTTCTACTCCGTCAAATGAACGTTGTATAAGAAGCAATTCTTTGTCTTGTTCAGTGGTATGTATTTTTCCGAAAACCTTAAAATAATACTCTCTTGTCATCCTGTCTCCATCAATAATTCCATAATGATATTGTCTGGTTTGGAATATGTTTAAAAATACAAAAACTATAATAATCGGATATATAATTCTTTTAAGCAATTTTTTATTATTTAGCCAGATTAAAAAATATCCAAGAGAAATAGCCATAACGGGATAGGATTGAATTAAGGATCTTTGTCCGAAAGATTGTGCATACCACCAACACGACCAGCTTGAGACAATATAGAGGTTTACTATGAAATAAATAAAAAGCGCATAGAACACTGAACGATTTTTCTTATGTAGAAAATAAAAACCTGCAATAGCAAAGATCATTACTGGTGTATAAATCAACCAACCTTTTCTGAAACTGAAGAGTACCTTTAAAAGATAGGGGCTAAAAAAATCAAATCCTTCACCTGGATTCCCTCCATAACTGTAGAAAATGAACGAGCCTGTATGTATCTTCCAATAAGTCATTTGAAATAAACCAAAAAGAAATAAAATTAATGCAAATACAATTATTTGTTTTCTATATTTTAAAAACAATGATATCCTTTCTTTAATAAGTGACAGGTCATTAACCCCCCATAATGCCGGAATTAACAAACAAACTATTTCTGTTGGCCTACTTAATATTGTAATCCCGCAAATAATTGCCAAAAATATAATGTACTTTATTTTATATGATTCATGCCACAATATACTCAGCCAGATTATGAATGAATAGGTCATAAACAACAAGCTGTGAGACATTGAATTTTGTCCGTACATTGTTACATGAACAATGAAATTTGAAGAAAAAACTACAATAAACAGAATAAATATAACAGTTCTTTCATTAAAAAAACGCAATAACACCTTTGACAAAGCCCATAATCCCAGTAATGAATATATTATACAACCCACAAACACGGAATACTGAAAAGGGAGAGAAAATCCATCTGCCGGATAATTAGTTAAAATAGCAATAAGATAACCTATGAAAAAAAAAGGCGCATAAAAAAATGAAAGTCCCATAGGGTATTTAAGAACATAAGTACCTTCGGGGGTTATGGTGGCCTGATAAAATGTGCCTGTGTTTTCGTAGGTTTCAATAATCTGATTAACAATAGAAAAATCACGAATTCCAAGGTCATTATATATAAATGTGAGTGGCAGGTAGAGATAATATCCAAATACATCCCAGGAAAGAATATTACCAGGTGCAAAAACAAGATTATTAACAACCACAAACAATGAGAGTATTATAAGTGCAAATTTTAAATATCTATGAGGTTTTTCAGAGCAGCTTATATTCATATTGTTATATTTTTATAAGTGGAAATTTTTATTTGATTTATATTTATAAAAATCGAAGTTATGTGATTTTTTTTTATTGTTCGGTAAAATTAATAATTATTGGTAATTGTCAAGTTAATTAAAATTTTTTTTTATTACTGTCCGACTAAATTTTCGATTTTGTTACTGCTCAGCAATTTATCACTATTTATCACTATTTATCCCAATCACATTGTCAGAGCGTGATTCGTAAGAACTATTCTGTATCAATTAACTACTATTCCACTAACTCTGAAATCATCAATAAGTGCTCTGGATTTTCCATCAACATTCCAGATATAACATTTTAAAATGCCATTCTCGGGATCATTTATTTCCGGCACCTTTACTAAAAATTGACGATAATTCCATGTTTCAGTAATTTGATTATCGTTATTAAATAGTTCCAGATTATATGAAAAAACATCATCCTGATTTTCAAAAGATATCACAATACCAGCTGGATTTTGTGAAGACTGTATAAAGGGATAAAAATAAACTTCAACCAAAACCCACTTAATATTCATCGCATGTAATTGGTCAAGGTTAATAAAAAAACCGGGAGAATAAATATCCTGCGAATTCAATTCATATGAAGCTCCACCTGTTCTGAATACTTCATTGTTTATAAATTCGTCGGAATAAGATTGTTCATCATTAGTTTTGGAGAAATTATTAAAATGCAGTACAGAAAAAGACAAATTTTGCATTTGAGGCATGTCCTCATTAATTATCTGAGTCCCCCATCTTTCTGGCTTCCCTGCCATTGCGTTTTCATAATCCGGTGGTATAAGGAGTTTGTAATACAAAGCAGTTGGAGAAGCTTTATCAAAAGTTTCAAAATAGGCAAGCCTTGTCATTGAATCATAATGAATCGAATTGTTTATGTATTTCTTGTTTTGAAACAAATTGTGAAATGAAAAGATACATATTGCAACCAATATCAACATAAACCATTTGGGGTTTTTATCAACAATCCATTTTATAAATGCCGATAAAGGTAAAGCCATAACAGCATATGATTCGATAAAGGCACGGTGTCCGTATGAACCTCCATACCACCAGCACCACCATGAAGAAATGATATATATGTTTAGAACAACAAAGGTTAATATGCCAAAAAACCATCTATTATGAGTTTTGTAAACAGTTAATATTCCTAATAGGGCAAAAAACATAACAGGCGTATATATTAGCCAGCCTTTTCTAAACCCAAGCAATACATGGAGAATTTTGGGTTTCAGGAAAAAGAAGCCTTCGTTATTATATGAATAATACAGAAAATGTCCAGTAACTGAATGCCAGTATAGGAATTGAGGAATCCATATAAGAAAAGTAAAGAAAACGATAATTATCAAAGACTTATAATTTTTAATAAACAAACGGGTTTTTTCCTTTATTGCGGAGAAACTATTCACATTCCATAGCAAAAACAATAATCCGATAATAATATTTGTAGGCCGGATTAACGAAATAAGCCCCATTGTTATCCCAATAAAGATTGCAGTGCCAATCTTATTATTATTATGCCATTTATCAGTAAGATAGATAAATAAGCACATTAGAAAAAACATAAAAGAATGCGACATAGCAGGTTCATATACCAAATAATGTGTCATGTTTGTAGCTAAAGAAATAACTAGTAACACAGCAGCAATAACATTATCGGAAAAGTACTTTTTCAGAAACAAACGCAAAAAAACCAATCCTAAAATAAAGTAAAACAAAGAAGCAAAAATAAGCCCTCCTTCGTAAGGAAAAGAATAACCATCGGTGGGATATTCTGAAACCATTGCATAACAATGGCTAAGTAAAAAAAATGGGAGATACATTAGTGAAAGTCCCATAGTGTATTTTAACACATACTTTTCATTTTCCTGTTTAAACCCCCATATTTTATCTGAGAAGAAATCAGGGTCTGTTTCTTTAAAATTCAGAGTCATGTCTCCATATATAAATGCAGCTGGCAGATATGCATAATAATCAATGACATCATTTGCGACAACATTTTTGGGTTTGTTATATTCATCCCCATACATACGTAAATTAATATTAATGAAAATTGCAAGTATGGCAATTAATAAAACTACATATTTTGACTTAATCATTATTTTAAGTTTTTGAGATTTCAAAAATACAATATATTTTTTTCCTGTCTTAGTTTTAGCCTGTTATTGTTTGACACAAAATTAGAAATTTAGTTTCATCAGTTAAATACAATAGACATAAAAAAAGCAAATGACCTATTGAGTAGAAGATTTACTTCAGCAGGCTGATTGTTACATCATCAATATAATATGTGCCGCCGGTACTCACATTCCAGATATAACATTTAATTATAGTGTTTTTTCCTTCTGGAGGAATAAGACTTACGCAGGCATGTCCCTGTTGCCAGTTTCCTGTTTCAAATTCAGAAAAATCAAGTGGTATGGCGTTATATAAGAAACATTTTCCATTTTTTTCAATTGAAATAACCAAAAAGGATTCAAGGCCATTTTTGTCTTCAACAAGAATGTTATATTCAATGAGAATCTTTTTATACTCAGGCAAATAGAATTGGTTGTAATTCATTTCGAGAAATGAAAGAAACTCCCGGCGTGTTGTAATTTTGAATGATGCATCATCAGAGACAAAAAAATCAGCAACTATTTCGTTTGGCTGATAGTCAACAGAATCGCTAAGTTTATATGAAATCACTTTGAATAATTCAATACTGTATTTCTTTTTCAAAAAACTAAGTTTATCTTGCGCGATTGCAAAATTGTTTGATTTTTCACCAGGCGGGAGTTTTTGAAAACAATAAATTTCATAATCGAAGCCCCCAAGTGTTTCAAAAGGTATTTCAGGATAAAAAATCATAAACAATTGTAAGCTTTCTTCATTTAAAAGGCTTTCAACAGCAATCCCCCCCTCATTCGGACCAAAATGTGCATCCCAAACAATAATGTCGCCCGAGTTCAGATCTAATACATTAGGAAAACCTTCTTCCATGGCCGAATGCATGGATTCAGACCAGGGATCCTGGTTCATATAAAAAGGAATCAGTGGATGAAAATAGACAATTTTCTTTTCATCATCAAAGTGTTCAAGCAAAAACACACAAGTTTCTTTCATTAAAATTTCATCAGGTTGAGATTTGAAAACTAATCCGGGTTGCATTTTAAACAAAAACACTAAAGAAATCACCATTATTATCACAGATATGCTTTCTCCCACTATTCCTGATTCAATTTTTAAAAAACGCAAAAGACTATCATATCCTATCATTGCAGTTATAGCTGCAAAAGGCAATATTGCTGTCATCACCCTCAAAAGGCCCATTGATGCTCCTCCAATCTTCCAATAATAAAAACTATGCGCTGCAATGAACACAAAAAGAACAGCTGTTACCAGAAAATAAAATGCGAACTTGTTCATATCCCTAAACAATTGCCCTTTTACAAATTTAATAAACAGGAAAACACCTGCAAGAAGAATCAGCACAGAAGTTGCGAGACCAAAAACCAATTTATAATTCAACACATAATGAAACAAATTTCCCTTACCATACACAGCATCACTTATGACATAAGGCGACCTGGAAAAAAACCAGAAAAAATCACCATATACAGGAATTCCTAAAAGTGAGAAAACGAGAAAACCTGTTAATAAAAGTGGGATTGCTTTCCATTGTCTGACAAATAAATAAGCAGATGCGTATATGGGAAACAACACATAGCTTTCTGTACGTATAAAAATTGTAAACGAAAACACAATAGCTGAAGCAATATATTTTTTTCTGACAAACAATAACAACCCAACAGAAATAAACAATGCAAACAATGGTTCGGTGAGTGCAGTTGGAGTTGTAAGAAAGAACACAGGAGACAATGCAAGCAAAACAATAACCAATGGTGAATGTTTTAGCCCTGTCTTTTGTGCAATTTTCCAACAGAAATAACAACTAAGCAGCGAAACAACGATATTAAACAAATACACAGCTTTTATTCCCATCAAGGCGAAAGGAGATGCAATTATGGTAAACAAGGGTTTACCCCAATGATGCAAAAACAGTTCAGGATGCTGAAATGAATACCTGGCAAAGAGATAATGCATAATATTGTCGGCTCCGCCATATCCGCAATCAGAATTCCCTCCAAAAAAACCAACATACAACCATAATAATGCACATATGAATAAAAGAAAATATGCAATATAATTTCGAAATGAATGAATATTTTTGACCATACAAACAGCTGTTTTTTAGTTATTATTTAAAATATTACTTCCGGAAGAATCATCACATTCACCGATCAATACATCTTTATATGTAATTGTTCTTTCTGGTAACCCCTTCAATGCATTTTCATAATCAGGCTGACGGAGTTTATGATAATAATCACAATCCGGTTTCAATTTAAAAAATGAATCGAAATATGCTTCTTTTGTCATCGAATCATGGTGAATAGTCCTGCTATAAAACTTGTAATTCTGAATCAGATTATGAAAAATCAAAAACACGACAATGGATATGATAACAAATTTGAGTTTTTTTGAATTTTTTGCTATGCTTTCAAACAATGCAGCAAGTGGAAATGCCATAAAAACATAGGACTCAATAAATGCTCTGTGTCCGTATGACCCCCCATACCACCAGCACCACCATGATGAGATAACATACATGTTAAGTAAAAAAAACACCACAAACGGGATAAACAATCTTTTATAGTTTTTATAAAGAAAGATGAGTCCAAAAACAGCTATAAACATTATGGGAGTGTAAATAAACCACCCTTTTCGAAAACCAAACAAAACATCACCAACTGCAGGTTTAAGAAAATAAAACTGTTCGTTTTGATAAGAATATTGAAAAAAATTGCCAGTAATATACTTCCAATATAGCATTTGCGGAATCAACGCTATTAATGCAACAATTAAAAGCAATAATAAATGATATTTATATCTGACAAAAATTTTGAATTTTTCTTTTACACTTTGAAAAGAATCAAGACCCCAAAGAATAAACACAAAAACAACAATCAAATTAGCAGGTCGCACAAGAACAATCAGAGCTGTCAGTAATCCAACTGCAATAGCAGAGGATAACTTATGGTTTTTGTGCCATTTATCAGTGAGATAAATGAACAGAGTAAAAAGGAAAAAGCTGAAAACATGAGACATTGCAGGATTCCTGATTAAATAGTTTGTCACATTTGTTCCAAGTGCAATTCCAATAATCACCAATGCTGTAATCTTGTCAGAGAAATATTGTAATAGAAGTTTTCTTAATAAGAGAAGACCAAGAATAAAATACACCATTGTCGCAATCCACAAGGCAGCAGCATATGGGACTGAATATCCGTCAGCAGGAAAAGAAGACAGTGAAGCATATAAATGAGCCAACAGAAAGAATGGAGCATACATAATTGACATTCCCATTGCAAATTTCAACAGATACTTTCCATTATTCTGTTTAAAACCCCACATTTTTACAGAAGAATATTTTTCATGCTCAACATCTCTGAATTGCAGTGACAAATCACCATAAATAAACAAAGCTGGCAAATATGCATAATAATCTATCACATCCTGCTCAATGATTTTATTGGGTTCTTTCCAGATACCAGCAAACATATTTATTATCACAAAGAAAATTGCGATAAAAAAAATAACCAGTTGTGACTTGTTTTTCAATGTAAAAATTTAATAATTCAGTTTATCTTACAAAAACAGGTTTATCAGTACTACTTTCAATATATTCATACCCCTCTTCATTAAAAAGTAAAAGTTCTTCAGGATTTATGATTTGATTTTTAATAACAAAACGAGCCATCATTCCTCTGGCTTTTTTTGCATATATGCTCACCATTTTCATCTGGCTGCCTTTCAGTTCCATAAATTGTGGAGAAATAATCTGAAGCTTTTGTTTTTTTATGTCAATTATTTTAAAATATTCATTTGAAGCCAAATTCAATATCACCTGTGCATTCATTGTTTTGATGATTTCTGACACGACATCATTCACCGGCTGCTTCCAGTATTCATATAAATTTAAAAATTTATCAGATGTCCATTTAATACCCATTTCAAGGCGATACAGCATCATCAGATCCAGTGCTCTCAAAACTCCATATAATCCCGACAATATCAATACATGCTTTTGAGCAAAGGAAAAATCTTTTTCACAAAAGTCACCGGCATTCAATCCATCATAAACATTACCAGAAAACGTGAGCATGGCAGGTGTTGCATTTGAAATACTATGTTTAGATTTCCACTGAATAAACCTGTCCAGTGTGCCTTCCGCAATAGCAGGACTCACTTGCATTATCAGCCGAATTTCATTAGTATTCATTGATTTCAGTAAATCAGCCAATATCTTTGCCTGATTGATTAACAAAGGAGTTGTTGTGGTTGATTTAAACACGCTTTTTTTTTCAAAACTCATAGTTTTTGAAGGAGAAAGAAATATGAGCATTGGTTGATTTTTTTTCCAAAATTACAAAATCCTGAATAAAAAAAGACCGGAATAAAAAAACCGGCCTTTAAAGTTGAAAAATATTTTAACAGAAAGAATTTACACTATCCCGGTAAATCCCATAAATGCAAGAGCAAGAATCCCTGCAACGATGAGTGCTATTGGGGCGCCTTTCATATATTTTGGTAAATTCATCAGTTCAAGATGTTCTCTGATACCTGCCAGAAGCACAAGTGCCAGAGTAAAACCTGCAGCATTGGCAAGAGCAAATACAACACCTTCCATAAGATTGAATTCTTTCTGAATAGTAAGAATAGCCACACCAAGCACAGCGCAGTTTGTTGTAATCAATGGCAAAAATATTCCCAGTGCCTGATATAAAGGCGGAGACACTTTTTTAAGCATGATTTCAACCATTTGAACCAAAGAGGCAATGACAAGAATGAAGACAATTGTTCTGAGGTATAACAGATCAAAAGGGATGAGCACATAATGCATGAGCAGATAGGTGACAATGGTTGCAATTGTCATAACAAAAAGCACTGCACCACCCATTCCCAAAGAAGTTGAAATTTTCTTGGACACACCCATAAATGGGCAAATACCAAGAAACTGAGCCAATACAATGTTGTTGACAAATATTGCTGCTATAATTATTACAATGTATTCCATGTTTGAATAATTTTAAAATTATTTTTTAATTGCATTCATAATGGCTACCAAATAGCCCAATCCAAGAAAAGCGCCGGGAGCAAGAATAAACACAAGCATTCCGTCAGTACCTGCTGGTAAAAACTTGAAGCCAAAAATTGCACCACTACCGAGAATTTCACGTACAGCTCCTAATAATACAAGTGCAAATGTAAAGCCCAACCCAATTCCAATTCCATCAATAATTGATGAAAACACATCATTTTTTGAAGCAAAAGCTTCAGCTCTACCCAATACAACGCAGTTTACAACAATCAGAGGGATAAACAATCCAAGCTGCTCATGCAAAGAAGCAAGATATGCGTTCATTGCCAGGTCAACAATAGTGACAAAAGAAGCAATAATTACAATAAAAATTGGAATTCTCACAGAAGATGGAATCAAATTTTTCAGAAGAGAAACAAAGAAATTTGCCATCAACAGAACAAAAGTTGTTGCAAGGCCCATTCCCAATCCATTCATTGCTGAAGTTGTTACACCCAATGCGGGACACAACCCAAGAAGTAAAATAAATACAGGATTTTCTTTAATGAATCCTTTGGTAAAATTTTGTAACTGATTCATATTTTACTCCTCCTTATCTTTTAATGAAACCAAAGTTTTATATGCACGATCCACAGCATCACAAAAAGCTCTTGATGTGATTGTTGCTGCAGTAATAGCATCCGCCTGACCACCGTCTTTAGTGACTCTCAGATCAAATTCAGCTGGATTTTTATCAATGAACTGTAATGGGAAATCTGATTTTGAAGCATCCATTTTATCACCAAGACCAGGGGTTTCTTTGTGCGCCAGCACAGCTGTATTATTTATTGAGAAATCAGGCTTAAACCCAACCATAATTTTTATTTGTTCTGTAAAACCCATATTACTATATGTCTCAACAGCGATACCTGCAAGTGAATCGCCTTTATATGCATAATAAAGTATGAGAGAATCCTTTCCGCCATCATAGGGTAACACTGCTACTCTAACAGGTTCTCCGTCAAAATCAGGTAATACACTACCCAGGGCATCAATAATTTTTTGTTTCTTCACATTCTCAATTGGCCCTTTGGTTGCATTGTACACACTTGCCAATGCAACTGCTGCAACAGACGCAACAATAAAAAGGCTCAGAGCCATATTGACGATGGTATTTGCCATTTTTTTCTTTGCCATAACTATACTCCTCCAAAACGTTTGGGTTTGAAAGCATTATTAATCAGTGGGACAAATGCATTCATAATAAGAATAGCAAATGACACACCTTCCGGATAGGCACCGAATACACGAATTAAAATAGTCAATACACCACAACCCACACCAAAGATTATTTGACCTGTTTTACTCATGGGCGATGTGACCATATCAGTTGCCATAAAAAACACACCAAGCATCATCCCTCCGGTGAGTATATGAAACATTGGGTCAACATACATTTCCGGATTGACCATCCATAGAATCCCTGAAAATATTGCTGCAGATCCCAGATATGCAACAGGGATATGCCATGTTATTACTTTTCGCACAAGCATTATCAATGCACCAATAAGAATTGCAATGGCAGAAACTTCACCAACAGACCCTCCCATTTGCCCAGTGGCAAAATTCAGGTAATTATCAATCCCGTTTGATGACAAAACATGAGAAACACTTTCTCCCTTTGCAACACCTTCCTTGAGTATTGCCAATGGCGTTGGTCCTGTTACCACATCTGTCAATTGCCGCGCAGACTCTATGGGTTTTGGCCAGCTGGTCATTTCAACAGGAAATGAAATCAGCAATACCACACGACCAACCAATGCAGGATTGAAAATATTCTTTCCTAAACCACCAAAAGTCATCTTCCCAATTCCAATTGCAGAAAGTGCTCCAATGAACACCATATACAAAGGTAAATTACTAGGTACATTAAAAGCCAGTAAAATTCCCGTCACAATGGCAGATCCATCCATAACTGAAACCGGACCCTTAAGAATAAATTTCTGTATCAGAAATTCAATAAGTAAACAAAAGATGATGCTGGCCAGAGTGATTTTGACAGCTCCAATTCCAAACATATAAAATGAGACCAGCATTGCAGGAATCATGGCTATCACAACCCAATACATTATCTTTTTTACTGAGTCTTTTTCATGTACGTGAGGCGAACCCGAAACACTTAATAAATTCATAATTATTCAGGTATTTATTTCTTTAATTCTTTGATGTTCTGTTTCTTATAATTAATCCTACCTTGTTTTTTCCAAGCCTGATATGATCAAGCAGCGGACGACCGGAAGGACATGTGTATTGACATGAACCACATTCAATGCAATCCATGATAAAATGTTTTTCAGCACCTTCAAATTCACCAAGCTCTGCCTGTGGGGCAAGCAAATATGGCTCAAGTCCCATTGGACAAACCACTGTGCAGCGAGCGCAGCGAATGCAATTGACAACAGGAACCCGCCTGGAATCATAATCAGGAAACAGCAAAATTCCTGATGTTCCTTTGGTTACAGGCACATCGGGTGATGAAATCGCTTTGCCCATCATTGGTCCTCCGTTAATCATCTTTCCTGTATTGTCAGGAATTCCACCTGCCTTTTCAATTAAGTCGGACACAGGTGTTCCGATTCTTGCCAGAAAATTACCGGGATTTTTTACCATAGGGCCGGTAACAGTAACAACTCTGTCAATAAGTGGTTTGTTCTTCTGCACAGCTTCGTATACAGCAAATGCAGTTCCTGAGTTATTGACCACACATCCGACTTCAATAGGTAACTTACCAGAAGGAACTTCTCTTCCCAGCAAAGCGTTAATCAGTTGTTTTTCAGCCCCCTGAGGATATTGCACCTTTAAAGCATGAACTGTAATTCCCTGAAATTCTTTAGCCAGTTTGGTTAAATGCTCAATGGCGTCGGGTTTATTATTCTCTATTCCTATCAGGGCTTTATCAACACCCAGTGCCTTCATTAGAATTACAGTACCGATAAGCATTTCCATCCCTTTTTCAAGCATAAGACGGTGATCGGCTGTAAGCATTGGCTCACATTCAACTGCATTTATAATAAGGTATTCAGGTGTTTTGTCTTTGGGAACCATGTATTTCACATGTGTGGGAAAAGTGGCTCCGCCCAAACCAACAATACCTTTTTCTTTGATGATTTCAATGATTTCTTCTTTTGATTTTGAACACTCACGCTTAATGTCTGCTGTGCGGTCAATATCTTCCATCCATTCATCACCTTCAACATCAATAATCACAGAAGTTTTACGATAACCACTTGAATCCAGTACATCATCAATTTTTGTCACTTTTCCAGAAACCGAGCTATGAATATTGCTACTGATAAAAGATTCTCCTTTTGCAATCAATTGTCCAACTTTCACAACATCGCCTTTATTGACAACCGGAACAGAAGGAGCACCAAGACTTTGAGAAAGTGGAATTACAGCCTGCTTTGGAGGATCAAGAACAATAATTTCAGATTTAGCAGCAAGTTTATGCTCATGCGGATGAACACCTCCTTTGTTGAATGTTTTTAGCTTTGCCATTGTAATACTGTTTGATTATGCTTCACTACTTTTAACTTCTTCACCACCTTCAGCGGTTTCAGCTACTGCAGTTTGCTTTCTTGGTGGAAAATTCAATTCAATAATTGCTCCGGTGGGACATTCTGCAACACATTTGCGACATAATTTACATTTTTCTGAATCAATGTATGCCAAATTGTTTTCAAGTGTAATTGCATCATAGGCACATACTTTTACACACTTACCACAACCAATACATGCAACTGCGCAATTTTTACGGGCAACTGCACCTTTTTCCTTATTTACACAACATACATATATTCTTCTGCTCTTTTTTCCCTTAAGCCTGAGTTCAATGATACTACGGGGACATGCTTTGACACAGGCGCCACAAGCCACACAGTTATCCTCAATAATCACAGGCAATCCCGTTTCCTTGTCCATATACATGGCATCAAATGCACATGAAACAACACAATCACCAAGTCCTAAACAAGAATGTGGACATCCACTTTCTCCGCTGAACAGATTATGAGCAAATGTACATGTGGCAGGTCCGTCATATTTAATTTTTGCCGGAGCATTAACAAATGTGCCGTTGCAACGAACAACAGCAATCTCGGGGTCTTTCTCAACTGGTTCAAGACCAAGAAGCGGAGCTATTTTTGCAACCAAATCATTGCCTCCGGGAGGACAATTTAAACCATCAAAACTCTTCGTCTTTACAAGTGCCTCAGCAAAGGCACGGCAACCTGCCTGTCCACATCCACCACAGTTTGCACCTGGCAATAACTCAGCAATCTCATCAATAAGTGGATCTTCAATAACCCTGAACGAAACTCCGACAACATAAATTATAATCCCAAAGAGCAATCCTAATGCTCCTAACACAATTAATGCAATAATAATTGAATTCACCTTTATTATGTTTTTTATTTGTGGGCAAAAGTAAAATATTTTTAAATATTACACGAAAAAATCGTCCTTTTTTGAAGGAATTTATCTGTTTTTGAACTAAGTAATTATTATTTAGAACGAATAAAAATATATCTTGCTTTTATTCAGTACGTATGGCAAAATATTTAGTTTTATAACTTCATAATCTTTGATGAAAAAATTTCACCAGATTCTTTATTTTCAATCAAAATTAAATATAATCCATTTGAAAAATTTGAAAAAACAATGCTTTGTGGATTATTAGATATACACATTAAGTTGCCGGAAGTATTATAGACCCTGACAATATAGTTGCCACTTTCCCTGTAATCAAAGTAAATTATATCTGTTGTTGGATTAGGGAAAATCATAATTCCTAAAAAATCATCAATGTGAATATTAGCAATTGAGCTTGTGCATCCTGCAAATCCCACCACAGCATCCCAAAAATCGGTTTTAGTAGTCAGTAAGCCACATTGCGATCCATCAGGTGTGGCTTTTATTTCCAGATAACAATCGTCCTGAGCTGTAAACTGAGGCCAGTTTTCCAATCCGGTTCCGTTGGGATCACCTGTTCTTGCAAAATTTGTCCAGTAGGCCAACATATTGACCTGCACACTGTCATCAGCAGGTTTGAAAAATATTCCAGAGCCAAGTGTTGTATTTTCCCAATTGTTAAACACATAAAACAATTCCATACCATGATAGGCTCCGTATGGTTCAAGAACTGAAACAGTATGAATGAAAGTAAAAAAATATCGCCATACAGGTTCATGCTGATTCAGGTCAACACATTCTGCAGTTCGTCTGGCTGTTGCAGTAAACTGTGCATCAGACATAAAATATACATATGATTCTCTTGCCTGCTGATTGGTTGTACCGGGAGGATAAAGCAATTCAGCCTGTGGTCTGAGTGCTACCGGAATATACAAATTAATGACTGATTGCATCATTGCAGGGGTAACAGTTAGAGGTGCACTTAAGCTCATTTCTTCAGAGTTGGAACCAATCATCAATGGCACTTTGTTATAGTTTCCTGTCTGAACAATTGTAAGTGGGAGTCCTGAAAAAATATGGTTATCAATCACTGATCTCCATTTTCCCTGCACAAGACCACCCGACAAAGGACTTTCCAGTTTTTTGCTAATACTGTCAGCATGAATCATTTTCATTGAATCAATTTTCTGCTCTGGAGTTCCTGAAGGAAAAAACAGATTAACGAAATCAATGCCACTGGTTGAAGCCTCTGCATAGGTTATAATATTTGGGGCTGCACTTTGAATAATTGCTTTGTGAAACAATCCTGAAGCATGGGGTGTAAGCATGAGATTTCCCACACATGTACCA
Organism: uncultured Bacteroidales bacterium; assembly: GCA_964526285.1. Classification (GTDB taxonomy): domain Bacteria; phylum Bacteroidota; class Bacteroidia; order Bacteroidales; family DTU049; genus CAYMAZ01. The sequence continues at coordinate 3,427 of CAZGIW010000025.1, read as the reverse complement.
CCGGCACTTTCTCCAAAAATTGTCACATTGGCTGGATTTCCACCAAAAGCAGCGATGTTATTTTGTACCCATTGCAGAGCAAAAATCTGATCCATGGTTCCGTAATTTCCTGATATCCCCCAGGCACTCTCAACATCCAGTCCCGGATGAACAAGATATCCCAGTGCTCCCAATCTGTATTGTATGGTCACCACGACAACATCACCACGTTCAGCCATGTTTTTTCCATGATACAAAACTGTACCTCCTGCAATTTCACTTGAAGAACCTGACTGATGTCCGCCTCCATGAATAAACACCATCACCGGCAAATTACCTGATAGATCGGGACTCCACACATTGAGATACAAACAATCCTCATCCCCTTCAATGGTAAATGTTGTATCAAACTGCGCCTGAGCTTTCTGAGGACATTTGGGTGGAAAATCTATGCAATTCAGTGTAACCATCCATGCATCCGGTGCCTGCGTTGGTTTCCACCGTAATGTGTCAACCGGAGGAGCTGCAAATGGAATACCCAAAAACTCATATACACTGCCATTCATCTGTCCGCTCACAGTGCCATACTGGGTTGTGACAAGCGGCTGAGCATATGATAATGAGAAAACAAAGAATAAACATATTGTAAGAAATGAATGTGTTTTCATGTGAAATAATTTTTTAGCAAATATAATAAATTCTTCAAACCATTCTTATTGCAAAAAAAACTACATTTAAAACAAATACACCAGTTTCTTGGTTTCGAAAAATGATTCTTCAAAATGCTCATTCAGATTGAAAATCTCATAATCCATATTCACCGCCCTGATTTCATCATCAAAATCTCCGCCTTTGAGATACAAAATTCCATTGGGAAAAGCATTGAATTGCTTTTTGGAAATTTTATTGCGTATCAGTTTAACAAAATCCGGCAGCGAGGTTACCGCACGTCCGGTTATGAAATCAAACTGACCCTTTATCTGCTCGGCACGCCCTGTGATGCATTTCACATTTTTCAGTTCAAGTTGGTCAGCAACATCTTTCACTACCTTCATTTTTTTTCCAATTGAGTCGCTGAGCACAAACTCGCAATGAGGTAAACAAATTGCCAGGGGAATTCCGGGAAAACCTCCACCAGTGCCAACATCAAGAAGTTTTGTTCCTTCAGCAAAACTGAAAAACTTCATAATTGACAATGAATGCAGCACATGATTCACATAAAAATTATCAAAATCCTTTCTTGAAATAAGGTTGATTTTGCTATTCCATTCCTTATATATTTCAAAAAGTGAATGAAGTTTATCAAATTGAGAATCTGAAATATCATGAAAATATGATGTAATGCTTTGCATTTTAAGTATTTAGCTAAATCACAGGTCAGACAACAATTATTTCCGCGCCTCAATCAAAATTTCAAGCATCTTGATTGCTGCCTCAGAAATAACGGTTCCGGGACCAAACACTGCAGAGGCTCCTGATTTGAACAGAAAATCATAATCCTGTGGCGGAATCACACCACCAACAATAACCATAATATCTTCACGTCCAAGCTTTTTCAACTCATCAATAACCTGAGGCACAAGTGTTTTGTGTCCTGCGGCCAATGATGACACTCCAAGTATGTGCACATCATTCTCCACTGCCTGCTTGGCGGTTTCGGATGGTGTCTGGAACAAAGGACCGATGTCAACATCAAATCCCATGTCGGCATAGCCTGTGGCAACCACTTTTGCACCACGATCGTGACCATCCTGTCCCATTTTGGCAATCATAATTCTTGGCCTGCGACCTTCCATTGCGGCAAATTCGTCTGCCATTACACAGGCTTTCTTAAATGATTCGCTGTTGCCTGATTCTGATGAATAAATTCCTGATATTGATCTTATCACTGCTTTGTACCTCCCGAAAACTTTTTCACATGCCATTGATATTTCACCCAAAGTTGCACGTTTGCGCGCTGCTTCAATTGACAACTCCAGCAAATTGCCCTCTCCTGTTTCACAAGCACGGGTGATGGCTTTCAGCACAAACTCCACTTCTTCGTTGTTCCTTTCTGCTTTCAACTGAGCCAAACGTTTGAGCTGTGCTTCGCGAACTGCAGTATTGTCAACTTCCAGAATTTCAATGGGATCTTCTTTTTCAAGTTTAAATTTATTCACTCCGATAATACTGTCACGTCCGCTGTCAATTCGTGCCTGCTTGCGGGCTGCAGCTTCCTCAATGCGCATTTTGGGAATTCCTGTTTCAATTGCCTTTGCCATGCCTCCAAGTTCTTCCACTTCTTCAATCAGTTTCCATGCATTGTGTGCCAGCTGGTGTGTGAGACTTTCCACATAATAGGAACCTGCCCATGGATCAATGGCTTTGCAGATATCGGTTTCTTCCTGCAGATAAATCTGTGTATTTCTTGCAATACGTGCTGAGAAATCAGAAGGCAATGCAATGGCTTCATCAAGTGCATTTGTATGCAATGACTGTGTGTGCCCCAGGGCTGCTGCAAGTGCCTCAACACAAGTACGTGCAACATTGTTGTATGGATCCTGCTCTGTAAGACTCCACCCCGATGTTTGACAATGGGTACGCAAAGCCATTGATTTGGGATTTTTTGGATTGAATTGCTTCACAATCTTCGCCCAAAGCATACGAGCTGCACGAAGTTTGGCAATTTCCATAAAATGATTCATCCCAACACCCCAGAAAAATGACAAACGGGGTGCAAAATTATCAACCGGTATTCCGGCTGCAATTCCGGTGCGAATATACTCAAGTCCGTCTGCTAATGTATAAGCCATTTCAATATCGGCTGTGGCACCTGCTTCCTGCATATGATAACCACTGATTGAAATAGAGTTGAATTTGGGCATGTACTGCGAAGTGAATTCAAATATATCAGCGATAATCTTCATGGAAGGCAGCGGCGGATAGATATATGTGTTGCGCACCATAAATTCCTTGAGAATATCATTCTGAATTGTTCCGCTCAGTTGCTCATAGGTTGCTCCCTGCTCCAGCGCTGTCACTATATAAAAAGCAAGAACAGGCAATACTGCACCATTCATTGTCATTGATACAGAAATCTTGTCCAGCGGAATCTGGTCAAACAGAATTTTCATATCCAGTATGGAATCAATGGCAACCCCAGCTTTTCCAACATCTCCAACCACACGTTCATGATCAGAGTCATATCCGCGATGCGTTGCCAGGTCAAATGCCACCGAAAGTCCCTTCTGTCCTGCTGCCAGATTACGACGATAAAATGCATTTGATTCTTCAGCAGTTGAAAAACCTGCATACTGTCGTATTGTCCAGGGTTTGTTCACATACATGGATGAATAGGGACCTCGCAAAAACGGCGCTAGTCCGGCCGCATAATTCAATTGCTCCATACCCAGAAGATCATCCTGACCATATGCATTGTTCAGATTAATTTTTTCTGCTGTTTCAAACT
>CAZGIW010000024.1:0-42692 GCA_964526285.1 uncultured Bacteroidales bacterium | reverse complement strand
GTTTTACGTTTATCGTATAACGGCCGATCACCGAACAACGCAGCCGATACTAGCATCGCAACCCAACACCGTTTAACGCAAAAAACAGATTATTGCTGGCAGTAACGAATTTTTCTAAAAAAGTTGTTATGTTGTTTTTACAATCATTCAGTATCACTATCAAATCTCCCCAGTTTTTTTACTTATCACAAAAAAAAGAAACTTACATATAATGTAAGTTCCTGAGGTCTCGTCCGGATTCGAACCGGAGTAGACGGTTTTGCAGACCGGTGCCTAGCCGCTCGGCCACGAGACCTTTTAGACTGCAAATTTATATAAAAATTCAATAACTTTTCTAAAAAAAAACCTAATAGCACTTTCAAATTACTTTGTGTTTTTGTGAATAGAAAACACAAAAGAATCTATATGCTTAATTATTAGACAACTACAATTGCTTCACTGATTACAGTGAATGCTTCTGTGAAAACGTAAAGATGAATAATATTTAATTTGATCCAGCTCCAGCTCTCACCGGGATTGTTAGCATCATGTTTTGTTTAATCAGTTGACCGTTTACAACTGCAGGCACAAATTTAAGAGGAGTAAGTAATCTTACAATTTCTTTATCAGTACCATAACCTGGGGAGCTCAGGACAATGATGTTGGTGAGTGTGCTGTCTGTTTCAACATCAAATGAAACCAAAACATTACCTGAAGCATTGTTTTTTTTGGCTTCTTCACTATAACTGATATTTTTAAAAATGTAAGCATAAAAAGCTTCATCTCCTTCAGGATATTGCGCTTGTCTGTTATAGTCAATTTTAAAATTCACATCATAGGGATTGTTGTTCTCTTGTGCAAATACCCCTGAAAAACAGAGTGTTGTTAAAAAAATGAAGATAATTGATGTTTGTGTTTTCATAATTGTGTAATTTTGAAAAGATTATTACAAAAGTATAAATTATTTATTGATATAATATGTTAAAACTCATAAAAATAGTTTTTTTAACATTTAATTTTGTGTTTTTCTCTGTTGAATATCTAAAATCTCAAAATATTGATTCATTAAATCATGTTTTTTTACTGTCGGTTTATAATAATGACATTAAAACAGTCGACAGTTGTCTCAAAAATGGTGCCCAAATTAATTTTCTTTCTCAGGATAAGGCATCAGCTCTTCATTTTGCTGTGGTTAATAATAATGATACCATGTTGTATTTTCTCCTCAATCAGGGAGCAGATACTGATTTGAAAGATAATAAGGGAAACACTCCCTTAATGCTGGCATCATCATTTGGTTATGATTCTCTTATGTTTTTGTTGATTATGGCAGATGCCGATATGTCCATAAAGAATTTTGCAAAAGAATATCCTTTGCATGATGCTGTTTTGTCCGGAAATCCGGTTGCTGTGGATATGTTGTTGTTCTATAATGCAAATCCTGATGTATATGACAATGATAGTTTAACGCCATTACATTATGCTGCCTACAATGCAATGCCTGATATTGTAAACATTCTGATGTTATATGGTGCCCAAACACAGATTAAAGATTCATGGGGGAACACTCCTTTATATTATGCAGTATCAGCTGCCTCACTGCCCTGTGTGCATTTACTTGCTGATTCTGAAAATAGTGTTTTGTCGGAAAATAAGAATAAAATCTCCATTATTGAGTATGCATTTATTATTTCTGATATGGATATTGTTGATTATTTGCTAAAGATTGGTTTTCAGGAAAACAATGATGCTCAACAGGTTTTTATGAAGAAAAAAATTAATGGGCGTCTAATATGGAAATATGCATTAATGGATGCGAATAATCAAAAGAAAAAAACGTTAAAAGAGTACAGGGTGAAAAGACCCTTGGCTCCTGTTTTTGAATCAATATACATTCCATTAAGAATGACTGGATTTGATGATTTTTTTATTGGATCTGGAGCTCAGTTTCGCGAGATTAATTACAAAATTTGTATTGAAGCTGGTATTGCCAGCAGATTGTGGAGAAACAGAGTAATTAGTGAAGTTTCTCAGGATACATTATTTCAATTGCGCGAATACAGGTTGTTTCTATGGACAGGTATTTCAAAGTATTTCACAGTATTTCATTCTGCTGAAAATTCTATGAAACTAGATATTGCTTTTGGCTTGCAAACGCCATTCACATGGGCAAATTATTCATCAATGAAAATGAAGGACAAGATGAGAATTACATATGCTCCGTTCATTAGTGCAGATTATTATATTAGAGGAGTTAAATGGAGTATTGCTTATCAGTACTGGAATTATGATATTACTAATTTCACTCCACATAAAATTACCATTGGTTTTTCATTCAGAGTTAAACGTTTTTTTATTTAATAGTATAAGTTATGAAGAAATTTATAACACTTTGTATTTGCAGTCTTTCCATATTTTGGGGCTGTGAGGATAATTTCTTCAACAGTTCGTGTTTTGATGATAAGCCTGAAACTGGTGGGCTTACTATAAGAGTAAGCATTGAGCAGTTTGATACTGTTCCTGTAAAAATTTATCAGGGGTATTATGAAAACAATAATCTCCTGTTTGAAGATACTTTATATGAAGGGACTAAACACTGGGATATGCCTGTCAATTCAAGATATACAGTAGCTGCCGAATATAAAAAAGAAGGAAAGTTTTATTTTGTTATTGATGGGGGAGAAATCAAAACGAGATATAACGAAGATACCTATACAGATCCTTGTTGGGAACTATCAGAGTTGGATTTGAATCTGAAACTGAAGTAGGGGGATTATTTTCTTAACTGGTGAATTTTATTCCTGTCGTGATGGTTTAGGATGACTTCAAAAAATTCAGAATTGTAGAAGTTGTCAAAATTGAGATATTTTTTTGTTTCAGGCGAGCGGTCTGGAAAAATATCTATTTCGAATTCATCCATAATTATTTTCCATATAAGTTCTGAACAATATAATTCTTTATCATCTGTAATATCAAAACTGTGATCAAAGGGAACCTGTTGGTCAAGATAATACTTTGCTCTTCTGCTGATGCGTGCACCTGCATCTTTATAAGGCGATTTAAAACGTACGATAATTGCAGAATTCTTATGACTTTGATTAATAAAAGGACGTAATGCCTGATCCTGAACCCCATCATAATCAGAGATTGATTGAGAAACCGAATGAATTATTCTGTAGCGGTTTCCTTCAATAGTTATAATTGCACAATGGGAAATTTCATATTCTTCCTGCAAAGTTTCCACAATAATGTCACTTACCAGTCCGTATCCATGACGTAAAATAATATCACCATCCTGAAGAAGCCGAAACTCATCATCAGTAAATGTATAATTTGAATACTTTTGTACCTGTTCAGCTCTGTACTCATAGGTTGTTAAAAAAGCAGTAATTGCTGCAGAAAGAATAAGTATTGAAAAGATAGTTTTTTTCATTTTAGGAATGCATATGAAATTGTGAGCAAAAATAATGTGTTTTTATAAAATAATAAGCAGAAATTGTATTTTTCATATGAAATTACAATTTCTGCTTATTATCTCAGGCTTTTAGTTCTGCTTAAATCATTTTGAACAGAAGTTATTGTGCCCGATTAAACTCAAAAGATATTTGATTGATTATAATTCAATAATATCATCACCTTCTTCTTCACCTTCACCATCTTCGTCAAAGTTCAGTTCTTTTGGTTGATGAACTTTCCATGCTCCATCTTGTTTTACAAGATTGAGAACACCATCTTCTCCGTTTTCTTTGTAATTACATGTAGCATTGTCACCGTCAAACTCACATTTCATTCCTTCAATTTTCACGTCTTTAGCTTTGTCTTCTTCTGATACTTCACCAAGGAAATCAATCATGCTTTTGGTATCTTCAGTTCCAAATGATTTGGCTGTTTCATAATCACCTTTTCTGAGGCTAACTAAATAGTTAACGCACATTACTTCAGGGAGTTCAAAAATTTCAGCAACTTTCCAGTCACCATCAACTTTTGCAAGAACAATGGTCATGTCTTTGTCACCATCTTTGTAAGTACAAGTAGCTTTTTCTGCTTCTTCTGTACATTTTACTTCAGCAATTTTCATTCCTTCAAAAATTTCACCTGCAACTGATGATTCGTAAATGCCAACAAGATTTTGCGTAGCTTCATTACTTAGAGCTTTTGCTTCAGCAAATTCTTTTTTTGCAAGGTGGTTAAGGAAATTTTCTGCAACTGAGTCGGGGCCTTGTTTGCCACCGCAATTTGCCAAAATTACAACAGCGATAATAGCTGTCAGGATTTGTGTTACTTTTTTCATAATACTTGTTTTTTTAGGTTAGCTTTAATTTGGGCGTAAAATTAATAAAGATTTTTGATTTAATAGCAAAAAACTTTTTTTTTAACGTTAATTTATTTTCATTATAATTATTTCCCTGTTTTTTCTGCTTCAATTTCAATAATTTCATCATCATCATAATTGTATGAAACATCAGTGTCAGGAAATTCCTTGGGCATATGAACTTTCCATGTTTTATCTTCTTTTACGAGTTGAATATTGTCCTCTTCACCGTTGTCCCTGAATGTACATGTTGCTGTATTTCCCTTTTCGATACATTTCATATCAGTGATATTTCTCTTCTCTATCGGTTCGTCAGAATATAATAACTCAAGAAAATCAATCATTTTTTGTGTTTCTGCTGTTGAAATTTGCCTTGCTTCTTCATACTGCTTATTGTCAAGGAATTCCAAAAAGCTGTTTGCAACGTGTTCTGGTCCGTTTTTGTTAGAACAGCTTGTAATAATCAAAAAAGCTATTATAATCAGGTAGAATATTTTTTGTTTCATGGTGTTTTTTCTTTAAAAAAAATAAGCTTGCTTCATTATTTACTGAAGCAAGCCTAATATTATTAAAACAAAGCAATACAGAGCATTGCCCTGAAATAATGGTTAAATTATTCTTTTGGCATATGAACCTTCCAGTCACCACCTTCTTTCAGAAGAACTAACTCACCGTCTTCGTCATCAATTTTGTATGTGCAGGTAGCTTTGTCACCATCTTCTGTACATTTCATATCTTTAATTTCAACATCTTTAGCTTCATTTTCTTCAGCTGGCATTGTTTCAAAGAATGAAATCATTTTTTTAGTGTCTTCTGTTCCAAGTTTTTTACATTCTTCCCATTCTTGTTTGTTTAAGTGTTTGAGGAATTTTTCAGCTACTGCTTCAGGTCCTTTTTTTGCACAGTTTGCAAGTATAACTACTGCCATAACTGCTACTAAAATTTGTACGATTCTTTTCATAATTTTGTTTTTAGGTTTAAATTTTTATTGTTAACAAATGCAAAAATAAAAACAATTTTTGAACAATAGCTGACTATTTTCGTTTTTTTAACAAAAAATCTATTTTATTTTAATCGAATGTGAGATAATATTCATATAATCAATTGTTTGTGTGTTTTGTTTAAATTTATTTTTTTATCATTATCCATAACCAAAATGAAGAATAAAAATCATTTATGTCTAAATTAGACTTGAGAATCTAAAATAATAAGCCATCAAACCCATGAATATATGGTTTTTGTATTTCCATAACATTGCGTGTTTTTGTTTTAGAATTTATTAAACCTGAAACTGTGTGTGCTTTTAATGATGGATTTTCAGATATTTTGTTCTTTATATTATCAAATCCTGCTTCCAGCCATGGGGCTTCATCATTCTTGTTTAAAATTAGCGGCATTCTTTTCTTTGTGTTATGAATTTTGCTCATCAGTTCATTTGCCTCAGTTGTTACAATACTAAATGTTTGTATGGTTTTTCCGTTAAAAGGGTCAGTCCACACATCCCATATGCCTGCCATAGAGAAAATATCATTTTTTTGATGACTGATAAACCAGGGTATTTTTTGTTTTCCCATATGCTGAAATTCAAAAAAACCCGTTGAAGGAACCAAACATCGTTTTGTTTTTGCAGGAACAGAAAAAGATTTTTTTTCAAACATGCTTTCCACTCGTGCATTATATGTCATCCTTCTGATGTCTTCTGCCTGTGAGCTGCTTTTTACCCAAAATGGGATCAACCCCCAATTGAAGATTTGAACCACACCTGGAAATTCATTTGTTATTACTGGCCATGCAGGATTATCAAATGCTGATGCATGATAAACAGGCTGAAATCCGGAGTGAGGAATCAGTTTGGCCCCGTATCTGTTTTCCAGTTTTACCGCCTCTGTTGTCAATGCATTGTGAAAACACATACTCTTTTAATTAAATTTTAATAGTAATAATGTCATCCCAACGGGTGGTGAATTGGGGCGAAAGTTGTTCCTGTCTTAGTTTCCATCGCCGACGGTTGCCCGAAATAGCCAGTTTTACCGTGTTTCTCCCATATTTCTGATTCAAAATATCCATGGCTGTCATCACCTGATTATGTTTGTTTCTGTCAACAGTATCAAACATTGCAGATTGTATTTCGCATTCAGGAACAATGCCGCTCACAATCACTCCTGTTTTTTTGTACTGATATCCCTCCCTGAAAATACTTCGGAGTGCTTCAATAGCATAACCGACAATTTCAAATGTGCTTGATGTGGCCACTGGTAATGCAATAACCCTGTTGGCTGCATATTGCTGAAGATCTTCTCTAAATCTGTTTGTGTGAAGAAAAACCATCACCACATTGGCGCACGAACCCTGTTTTCTCAGTTTCATAGCACAGGATGATGCAAAATTGGCAACTGCTTCAGACAATGAACTGAGTTCAGTTTGCATCTTGCCGAATGAACGTGAAGTGCAAATGGTCTTTTTTGAAGGAACTGACATTTCAATTCCAATACATTCTTTGCCAAGTAGCTCTTCTTTGGTGCGAAGCCCAACCACAGACATGGTTTTTCGTATGAAATCCGAAGGGGCATTGATAAAGTCAAATGCTGTATGAATGCCATGTTTGCCCAACATCTTATTGTATTGTCTGCCAATTCCCCAAACATCCCCTACAGGAAATGCTGAAAGAGTGCTCCCGAGATTGTCTTTATTTATAATGTAAACTCCGTTATTGGCTTTAACTTTTTTTGCAAAATGATTGGCAACCTTGGCAAGTGTTTTTGTTTTTCCAATTCCCACACTCACTGGAATGCCAGTTCCACGACTTACCTTTTCTCTGATTGTTGATCCATAAGAATGAAAATCAAACAATTCAAATCCCTTCATTGACAAAAAAGCTTCATCAATACTGTAAATTTCAATATCGGGTACAAATTCAGATAATATTTGCATCACACGACGACTCATGTCTCCATACAAAATGTAATTGGATGAAAACACTTTTACCTGTTGTTGTTCAATGAGTTGTTTTATTTTGAATGCAGGCTCTCCCATCCCAATTCCAAGAGCCTTAGCCTCGTTGCTTCTTGCAATAACGCAACCGTCATTGTTTGAAAGAACAACAACTGGTTTGCTTCTGAGAGAAGGATTGAACACCCTTTCGCAGGAAGCATAGAAATTATTGCAGTCTATCAGCGCATACATCCTGTTTACATTTTATGAATAACGTAAGTCACAATACCCCACACAATAAAATCATTTTCTTCATTAATGCGGATAGGCTTAAATTTTTCGTTGGCAGGAATGAGCCATATTCCTGTTTTATCAACTTTCAGAGTTTTTAATGTGAACTCCCCGTCAATATAGCATACTGCTTTTTGTTTGTCTGCAGGAGGTAAGGATTTGTCAATCACCAGAATGTCGCCGTCAAAAATGCCTGCATCACGCATGGAATCACCCTTCACCCTGCCAAAAAACGTTGATGATGGATGCTTTATAAGTGCTTTGTTTAAGTCAAGACTTAATTCAATGTAATCATCTGCTGGCGAAGGAAAACCAGCACTAATACCTTCTGCAAAGGGCAATGATAGTTCACTTTCATTGTCTGCATTGTAAAAATCAATATTGTTGTGTGAAGTGAGATATTTGAGTTTCATCATTTTAATAGTAGCATTTATTGAACTGCTACAAAGTTAGTGATTTTGACTTATTCTTTATTTTTTTTTTTTTGTTACTACTCCCCAACTTATCACTATTTGACACATATAAAATATCGTACTGTTTTATCGGAATTCACGAATTGAAAAAAAATAACTAATTTTGAAGCAATCTTAAATTAATTTTTTTGGCTTGCTATTTGCAGAACACAACCCAAAATCAATCAGTCATGAAAAACCATAAATTAATACAATTATTTGCAGTCATTTTGTTGATGTTTAGCAATTTGACGCTTTTTGCATTTTCAGAACATCCACCTGTTTTCGCAGAAGTTCCCGGAGTAAATGATATAGTTGATTCACTTGATGTTCAGCAGTCTATTGACAAATCGGTGCAGAATGCCATTGCATCAGGAAATTCAACAGCATTGGCAGTACATTTTTTTACAAGTATTGAACTTTCCATACCCGATGCTCAGGGTTCATATAGTAAAGCTCAGGCTGAGTTATTAATGAAAAACTTTTTTTCAAAATATCCTCCCAAATCATTTACTATTATCAACGAAGGACAATCAGGTGGTGAAAAATCCAGATTTGCCATCGGGACCTATACAACTACCAAAGGTGACGATTTCAGGGTATATTACCTTATCAAAGAGATTTCAGGAAAAAATCAACTGACAATATTGAAGTTTGAATAATTCATGCAGTTAGAAGAAATTATTAGAAGGTCGCTTGAAGAAGACATAGGCAGCGGCGACCACTCTACCATGTCAACAGTTCCTCCCGAAGCAAGAGGAAAAATGAAACTTTTGGTGAAACAATCAGGAGTTATAGCAGGAATTGAAGTAGCACAGAAGGTTTTGCATTATCATGATCCTGATATTTCTATCAAACTGATAATGAAAGATGGAGAATGCGTAAAACCAGGAGACATCGCTTTTTATATTGAAGGAAAAATTTGGTCTTTACTTTCTGTTGAACGCGTGATGTTAAATTTCATGCAGAGAATGAGCGGAATTGCAACTTATACAAGGTCTTTGGTTGACATTATTGATGATTTACCCGTTAAGCTTCTTGATACTCGCAAAACCACCCCTCAGTTCAGGATGATTGAAAAGATGGCCGTAAAAATTGGTGGGGGGCATAACCATAGGTTTGGACTATTTGATATGATAATGATTAAGGACAATCATGTGGATTTTGCAGGAGGAATTGTGCCGGCACTCATAAATGTGTTTGATTATCTGGATGAAAAGATGTTGCATATTCCCGTCGAAATTGAAGTGAGAAATCTTGATGAACTTCAACAAGTGCTTGATTTTGGTAAAGTACAAAGAGTGATGTTTGATAATTTTACCCCTCAATTAATGAAAACTGCAGTTAAGATGGTGAATGGTTTTATAGAAACTGAAGCCTCAGGAATGATTAACGAAAAAACTATCAGAGAATATGCTGAAACAGGTGTTGATTATATCTCCATGGGGGCACTAACTCATCAGATTTCAAGTCTTGACCTAAGTCTTAAAGTTGTATAATTGCGGTTCATGAAAAATAAAGAGAAAAGATTTAAAAAATTTGAAAGAACAATTTTGAAAATCAGGGATCATGTTGTTGAGTATTCCCGTTCTCATTATATTTCAGGTTCTGTCAGAATCAGTCTGTTTGATTTTTTCTATTATTTTATTACAGGACTTAGAAATGAATCAATCAATATCAGAGCATCTTCACTGGCATTTAAGCTATTTATGTCGCTTTTTCCAGCTTTGATTTTTTTTGTTACACTTTTGCCATACTTCCCTGCTGTCGGATTTCAGGAGGCTTTCTTAGTAACATTGCAGGATATTATGCCTGTGTACACATTTAAAGCTGTTGAATCGACCATTGTTGATTTGCTTAATAAACCCCGTTTTGGCCTTTTGTCAGTTGTGTTTTTTCTGTCTCTTTTTTATTCAATACAAAACATGAATTCCATTCTGACAACATTCAACAAGTCTCATCATCTGGAAGATAAAAGAGGGTATCTGAAAAAGAAGTTTGTTTCTCTGGTGTTGACTTTGCTTTTTTTTCTGATTATTATGCTTGCCATTGGTGTAGTATCGTTCAATAAATCACTTTTATTGTGGTTTTCAGGATCCAGGATTGAAATACCAGATTTTGTGATTACATTGTTACAATATGGAAGATGGCTGGTGCTTTTTTTTATTATGCTCACCTGGTTATCTCTTTTTTACACAATTGGGACACCCTTCAAAATTAAATTTCGTTTTTTTAGCCCTGGAAGTGTATTCTCAAGCTTCTTTTTTATTTTGATTTCGCTTGGATTTAATTTCTTTGTCAATTTTTTTTCCAATTATAATAAAGTGTATGGTGTGCTTGGCGTTATTCTTGTCTTTTTTTTATGGCTCTACTATAATTCAGCAGTTCTTCTTGTTGGTTTTGAAATCAATGCAAGCCTTTATGTTGCACCCATCAAAGCAGCAGCTCAAGCAGAAAAGGAAACCAGATTCGGAAAGTTTATTAAAAGAATTCAGAAATTTCCAAAGCTTATTGAAGATCTTTTTTCAATACTTTCGGATAAAAAGAAATAAGAATTTGAAAGGTTTACATCTGCTATTCCCGAATCGGCGAAGCACAAAATACGGAAAGCTAATAATGTTACCGCTTATATTAATGGCTTGAATATTAAATTATACAATCACTTAGCCATTAAGCATTAAATTTTGTCACTAATCATTTTCTTCAATTCCGCAATCTCATCCCTGTACATGGCTGCTTTGATAAAATCCAGTTCCTTAGCAGCTTCTTTCATCCTTTTTTCAGTTTCTTTAATGAGTTTCTTTAGTTGATTCTGATTCATATAGCCCACGATGGGATCGGCTGCTACTGATGTGTAATTCTCATCTTGCTGCAAATAGATTGCTTTTCCTGACTTTTCAGGTGCTTTCAGTGAAATGGTTTGTTTGAATCTTTTGGCAATTCCCGATGGTGTAATATTGTGCTTTTTATTGTACTCCAGCTGTTTAATTCTTCTGCGGGTTGTTTCGTCCATCATCCTCTGCATGGAACCTGTTATCTTGTCAGCATACAAAATAACCCTGCTGTTGATATTTCTTGCAGCACGTCCTGCTGTTTGTATGAGGCTTTTTTCTGACCGGAGAAATCCTTCCTTATCTGCATCCAGAATGGCAACCAATGATACTTCAGGCAAATCAAGTCCTTCACGCAAAAGATTCACACCAACCAGTACATCAATTGTTCCATCTCTCAGTTCCCCTAAAATGGCCACACGCTCAACTGTGTCAACATCAGCATGGATATATTTGGCCCTGATGTTCAGATTGAAAAAATATTTTGACAACTCTTCGGCCATCTTCTTGGTGAGTGTGGTCACCAGTGTTCTTTCATCCCGTTTGATATTGATGTTAATTTCATGCAGCAAATCGTCAACCTGATTGGCAATGGGGCGGATGTAAACTTCCGGCTCAGGAAGACCAGTTGGTCTGACAATCTGTTCAACAAAAACACCTTCTGTTTTTTGAAGTTCATAATTATCCGGAGTGGCACTCACATAGATGGTTTGACCGGCAATCATTTCAAATTCATCAAACTTCAGAGGCCTGTTGTCCATAGCGGCGGGCAGGCGAAAACCATAATCTACCAATACTTGTTTTCTTGACCTGTCACCCCCGTACATGCCCCTAATTTGAGGAACTGTGGCATGGCTTTCGTCAATAATCATCAGATAGTTTTCAGGAAAATAATCAATCAGACAATATGGCCTTTCACCTGGTTTTCTCTTGTCAAAATATCTGGAGTAGTTTTCAATGCCAGTGCAATAACCAAGCTCTTCAAGCATTTCCATGTCATAAGTCACCCGTTCGTATAGCCGTTTCGATTCCTCATCCTTTCCCACACTTATCAGATACTCAACCTGTTCCTCAAGATCTGTTTTTATTTTTCCTGTGACTTGTTTCAAAACTTCATTGCTGGTCATAAAAATACTTGCAGGATAAATTATTACAGATGATTTTTCTTCAATCAGACGGTTGTTGATTGCATCATATGACTCAATCATCTCAATCTGATTGCCAAACATATAGATACGGTATTTGTTACCACCAAAACTGGGAAAAACATCAATAATATCACCTTTAACACGGAATGTGCCATATTTCAGATCATGATCAGCTCTGCTGTAAAGAATTTCAACTAGTTTATAAAGAATGTCATCACGTTTGATTTTATCTCCTACTGTGAATTGAAGAATATGGTTTGCAAATTCATTTGGATTACCAATACCATATATGCATGATACAGATGAAACAACAATGACATCCTTGCGCCCCGACAAAAGAGACGAGGTGGCACTGAGCCTGAATTTTTCAATTTCCTCATTCACCGAAAGGTCTTTTTCAATATACAAATTGGTAGAGGGAAGATAGGCTTCAGGTTGATAATAGTCGTAATAGGAAACGAAGTATTCTACTGCATTTTTTGGGAAAAATGCTTTAAATTCGCTATAAAGTTGGGCTGCAAGGGTTTTGTTGTGACTGATGACCAGTGCTGGTATCTGGAGTTGTTCAATCACATTGGCAATGGTAAAGGTTTTCCCCGAACCTGTAACTCCTAGTAACACCTGGTGTTGTTCTCCGGCCAGTATTCCCTTCACAAGCTGTTCTATAGCTTCAGGTTGATCGCCAGTAGGCTGAAAATCAGAATTTAATACAAATTTTTCTGATGACATTGACTTTATTTTTCTTTTTTGTTCACTGAGCAAACTGAATATACCGGAAAATGATCGCTGAATTCAACCTGAGGTGTTTTGTAAATGTGAAAACGAACTTTTGGATGGGCAAGAATATAATCAATCCTGAAAGAAGGATATCTGCCGTTGTATGTTTTGCCTGTTCCTTTGCCGGCTTTTACAAATCCATCGTTCAGACCTTCAGTCATTCGCGCATATGCCCATGATGCAGGCGTATCATTAAAATCTCCACAAAGTATAATTGGGTAGATTGAATTGTCCATATGTTCGCGAATTGGTTCAATCTGATTGGCACGGAAAACGTATGCTAGCCTGAGTTTGGACAATAGTTTCCTGGATTCATTTCCAATATTTCCAGGTAAATCTTGGTCTAGCATTGGAAATAAATCATCTTCTTCACTGATTTTAATAGATTCAAGATGAACATTGTAAACCCTGAAAGTATCTTCAAAAATTACAATGTCTGAAAAAATGGCATAATTGGTTGTGTAGAGCTCATCTTCATAGTTGGCGTTGAGAATTCTGCCTGAATTGATAATGGGAAATCTGGAAAATATGGCAAGTCCAAACTCATATCTTTCCCAACGTGTGAGACGACTGTTGATATGCTGATGCGGTAGTTCCAGAGTGCGTTCCAAAAAAGAAGTAATGTCCTCCTCCATTTCCAGGTCGTTGTAAAATTCCTGAAAGCAAATAATATCAGGCTGGAGTTCTTTGAGAAATGTGGCCAAACTGTCAAGATATTCCTGAGACTCATGATGATAGAAAGTGTTAAAAGACTGGATGTTGTATGAAACAATAGAGAATGTTTCAGTATTTTCCGGAATGCTGTTTCCTGAAAAATTGATTTGAAAATATTTTGGAATCATGGAAAAACCAGAAACAATGGCAATAAGAGAAATGAGAAACCATTTTCTTCTTAAAAGTATCCATAGAATAACAAAAGCAGCGTTGATATAAACAAGGATAGGGTAGGCAAGTCCCAGCAATGCAGGGATGGAACTTTTTTCGGGATTTACTTTTGTAGAGAGCAGTGCAAGCACAAGCATAAGAGCAAACAATGAGTTACAAAACAGAATGAATTTTATAAAAATTCCACTTATACTTTTTGCTGATTTTGATTTCATACTTTTGATTGAATATGCAAAATTACAAATTTATAAGGATGAAGGTTTGAATTTGATGAAAGCCTAGTAATCTGCAGGATAAATATGGTGATAGCAAAAGCATTTTTTTAGACAGCCTCTGCACATTCCATTTCCATGTTTTTCGCACAGACGGATTAACTGTTGAAGCTTCACCTATGGAATTTCTATGTGCCTATGAAATATCAGGATATTGAAACGAAGTGAGTTTTTCGCATGTTTTCCACAATTTTTGCTTGTTTTCTTTGGTGATGTAGGTTCTTTTTGTTGGGGCGATCTTACATTTTTTAAAATATTTTCCGCTGATTCCTTCTGCTTTTTCTGATGTGGCAAGATGCAGTGTGGTGCGTGCTCCCTTTTCAGGAGAAATGAACAGGAATCCAAAATACTTAAAGTAAAATTTAAACGGAGAGCCTGTACTGTCAAGTGCAAAATTTGTGGATACAACACCTGGATGAAGGGCGTTGACACTGATGTTGTCAATGCCTGCCTTCTGCATTCTCTCATGCAGTTCTTCTGTAAGCAAAACCACCTGCAATTTTGCATTGCCGTAGGCTTGTCCTGAGGAGTATTTTTTCTCCGATTGCAGATTGGTAAAATCAATTGTCCCAAATTTGTGAGCCAGTGATGAAATATTGATAATTCTTGCTGATTCGCTTTTTCTTAATTTGTCAAACAGAAGGCCGGTGAGCAGATAAACAGAAGCAACATTCAATGCAAAGGTCATTTCCATTCCGTCTTTTGTTTCCTGTCTTTTTCCTGTCATTACACCGCCTGCGTTATTTATCAAAACATCCAGTTTGTTGTGCATGGAGTGAAACTGGTCAGCCATTTTTCTCACATCCTCCATTGATGACATGTCGGCCAACAATACATTGATTTTGTCTTCTCCGCAAATGGCTGCAAGTTCAGTTTTTACTGTGTTCAATTTTTGTTCATTACGTCCGTGAATGACAAGGGTAGCTCCGGTTTTTGCCAGTTCTCTTGCTGCTGCCAGTCCAATTCCTGAAGTGGCGCCGGTGATAAGTATGATTTTGCTGTTCATGTTTTGGTTTTTTAGAATAAGAATTTGTAATTATGGATTCTCATCTGCTCCTGTTTTCCAGTAAGGATCATCATCATCATCATCTTCTTCTTCAGGATATGGATCAGGTGGCAAATATTTTTCTTTCAGTTCTTTTCTGTAAAAATATGCAAATGTCATTCCTGAAAGGAAACCTGACAGATGTCCTTCCCACGATTGCATGAAATTAATTGGGAACATTCCCCATACAATACTTCCGTAAAGAAAAACTACAAGCAGTGACAATGCAATGTGTTTTTTTTCTTTGATGATAATTCCTGCAAAAAAAATAAAAGCAGCAAGACCGTATATGAGGCCACTGGCACCAATGTGATATGATGGCCGTGCAAACATCCATGTCCAAAGACCTGAAGTTATCCAGATAAGAAAGAAAATCTGTTTAAAATGAGGAGTGTAAAAGTTGAATAAAAATGTGATAAGAATAATAAGAGGAACAGAATTGTTAATGATGTGACCAATATCACCATGAATCAGAGGCATTGTCAGCACGCCTGTGAGACCTTTGAATGAAAGTGGATACAATCCGAATTTATATAGGGATAATGAAAAATAATTATCAACAAAAAACGTTAGCCATATAATCATAATCATTATTATAGCTGGCATGAAAATAGTAATAATGTGGCTTGTTTTCATGAATGTATGTTGTTGAAAAGTCATTTCAAAATTACAACAAAAGTTTGTGAATGGCAGAAAAAATGTAACTTTGTTCAATCTAAAATGGTAATACTAATATGAAAAAACGACTGGCTTTGAGTTTACTGGGAGGACTTTTTGTTGTTTTCCTGATGGGACAAAATGGAAATACATTTACTCCCGAACAAAAGATTTTAAGAACAATGCAATTGCTTCGTACAGCCTATGTTGATTCGGTTGACATGGAGAAGGTAGTAGAGTTTGGAATTAAATCAATGCTTGAACATCTGGATCCTCATTCTGTATATATGGATGCTGAGGAAGTAAAACGTGCCAATGAGCCTTTGCAGGGCAGTTTTGAGGGTATTGGGATTCAGTTTCAGATTGTACGTGACACAGTGCATGTCATCTCAACAATATCTGGTGGCCCTTCTGAAGAAGTGGGAGTGATGGCAGGAGATAAACTTGTGGAGATTGATGGAGAGGAATTTGTTGGCTCTGTTGTAACCAACTCCAGTGTGGCTGAAAAGCTCAGAGGACCTAAAGGAACAAAAGTAATTATCGGTGTTCTCAGGCCTCCTTCTCAAAAAATTATGACATTTGAAATTATACGTGACAAAATTCCTATTTACAGTATAGATGCTTCTTATATGGTAACTGAAACAATCGGTTATATTAAAATCAATCGTTTCTCATCAACCACCATGGATGAATTTAATGAAGCAATGAATAAACTGAATGCATTGAACATGAAAGACTTGATTATTGATTTAAGAAATAATTCAGGTGGTTTTTTAAGAACATCAATAGATTTATCAGATCAGTTTTTTGACCGGGACAAATTGATTGTGTATACAGAAGGTGAGAATATGCGTGGAGATAAATATTATTCAACACAAAAAGGCAGCTACAAAACAGGTCGTCTTGTTGTATTGATTGATCAGGGTTCAGCATCAGCAAGCGAAATTGTTGCCGGAGCAATTCAGGATTGGGACAGGGGAGTAGTTATTGGGAGAAGATCATATGGAAAAGGATTGGTTCAAAAACCATTTGAATATCCCGATGGTTCTGCCGTGAGACTGACAACAGCAAGATACTATACTCCAACAGGTCGTTGCATTCAGAAACCATATGATGATGATAAAAAGAAATACATGATGGAATTGAATGAAAGATTAGAAAGCGGGGAGCTTGTAAATATTGATTCATTAGCTTTTCCAGATTCTCTTATGTACACTACTCCTGCAGGTAGAAAAGTGTACGGTGGTGGTGGAATAATGCCTGACATTTTTATCCCCCTTGATACAACCAGACTCAGTGATTACTATGTGGACATCGCAAGAAAGAATATCATCAATCAGTTTATGGCTGATTATATGCAGAAAAACAGAAAATTGCTTGAGAAACAATATAATAATGTACAGGATTTTAAAACTGCATATATTCCATTAAGAAATCAGCTTGTTGAAGAAGTGATGGATTATGCCGAACTTCAGGAAATTGAAAGACAAGAGATTTCAGATGAAACACGAGATTTTATGGGATATATGCTGGTAGCTCTGATTGCAAGAAATTTATATGAACAGCAGTCCTATTTTGAGGTGATAGTTGATATTGATGAGGAAATTAAAAAAGCAGTTGAAATTCTTAACAATGGCGAGTACGAGCGAATTCTGAAGCAATAGATTTTTGGGTGTAGTTCATCACACATATTTTTAAGCTACAATACACGAATTAGCACGAAAATGTCTTTTGCAGAACAGATGTAAACACTAATAGTTTTCGTATTTAGTTTATTGGTTCTACTGTTTATTTAATGAAGCATGTGAATTATTTCAGATATAAAAAAAAGCAAGCTTCAATAAGCTAATAAGGTTAATACTAGCTGTGTTTTAAGTTGTTATTAAGGTAATAAGGTTTTAAACCCTGAATTATTCATCATTTATTTATGTGTGGGCTTTCTAAGATATAATTTATTCATATTATCAATATTTTGCCATTAAATTTGTCAGATTGTCACATCGTCACATAGTGATAAATTGATAAATGATAAATTGGTAGACCCAATTTATTAGAATGTGACAATGCTTGAGTTACTGTTTACATAGTAGATTATCAAGTCTTTATGGTTAATGGCGAAGGGCTTTAGCTCTGAGCAAAATAAAACATTTGCAAAGCAAAAAACCAAGCCAAACTTATGCAATAGCAACGGGGTTCAGCCCGTTGAGCCATAGTGTTTTATGATTTGTTTTTGGCGAGAAATTTGTTAATTTGGTCTTCAGTTCAAATATAAATTCGGACAAATTTCGTGACAAAAACAACATTGAAATAGTTCAGTTTTGTAACTTTTTGAATTCTTATCCAACTTCACTGATTTTTTTGAGTAGCCGCTCATCAAGAATGGTGATGTGCTTTCCTTCAACACCAATAATTCCCTCTTGTTTTAGTTCTGTGAGTAATCTTACAGTGTTTTCTTCTGAAATTGCAGACAACTCACCCAGTTCACGTCTTGTCAACAGCATATTGAAACTGTTATTATTGTGTAGTTTTGACAAATATAACAAACTGTCAGCAAATCTTCCGCGAATGTTTTTCTGATTAAGTGTGATGATCTTATTCATTATACTGGCTACAGATTTTCCAAAGGCTTTGTTCAAAGAAATGAGAAAGTCGTGATTTTCAATATACAGTTTTTTAATATAGTTGAGGTCAATCATGCAAATTTCACTGTCCTCCAATGCTGTTACAGAATATGAGTACAAAGGAGTTTCAAAAAAGGATAATAGTCCGATATAACTGTTGGGCTTCATAATATATAAAATGATATTTCTATTGTTGAGCCCCTCGATATATAATTTTGCAGTTCCGCTCACCAGATATATTGCATGTGTAACTTCTTTTCCTTGTTTGCAAATGGTTTCATGTCTTTTGTATGAGACATGGAGTGGGTTGACCTCAGAACAATCACAACCACTCTCAATTAATGCTTTGTAAATTTCACATTTCAAGTAACAGTGCTCACAACAAACATCTTTAAAGAATTTCATGGATTTTTGTTTTTGCAAAGATATATTATTTTGTTAAAAAAAGTTGATTAAGAACAATGTTATATTTCAACTTTATATGATGTTGTAAAATTGTTGAATTTTCTACTTTTGTGCACTAATCAATTATTAACATATGGAAACAAATCAAAACGACTATCATGTAAGTTTTTTTAAGCCGGTTAGTCGCCGTGCATTGAAGAACAGGAATATGGTAATATGGCTTGTGCTCATTTGGGGCATAGCTGTTTTTGGCTTTCAGATTCTTTTAAGAGCTATTGAAAAGCCAGTTCCTGAGCCTGCTTATAATACCTTTATGTCTGTATGGGATAAGGTAAAGGCTGAAACGGCAAATGAAGCAGAATTAACAGATTTTGCAAATTCATTGTTATATGTGTTGGGAAAGGTTTATATTAAGCCTGAGTACCAAACGGCACTTTCCAATGGGTTCACCTGGTCATTATTTCAATTGGCGGGAGAAGAACAGGAATTACTATATCAGGATATTTTAAGTTTTGAAAAACAGAGAGTAGAAGGCAGTGGATTATTGGATCCTGCCTATGTTGAATCTAAAAGTGTTTTGGAGCAAAGAGTATGTGAGATGTTAAAAATTGATGAAACAGATGCCAGAAAGCTTGTTATTCCATTTTCTCTCAGTTCTGAAATGTACGAAGTTTATACTGAAGAAAACAAGGCAATCACAGAAAAGGGAATGCCTTTGTATTTGATTCACAATCGTTCTGTATTAACAGATACACGATTTTTGGGATTTCCGTTTCACTATTTTTATTCAGCAGTTTTTTTACTGGTTTTATTTGTTGGTTTGTGCTGGACATATTGCACAATTACAGACAAATTGGAACGTAAAAGTGCTGCAGAACAATTAACATAATTATTGATATTAAATAAGAAACATATATGAAAAAGATATTACTTTCATTAATCATGATTATTGCAACTTTTTCGGTTCATGCTGCTGCGAAGGCAACTGAGCTGGAGGGTGGATTTAAAGTAGGTCCTGCAATAATATTAATTTGTATTCTTGTGGTTTTTGTTTTGGTTGGGATTGTGTTTAGGGCGAAAGATACCAACGATTATTATGCTGCAGGAAGGAGTATTTCCCGGGTTGGATCAGGGATGGCCATTGCTTCAAATTGGATGAGTGCTGCCAGTTTTTTGGGAATGGCTGCATTAATGTTTGGTGCTGGATATCATGGATTGGCTTATGTGGTTGGATGGACAGGCGGATATGTGTTGTTGCTGATTCTTATGGCCGGACAAATCAGGAAATATGGAAAATATACTGCTCCTGATTTTATTGGTGACAGATATTATTCCAAATCATTGAGAATTGCTGCTGCAGTTGTAGCCATCATAATTTCCATATCATATTGTGTAGGTCAGTTTGGTGGTATAGGTTTAATGTTTAAATGGATTTTAGGCATTGACTATACATGGGCTGTCCTCATTGGTGGAGGTGTTGTTTTACTGTATACATTGATTTCAGGGATGCTTGGAGTTACAAAAAATATGCAGATTCAATATGTGGTAATTATCGTGTCGTTTTTAATCCCTTTATTTATATTGCTGTTTAAATTTGATTATTTCTGGTTATTGCCTCCAATTGGCTATGGTTCAGTTGTTTCTGATATTGTAACTGGTGTTCCTGTGAATGAGGCGAAAGAATTGTTTAATCATTACGGAAATCAATATGCCATTGTGGCATCTCCTGAATATGCAATGCCATGGGCATTGTCATCAGGTGGAACGTACTTTCAATGGATGGCAATCGTGTTTTCTCTGATGATTGGTACTGCAGGATTACCTCATGTTATTCAGCGTTTTTATGTTGTTCCCAATTCAAGAGATGCCAGATGGTCTGTTGTATGGGGACTTTTCTTTATATGTATTCTTTATTGGACAGCCCCTGTATATGCTGCTTTTGGAAAAATTTTAGCGGCACACCCTGAAGTAGGCACTCTTGCAAAAGATGCAATTGTTGTTTATACAGCACAGTTGGGCAATATTAATCCTTTGATTGTTGGGTTGCTTGCAGCTGGTGGTGTTTCTGCTGCATTTTCAACGGTATCAGGGTTGTTGGTAACAGGTGCTTCTGCGTTTTCTCATGATATTTACGTGAAAGTAATCAATCCTGAAGCAACTGCAAAAAGACAACTTACTATTGCCAGACTTGGAACAATACTTATGGGTATTATTGTTGCCGTTATTGCTTTAGCTAAGCTAGCTCTCATTGCAGAACTTGTTGCTGTAGCATTCTCTATGGCAGGCTGCACCATATTTCCTTTGTTTTTGCTTGGCATTTGGTGGAGTGGTTCTAACAGACAAGGTGCTGTTGCAGGTCTTATTGTGGGTAGTTTGGTTACAATACTTTCTCTTACATACTTTATTGCTGGTAAGGTTGGTGCCACATTGCCTTTCCATCAATTTATGGATTACTGGCTTGGAGCATGGTACTTTGCATGGGTTGGAGCTCCTCTGGCAATAATCACAAATATTATTGTTTCAAAACTTACTAAACCAACACCTGTTGAAATTCGCAAGTTCCTTGTTGAACAGGTGCATGAATAACAAATGAAAATTTTACAAAATAAAAACACAAGAGTACTTATTATTGCAATGAGTACTCTTGTTGTTTTGGCTTTATTAATAGCCCGCTGGTATTACAGTTCTGAAAATAAGTCTATTGACCCACGTGTTGTTATTGCTCACCAGCTATACGAAAGATATAACTCACTTGCAGAAAACTCAGATTATGAAGAAATTTTTCTGCTTATGGATTCTATTGAGGACATTTATTCTGAAGTTGATCACTATAGAAAATCCTACGAAGTAGGTGTGATATACAACAACAGAGCTGCAGCATATATTGCAATGGCTCTTGATTCAACTCTGTCAGATACTCTATTAAGAGACTCTCTTTTTCAACTTGCCGAATATAACGTGCAAACCAGTATTGATATTTATTCTGAATGGATTGATACATGGGGAAATAAGTCAAAAGAAGAGATTTCTCAAATGCTCATTCCCTTTTTTCCAGCAGATGATCCTGTTTTTAAAGGACAGGATATTAACAGGTTTATTCGCAAAAGAACCAGACAAATTATTGAAGCGCAATATGAAACACCACGCAGATTATCAGTGAGTTATACAAATTTAGGAATAATTTACCGACATCGTCAGGAATATGATAATGCTGCCAAACAATATTTTATTGCACTGGATCTTTGGCCAGATAATCTGGCAGCTGAAAATAACCTGAATGTGCTTTTGGGACAAGAACAAAAAAAACAGGGTATAATAAGAAAGCTTTTTCCCAAAGACAGAATAAAGGATTAATAACTGCTCACCCCCAAAATTATTGCAGTTTTTTATATCACAATGTGATGGGATGTGATGGATCTTGATGGTGGTGTTAAGAAATCTGCACCTATACACTTAAAATATTCCGAAAAGTCAATATTATCAGTAACTTCTAAGGGGTAGAATTTAATTAATTGGTCAGTAGTGATAATGAATTATTAATTCAGATTAAAATCAATGGTTAGACGGCTTAGGACATCGTTGATAACAGAGAGTGATTTTTTGAATGTCGTCTGGTCAATGTCTGATAATAGTTTGACATTAATATAATTATCTGGTTTGTTGTTTTCCAGAATTAATGATGCCTGATGTTGTATTCTTAATGAAGTGAGATAATCAAAAATCCTCAATAGATTTTTTCTTTCAGAATCACTTATCACCCCTTGCGTTAATAGTTGTTCAATTCTGAAAACTGTTTGTTTTTGAGTAATTGCATTTTTTAAAGCATAAATCCTGACAAAACTAACAATTGCAGAAATGTTGTCTTTAATTCGGATTGTGTCTGCTGGTGCGCCCGATGATTCAACAACAATATTTCCAAACATATTGACTGATGGCTTATAAAGCATGGCGTTTTTTGCCATATGATGCAAAAAAGCGGGATTGGTTTTACTGCTATGAATGATATGATCTTCAAGCTCATCGGTGATTTTATGAGATCCAAAACTTAATCTGAAATCAAAGAATATGTTGATGTCAAGCAAATCCTGAGGTTGCCCATTGTTTATCCATGTATGGAAATAATCTTTCCAAATGCTTAAAGGTTTGTTCCACTTTGGGTTCATTGCCATGTTATCTCCTTTGCAGAGGTCATAACCTATAGCATTAAGAGACTCACATATCCATGTGCCAAGTTTTAAAAAATAATCAGCAGCTACTTCTTTGTTTTCAGCATTGTCCGCATAAATAATGGCATTATCCTGATCTGTTTTTAGTGTTTGCTCCTGTCTGCCCTCACTTCCCATAACAATAAATGCAAAATCAACAGGAGGTGCTCCAAATTCATTCAATGAAATTTGAAACAATCTGGATGTTATTGTGTCAAAGACCTCTGACAGCAGTTGCAGAATGATATTTGACGGAATTCTGTTTATTGCTAGTTTCGATATGAGGTCTATAAACTCTTTTCTTAATAGTGTAAGTGTTTCTATGCTGGATGCACTATCTATATATTCAAAAAGTTCACTCATCCTCAGTTCATCAATTGTGTTAAGGTCGGGTGCCTGAATATAACCTGTGAGATTGTTGGAGCTGTCTTTAATGGTAATAACAGCTGTTTGTTTTTTTGAAAATATTGATTTTGCTTTAAGCACAGAAGTGTTTTCATGTACCGAAATTATGGGAGATCTCATGAACTGAAAAACGGGTGATTGAAAATCAGCATTATCATCACTCAATCCCAAAACAATTTCCGCATTTGAAACATATCCTAAAATATTATTATCATTATCACAAACAAAAAACACAGGCTCATTCAGCTCTTGCATAAGAGCCATAGCTTCTGAAACAGATTGGGTTGTTTTTATTTTATGTATTTTTTTTGCAAATGTGTTAACACTGATCGAACTGATAATTGCCCTGAAGTCGGTAATGTCAATTAATTTATATGTGTCATTATTGTTTAATGATTTTGAAGTCATGGGTTCTATTGTTCCATCACAGAATGCTGCCTGTCCGCTTTCATCTGTAATCACTGCCAGTGAGACAAGCATATTTTTGATACTCCCGTCTGTATTTCTCAGTTTTACAACCTGATTCTTAATAAAACCGCTTTCAAGTAGCTTTTTTCTGAAGTTTTTTCTGTCTTCTGAATCTGCAAAATAATCAAGAATATATTTGTCTTTCAATTGTTCGTTATTCTCATATCCCATAAGCCTGATTGCAGTTTGATTAGCCTCAACAAACCGGCCTCTTGCATCCATGGTTGTCCTGAAAATTCCAACATTCAGTTTATCCATGAGGGTTTTAAAACGCTCACGACTTTCATGCAGTTCTTTTTTAATCTGATTATCTGAGCTGATATCTTTGATTGAAAAGATAACCGCCTTGTTTCCGTAAAATATTATTGGAGATATGTTGACCAGAACTTCTGCTTTACGATTGCCCGGAAGAAAAATATCAGTTTCAAACGGAGCGGTTTCAACATCATCTTCCCCTTGTTCCAGTTTTTGCTTCAGTTCATCTGGTAATGTAAAAATGTTTTGCCATTTCATTTGTGAGATTTCGTTTGAATCCAGACCAGCCAGATTAAGAAATATACTGTTGGCAAATATTATTTCGTTGTCACTTATCATGATAAGTCCCTCAGTTGATGCGTCTACCAGCGAGCGATATTTTTCTCTTGATTGTTTCAGGTTGGTTTCAGCAAGTTGACGTCGTTTTTCAATTTTCAGTGACTGAAGAGAAATAAAAGTGAGTAGCAAAGCCACGATAGCTACAATAATCAAACTAATTTGCAACAGTCGCGATGACAAAGCCGAAATTTCACGCCTCACATCTTCAATATAAATTCCTGTTCCAATAATCCAGCCCCAGGGTTCAAATTTTTTCACATAAGATAATTTTGAAACCACATGTGTTGAATCGTCTTTCCATTGCCACATATACTCCACAAATCCCTGCCCATCGTCTTTCACTGCATCTACAAATTCAACAAACATTTTTTTTCCGTGCGAGTCTTCGTAATCTGTAAGGTCAGTTCCATTTAGCTCAGGTACATAAGGATGCATAATCATTCGCGGCTGCATATCTGTAATCCAGAAATAATCCTTGTTTTCTTCTCCGTATCTCAGATACTGAATTCTTGAAATGGCAGTTTGCTGGGCTTCGTCACGTGTGAGTATTCCTTCGGTTTCATCTTTGTAATATTTATCAAGAATACTTGAAGCTGAATTGGTTAGTTCTTTTATCATTTCTCTTTTTCTGTCCATCATGGCCTGTTCAAAAACAGGGATGACAATAAAAAACAATGTCATCACAAACAATAACATTGCCAGTAGAGAAGGCAGAATTATTCTGTAGAAAAACTTAAACATTAATCCAGAAGATGGTTGCATATTTATTAAGATGAAATTTTAAAAACTGAATTGATAGACCTGGTTGTGATATTTTTTTTGATTGTATTTAGAATTGCAAATCCTGAATATCCTGATGAAGAAGCAATGGCGGGAATTCCAATACCTTCAGTTGTAGAATTCAAACTTGCTTTTTTTGTTGTTTCTAATTCGGTTACAATATTTCGTACAACTAATAAACCTGCTTGATGCGTATGACCAAAAAGTGACAAATCAACTTTCAATGATTTCATAAACTCACGATGAGGTTGAAAATTCCTGATGTTGGTAAGAAATTTTGTTGTAATACCTGTAATGTCAGGATACAGAAAATGAGAAAAAAGAATTTGAAATTCACCTGCCTGTATGCAAATTTTTTCCGGAAGTTGGGACAGCCATTGTGAAGACTTGTCATTCAACAGTGCAGAAAGTTCGTTTTCTTCATACAGCCACAATTGTCCTTTTGAAATTTCTTTTCGTTTCTCAAAAGGGAGAGCATACCAGTTGTCAGGCAGATTAAATCCCGGAATATGTTGCGGCAGTTTACGTATAGCATAATGATCGTGATTACCTGCAACCACATATTTTGCATTTTCTGCTATCAGTCTGATACACTCATTGGCATTTCTGGTATTATGATATTTGTAGAATGGAATACTGAAACCTGTAATATCTCCAAGACATGCAATTTCATCACAACCTGCTTTTTCAATCATGCGCAGAGCTTTGGTAAGATTGTTCAAGTCTTCGTGAATGTCTGAAATTACTGCAAGTTTCATGTTTTCTGGATGGATTTATCGCATTTGATTGTATAAAAGTACAAAGTTTTTTCAAAGTGTTCTTTTTTTTTTGGAGATTCAATATGCTAAAGAAATCATAATCTTTGCTCTCTCGCTACGTCCGTTCAGTGAGTTTTTGTCAGCTTTGTCTATCGGGGTTGGCAGACAGCCCCGCGCCTGTGCCTACTATTACTGTGTCAGGTGATAGATGCGAGTGATAGAAAAATTAAAATATAAAATATTAGATATAAAATATTTACAACTCGTTTGGGCTTAGCAAGCACATAATTCAAACTTCCTTCGATATATTCAACATTTTATTCAGTTGAAATTGAAAAGTTTTTTTTGTAAAAATTTATGCGCCTAAATAGTGCGAAAAGATATTCAATATATTCTAATTTGGCTTTATATGTGCACTTTTTTAGGTGTTTGGGGATAAATAAATGCATTGAAAGTCTTTGTAAATCAACACTCCATCTAAATTTAAGACGAATAAAAACCAAGCAAGATTAAATCATACCAAAAAAATTTCTTTTGTAACTTTGTAGCTTAGCTAAATATAAAATGACAAAAAGCAGAAAACTAAACGTAAACGAATCACCCATAACGATAATCAACCAAAATGAAACTGACTATATAAGTTTGACGGATATGACAGCTTCTTTTCATGAAGGAAGTGGGTTAATCGGCAAATGGGTTACCAACAAAAACACATTGGAATATATTGGGGTTTGGGAAAAAATCAACAACCCAAATTTTAATTACCCCGAATTCGGGGTAATTACTCAAGAAGCAGGCGTGAATAGGTTCATAATGTCTGTTGGTCAATGGATTGAACGAACAAATGCAATTGGTATGCTTGTAAAAGCTGGACGTTATGGTGGAACCTATGCCAACAAAGATATTGCTTTTCATTTTGCAATGTGGCTAAGTCCAGAGTTTCAAATTTATCTGGTCAATGAGTTTCAGCGCCTAAAAGACGATGAAAATAATCGACTGAAATTGGAATGGAGCTTACAGCGAACTCTTGCCAAAGTAAACTACCATATTCATACAGATGCCATCAAGGAAACCCTTATTCCAAGAGAAATTACCAAACAACAGGCAAGTTTTGTCTATGCCAACGAAGCTGACTTGCTAAACGTTGCACTTTTTGGCATAACAGCAAAGGAATGGAGAGAAAACAACCCAAATCAAAAAGGAAACCTAAGAGATTATGCTACATTAGAACAATTGGTCGTATTAAGTAATATGGAAAGTATAAACTCCTTGCTTATCCGACAGGGACTATCACAAAATGAGCGACTTGTCGAACTGAACAAAGTTGCTATAACCCAAATGAAATCATTACTTGAAAGTAAAGCAATAAGAAAACTAAAATAGGTTGTAAACAACAACGAACCACTAACAGCCGTTTAGTACAATTGTGGGGTGATCCCGGCAAGTCAGGAAAGGCAGGGCAACGTTCCGCTCCAAAGGAGTCTATGGGAAAATCCGTCACTGCGCAAAGCGCAAAAACCTTATTGATTATTCCGGAGCAAAGTAGTCCATCCATTTCGCATCTCTCCAGCCCCGCGCCTGTGCCTACTATTACTGTGTCAGGTGATAGATGCGGGTGATAGAAAAATTAAAATAGCACTTTCCCGACTTGTCCCGATGGGATCGGGACTCCTATGGAGCGATGCGCTTCGCTTACTCAGTGTAAAAAAATATTAGATATAAAATATTTACAACTCGTTTGGGCTTAGCGAGCACATAATTCAAACTTCTTTCGATATATTCAACATTTTTTTCAGTTGAATTTTAAAACTTTGCTTATTTTTGCTTTGAAAAGGGTGAGTGAAAGGCTGGGAAGTTAATAAAAGTTAAATTTTTCATCATAAGTAGTGAAAGTTATAAGTATATATTGTATCATTGCAGTCAGGTTATAGCTGACATAATTACTATGAAAAATAAAAACATTTCTACACAATCTGGTGAGATTTTGAATTATTTCAACAAAATCCAACAGTATTGCTTTGACAATGATGAAGCAAAAAAGGCACTCCCTAATTCCAGTGACAGTGCATTGAAAGAACTGCTTAGTGACATGGTTAGGCGTGGTTTATT
Organism: uncultured Bacteroidales bacterium; assembly: GCA_964526285.1. Classification (GTDB taxonomy): domain Bacteria; phylum Bacteroidota; class Bacteroidia; order Bacteroidales; family DTU049; genus CAYMAZ01. The sequence goes on along the minus strand of CAZGIW010000024.1, from coordinate 14,767 downwards.
AATGCGACTGAAGAAAGGTCTGTACTATTTAATACCTTACGAGCAAGACTCTGACACTTTCATGCCTGACTGGCATTTGTTGGCTGAGCCTTTAACAAAATCCACACAGCATTACATTGGTTATTATTCTGCATTACAAATCCATAACCTAATTACTCAACCTTCTTTGAAAGAACAAATAGTTGTAGCAAAGCAGCTACGCCCTTCTCAGATCGAGATTAAGGGTGTTTCTTTTCAATTTGTCTACCATAACAAGAAACACTTTTTCGGAGCAAAGAAAATCTGGATTGACAGCTTCAATAAAGTGTTGTGCTCTGATTTGGAAAAAACATTCATTGACTGTTTGTTTAAACCGGAATATGCTGGCGGTATTGTAGAAGTAGCAAAAGCAATTTATATGTCGAAAGACAAGATAAAATACAATCAGCTATTTGATTACGCAATAAAGTTTAACTCTCAGGCAGTAATTAAAAGACTTGGTTTTTTATTGGAATTACTGGAAATCAACTCATTCATAATCGAAAAGCTTCAAGAAAAGAAAACAAACTCTTATGTCCTTTTGGATACGGAATTACCCAGTCAAGGCAAACGATTAAGCCGTTGGGGTATTCAACAAAATTTGGAATTGGAAACTATTAAATCTGCTATTTTCACATGATAAAGCCCGGAGAAATACAAAACAAAGCCCGTGATGCGATCGTGAGGGATCAGCAAATTGAAAATGATTATATCCTTTCCTGGATTCTTCAAGGCATTGCACAACATAACGAACTTGCAAAAAGTATTGTATTCAAAGGAGGTACAGTACTCAAAAAAGTTTACTTTGAAGATTATCGATTTTCTGAAGATTTAGATTTTACATTAATGAGTGATGAAATCTCCAATGAGCAAATTTTTGAATGGTTCAGAGAATTTTTTAAATACGTTCGGGAAGAAGCGAATATCCCTTTGGAAATAATTGATGACAATGAACATGAAGATGGCGGAATCAATTTTTATATCAGCTATATCGGTCCCCTTGGCGGACAAGGCAAAAACAAAAAAGTGAAAATTGACATATCAAGAAATGAAAAACTGGTTTTTGAGATAATTTCAAAAGATTTATTTCTTCCCTATACTGATCAAAAGTCTCATCAGCTACTTTGCTATTCACTGGAAGAAATTTTGGTTGAAAAATTACGATCTGTGATGCAAAGAATGCAGCCTCGCGATTTTTATGACATTTGGTACTTATTGGAAATTCATGGAATGGATATTGATTTTTACGTAAATGAATTCAAAACGAAATGTGAAAATAAAGAAATTAATCCGAATGAATTTCATGAAAAATTGAATCAGCGATTGCCCCAATATAAAGGACGTTGGCAAAAATCAATGGCAAGCCAGATTCATAATTTACCCGATTTTGAGCAGCTTGAAAGAGAAGTAATGCGACACCTGAAGAAATTTGTATTGTAATGACAAGCACCCAAAAGCACCTGCAAGAAAGTGGCGGTTCAATGGTTAAATCAAGCTTTGTGCTTCATTTCGACAAGCTCAATGCAGCGCTATCAAAGTTCGTGCTTGGTTGATAGTCTTGTGCTCCGCTCCGAAGGAGTTCCTTCGGGAAAATCCGTCACTGCGCAAAGCGCCAATCCGTTAGTCCAATTATCTTTCAACAATACCAAATTACACACACAAAGAAAAAAAAGGCTGCAATAAGCAGCCTTTCGGGGATAGAAAAAAAATTGGTTAAACAGGGATAGTCTTAAAGTATTCCCTGTGCAATCATAGCATCGGCAACTTTCACAAAACCACCAATGTTTGATCCTTTCACATAGTTGATGTAACCATTGCTTTCGGTACCGTATTTTACACAGGTTTCGTGAATTGCTTTCATAATCATTTGCAGTCTGGTGTCCACTTCTTCGCGTGTCCAGTTCAAACGCATGCTGTTTTGTGTCATCTCAAGTCCTGATGTGGCAACACCACCTGCGTTTGCAGCTTTTCCGGGGCCGTAGAGGATTCCTTTTTCAAGGAAATACTCAACTGCATCGGGAGTTGATGGCATGTTGGCTCCTTCTGATACACAGTAGCATCCGTTTGCAATAAGAACTTTTGCATCTTCACCGTTGAGTTCATTTTGTGTTGCTGAAGGAAGTGCAATTTCACATTTAACACCCCATGGGGTTTTACCATCAACATACTCACAGTTATATTTTTCTGCATATTCTGAAATACGGCCTCTTTTCACGTTTTTCAGCCACATAACGTATTCAAGTTTTTCAGCATCAATGCCAGCAGGATCATAGATATAGCCGTTGCTGTCTGAAAGTGTAACAACTTTTCCGCCAAATTCAGTTGCTTTCTGAGTTGCAAACTGAGCAACATTTCCTGAACCTGATACAACAACAGTTTTTCCCTGGAAGCTATCGCCACGGGTAGCAAGCATTTCTTTTGCAAAGTAAACCTGTCCGTAGCCAGTTGCTTCCGGACGAATAAGGCTACCGCCCCAGCCAATGCCTTTACCTGTGAAAACACCTGTAAATTCATTTTTAATTCTTTTGTATTGTCCAAACATATAACCAATTTCACGGCCACCTACACCGATATCTCCGGCAGGAACGTCTGTGTCAGGACCAATGTGACGTGTCAGCTCTGTCATGAATGATTGACAAAATTTCATTACTTCATTGTCACTTTTTCCCTTGGGGTCGAAATCTGATCCGCCCTTGCCACCACCCATAGGTAAAGTGGTCAAACTGTTTTTAAATACCTGCTCAAAAGCAAGAAATTTCAAAATACCAAGATTCACTGTAGGGTGAAAACGCAAACCACCTTTGTAAGGACCAATTGCTGAGTTCATCTCAATTCTGAAACCACGGTTTACCTGAGCTTCCCCTTTGTCGTCAAGCCATGCTACTCTGAACATGATGACGCGTTCAGGCTCAACCATGCGGTCAAGAATACCTTGATATTTGGGGTTTTCTTCAATAAAGGGCATCAGTGATTCTGCCACTTCGTGAACTGCCTGGTGAAACTCAACCTCACCTGCATTTCTGGCAATAACTCTTGCCATAAATTCATTTACTTTTTCTTGTATTGACATATTTTTTAAAATTTAGATTTAAGACAATATTAGAGTAATTTTTTTTTTTGACTGTTGTTTTATGTAAAAAATCAATACCATAATCAGAAAAATATGTATATTCATGAGCTAGTCTCTGAGTGTTTCACTGAATATATTAAGTGAAATACGGATATACTTAAAGTCAACTACGGATTTTTTTTTTTTTTTATTTAAATTATTGATGTTTGAATGTTGAATTGATTATCTTTACAATGACAAAAAAAAATACTTTCCTATGGAATCTCATCATGATATTGAAAAGTTATTGCATGAAAGTCGTGAGCGACTCAAGGAGCTCAATGCCATCAACAAGACGACAGCAATTATACGCGAAAATAAGTCAATTGATGAAACCCTTCATAATATTTGCCTTATACTGCCAAATGCAATGCAATTTCCCGAGCATACAGTTGCGCGCATTCGTTATATGGAGAATGAATACAAAACACATTTGTTTCATGAAACCAAATGGAAGCTAAGTAAAGGTTTTAAAACTATTGATAATTATCAGGGCGTTATTGAAGTGTTTTATACAAAAGAGTTTCCACAAGCAGATACTGGTACTTTTTTAAAAGAAGAAGAAGATTTGCTCAGTAACTTATCATCTCTGATTATTGGGTATATTAACAGTCAGAAGGCAAAGCAAACTTTTTCAAAAGTTCTTGAAGAAGAAGAGAAGGTGAAAGATTTAGCACAAAGCACAGATAATAAGGACAATATGTTTCTGTTGCAAAAATACTGGGCAAAGCTCAATTTTAACAGAGATGTGTTTCATGATTTGATGCCATTTAAAGTAAAAGAAATATTGCTGATATCCACTTTATATGATGCATACAGTTTGGAGAAAGAAGGTCATATTGCCGAACATGTGCTTGGAGAATATCAGCAGTTGAATCTTTCATCTTTACCTAGAATTACTGCAGTTTCAACTCCACAGGAGGTATCAGACAAACTCAGATCAAAACATTTCGACCTGATTATTTATATGATAGGGAATGATACAAAAACTCCAAAGGTTTTATCTAAGGAGATAAAAAGCGAGTATCCATATATTCCGATTTTCTTTCTTTTGAATACTGATGTTGAAGATGAGTTTGCCCTTTCAGAAAACGAATTGCCTTTTTTTGACAAGATATTTGTGTGGAATGGGATGCCCAATCTGTTTTTTGCCATGGTCAAGCATCTTGAAGATATGGTGAATGCTGAAAATGATACAAAGATTGGGCTTGTACGTGTAATATTGGTTGTTGAGGATGATCCTCATTATTACAGTCGTTATCTTCCCCTTTTATATAATATTGTATTGGAACAAACCAGAGATATTATTGATGATGTGAGCACAGACGGTTTGTATAAAGTATTGAAACTAAGAGGTCGTCCAAAGATTCTTCATGTGGCCAGTTTTGAAGAGGCAATTGATTTGTATTCGCGCTATAGCGAATTTATGCTATGTTTGATTTCTGATGTTAAGTTTTTAAAAGGTGGAGTTCTTGATGAAACTGCAGGTTTCGAACTTGTTGAAAAGGTGAGAAAGGATAATAGTGAATTGCCAGTGATTATTCAATCATCAGAAGTTCAAAATGCTACAAGGGCCTATGAGTTAAAAACCACATTCATTGATAAAAACAGTGAAACGCTTTCTGCTGATATCATGAGTTTCATCCGGCACTATCTGGGATTTGGGCATTTTGTGTATCGAAGTCCTGATGGGCGTGAGCTGGCAGTTGCAAGATCACTGAAAGAATTTGAATCTCACCTGAAAAATATTCCCGATGATTCACTGCTTTATCATGCCAAACGGAACCATTTTTCATTATGGCTCATGGCTAGAGGTGAAATTCATGTTGCAAAAATTCTTGGTCCCAAAAAAGTATCAGATTTTGTATCAGCTGAAGAAATTCGTGAATACCTGTTGAAAATTATCAAAACTCATAGAAATGAACAGGAGAAAGGAAAGATTCTTCCTTTTGATGATGTTGAACAGCTTGAGGAAGGAAATATTTTAAGTATGGCCGGAGGATCAGTTGGTGGAAAGGGGAGAGGTCTTGCTTTTATAAACACTTTGCTCTATTCTTTTGATTTAAGCAAGATTATTCCAAATATCAATCTCAGAACACCAAAAACTTGTTTTATCGGTACCGATGAGTTTGATTTTTTTATGGAAAAAAATCAGTTGGTTGATGTGGTGATGCATGAAGATGATTATGAAGTGATAAAAAGAGCTTTTCTCAATGCTTCACTGAACGAAGGCCTTGTGAAAAGACTAAAACGCTTTCTGAAGCTTATCAATAAACCCATTGCTGTGAGATCAAGTGGACTTTTTGAGGACTCAATAAGACAACCTTTTGCAGGCATATTTGAAACATATTTAATATCAAATTCCAGTCCTTCTTTTGAAACACGTTTCAAACAACTGTCTGATGCCATTAAACTTGTTTTTGCCTCAGTGTTTTCATCAACAGCAAAAGGGTACATAAAGGCTGTCAACTATAAAATTGAGCAGGAAAAGATGGCTGTGGTTCTGCAGGAAGTAGTGGGAAATAAGTTTGAAAATTATTTTTATCCTCATATCAGTGGTGTGGCACAGTCATATAATTATTATCCTTTCGCGCACATGCGCCCGGAAGAAGGATTTGCTGTACTTGCTCTGGGGCTTGGAAAATATGTTGTTGAAGGAGACAAGGCATACAGATTTTCGCCTCAGTACCCCACAACAGAAATTATCAATTCGAAGGACTTATACAAAAACAGTCAGGTTGATTTTCTTGCCATGGACTTGAATAAACATGATTTTGATTTGTTGGATGGAGAAATGGCGTCTCTCGCAAAACTGGATATCTATGAAGCAGAAAAGCATGGAAATCTCCGCCACCTTGCTTCGGTATTTGATATGGAATCAGGAACACTAAGTCCGGGTATTACAAAAGAAGGACCCCGCGTGCTGAACTTTAGTAATATATTGAAATACAATTATATACCATTGGCAAAAACCATTGAAATGATATTGCAGATTGTGGAAGAAGCCATGGGTGCTCCTGTTGAAATTGAATTTGCAGTTGATATCAATAGAGATAAGGATTTAAAAGCTTCTTTTTATTTGCTGCAAATCAAACCGCTCCTGGGTTCAAATGAAGATTATGAGATTGATACATCAAAACTGAAAAAAGAAGAGATGTTATTGTATGCTGAAAAAAGTATGGGTAATGGAAAAATTGATAGTATTGATGATGTTATCTTTATCAAGAAGGATGTTTTTGACAAAACAAAAACAATGGAAATGGCAGATGAAATTGACATGTTGAATAAAAAAATGATGGATGCCGGAAAGAAATATATTCTTATTGGACCTGGAAGATGGGGGACACGTGACAGATTTATTGGCATTCCTGTTAACTGGCCACAGATAAGCAATGCCAAATTAATTGTTGAAACCAGTCTTGAGGATTTTCCTCTTGATGCTTCAATGGGATCTCACTTTTTTCATAATGTAACAAGCATGAATGTAGGTTATTGTTCTGTGCAACACACAGCCTACCGAAGTTTTATTGCATGGGATATTCTTAATGAACAGGAACTTGTGGAAGAAACAACCTGGTTCAGACATGTGAGATTCTCTTCTCCTGTTCCAATACGGATGGATGGCAAAAAAAGGATTACTGTTGTTTCACTCAAATAGTTGCTTTAATTGCTCAAAAAGTTTTAAATTTGAGCAATTTTTCAGATTCAACTATGGAGAATAAACTTGACCTGACAAATTTCTTTTTTTCAGATACTTCTTTTGATAATCTGATGCAGAAACGCATAAGACATGTGTTGCTTATCTGTAGTAATTATGATGCCTTTATACTTGAAGAGGACGGAAGAATCAATGAACAGGTGTTTAATGAATATGTCGCTCTGAACCTGCGGTATCCTCCAATTTTTTTCCAGGCATCAACTCCGGAAGAAGCATACTCCTACCTGCGTGAAGAAAAAATTGATCTGGTAATCACAATGCTTAATCTGGCTGAAGTGAATCCGGTTGAACTGGCTTATGATATTAAGATTAAATATCCCTCTATTCCGTTGGTTGTTCTCACTCCTTTTTCCAGAGAAGTAACTACAAAATTTAAAATTGAGGAACATGATTTTATTGACTATGTGTTCTGCTGGCTCGGAAATTCCAGTATACTTGTAGCGATTATTAAGCTTATTGAAGATAAAATGAATGCCGAGTATGATATTCATCAGATTGGTGTTCAGGCTGTTTTGCTTGTTGAAGATTCTGTTAGATATTACTCCAGTTATTTGCCATCTATTTATAAGATTGTCTTTTTGCAGTCAAAAGAATTTATGACTGAAGGGTTAAACGAACACCAGCAAATGCTTAGACTACGGGGGCGTCCAAAAATTTTGCTTGCCACAAATCTCGAAGAAGCAATGTATTTATACAAAAAGTATAAAGAAAACCTTTTGGGTGTTATATCTGACATGAGTTTCTCCAACCAAGGAGTAAAAGACCCCATGGCTGGATACAAACTATGTCAAATGGTGAAAAAAGATGACATACATATGCCTTTTCTTTTGCAGTCTTCTGATTTGAAAAATTCAGAAATTGCAAAAAAATGCAGAGTGAGTTTTATACACAAATATTCAAAAACCCTGTTAGTTGAGCTGAAAAACTTCATTAATGAGTTTCTTGCATTTGGTGATTTTATATTTATAAATCCTGAAGATAAAAAGGAAGTTATAAGAGCAAAAGACCTTCAGGAATTGCAGCAACGAATTTTCGAAGTTCCTGACGATACACTTTTGTACCATATTCAACACGACCATTTTTCCAAGTGGCTCAGAGCCAGGGCGTTGTTTTCTCTGGCGTCTTTGTTTAGACAGATTCATGCCGATGATTTTCAGGATATTGATGAGGTGAGAAGATTTTTGTTTGACAGTATTGCAAAGTACAGATACCACAGATCCAGAGGTGTTATTGCTGATTTTGAAAGGGACAGATTCAATAAATACCTGATTTTTTCCAGAATAGGACAGGGCTCACTAGGAGGCAAAGCCAGAGGACTTGCTTTTTTAAATTCCATGATCAAACGCAATGATATCATTTATAAATTTCCGGGTATTATTGTAAATATTCCCAGAACCGTTGTTATTGCCACAGACGTTTTTGATGAGTTTATTGAATCAAATGAGTTATATCGTTTTGCCAATTCAGAGGTATCAGATGATGATATCCTCAAGGCCTTCATAAATTCACGTTTGCCATACCGAATTCATGAGGATTTGTTTTCTTTTCTTGGTGTAATTCAAAACCCCCTGGCCATAAGGTCTTCAAGTTTGCTCGAGGATTCCTATTATCAGCCATTTGCCGGCATTTATTCAACATATATGATTCCCCGCATTGTGAATGATGACAGATTGATGATTGATTTATTAAGCAATGCAATAAAAAGTGTTTATGCCTCAGTGTATTTTAAGGAAAGTAAATCATATATGAGCAGCACTTCCAATGTGATTGATGAAGAAAAGATGGCTGTTGTGCTTCAGGAAGTAGTGGGTAATCAATATGGAAATCGGTTTTATCCAACAATATCCGGTGTTGCTCGTTCTCTTAATTTTTATCCTGTTGGTAGTGAAAAAGCCGAAGATGGTATTTGTAACATTGCATTTGGTCTTGGGAAGTATATTGTTGACGGGGGCATGTCATTAAGGTTTTCTCCAAAGCATCCCAAAAAAATTATTCAGCTTTCTTCACCTGAAATGGCTATGCGTGATACACAAAAGGTGTTTTTTTCACTCGACCTGGAGCCTCAGAGTTTTATTCCAAGTACTGACGATAGTATTAATCTGCACAAGTTAAGTATTAAAGAAGCTGCAAATGATGGTACATTGTCTAAAGTTGCTTCATGGTATGATATGCGTGACAATGTCATCAAGGACGGCAAAGTGGATGGGGGTATTCCTGTCGTCACTTTTTCCAGAATCTTACAACATGATATGATGCCTCTTGCAGAAATGGTTAGTTCAATCCTGGAAGCAGGCGAAAAAGAGATGGGAAATCCTGTGGAAATTGAATTTGCTTTAAGTCTTGATGTTCCTAAATATTCACCGATATTTTTTCATTTGTTGCAAATAAGGCCAATTGTTAGTAATAAGGAGTTGATTACTATTGAACTTGGGGATTACAAAAATGAAGAAATTCTGGCATATAGTCCTGCTGCACTTGGAAATGGAGAGATTAATGAATTGTATGATGTTGTTTATTTGAAACCTGATGTATTTAATCCTGCAAAGTCTGCAGAAATAGCTTATAGTATTGAAAAGGTAAATGGCATGCTGGCAAAAGAGAACAAAAATTATATTCTCATAGGTTTTGGTAGATGGGGTTCAAGCGACCCCTGGCTTGGCATACCTGTTAAGTGGGGTCAGATTTCAGCTGCACGTGTCATTATTGAATCTGCATTGGATAAGTTTCAGATTGACCCAAGTCAGGGAACTCACTTTTTTCAGAATCTGACTTCATTGGGAGTTGGTTATTTCACTATCAACCCCTTCGCAGGGGAAGGAAGTTGGGATGTTGATTTTTTAAATAATCAACCTGCTTTCTTTGAGGATGAATTTGTAAGGCATGTTCGTTTCAATAATGCTTTTAAGGTGAAACTTGACGGCAGAAAAAATGAGGGAGTGATTGTGAAACCTTTGTCCGATTAATTATCCTGCAAAACTCAATGTTTTCAGAATTTCAATTTTATTCACCTCTATTTGGCTTGAAACTACTGTAATAATTCCGTCATTTTTAAAATCAGATAGAATCCTTACGGCATTTTCGGTTGATATTCCTGCAAGTGATGCAATATCTTTTCGTGTGATTGTGGAAGGAATAATATTACTGAAAAAAACTTCCTGACATAAATACAAGATAGTATCAGCCATTCTGCCTATGGCTTGTTTGTTGGCAATACAGTTGAGTTTATTGAACACAATCTTATAGCTGTTGCAATACCATTTCATAATGGCAATATTGAATGATGGGTTTTGAGTTAGCAACTGTATGAATAATTGTTTGTCAATAAGATAGACCAATGAGCTAGTGAGTGCAGTGGTTGAAAAATAGTAGTGATTTCCAAAAAGGGATGATAATCCGATGAAGTCGTAAGGATTTGAAATCATAAAGTTGAAATTTCGTGCAGGGCTTTCCAGATAGCTTTTTGTCATTCCTTCGGCCAGTAAAAGAAAATATGATGTAATTGCACCTTGTTTGCCAATTGTTTCACCCTTTTTAAACTGGATTGGAACATTGCAAATTTGCTTTATCTGATTTTCATTAAGATGAAACCCCTTGAGCCAATCAATAAGGCCGGTTTGAGTGATTTTGCTGTTTCCGTTATCATCATTGCCAATGGCAATTTCTGTCAGTCGTTTGTATCTGATGAAATTTGCAATCTTTTCAGACACTGCATTTAAAAGTCTTTGCTCTTCAGCTAAAAAAATTCCCTTTTCTGATTTTACAGGTTTTATATAATAAATATTAATTTCTCCAATTTTCTCCGTATCAATGATAATGCTCGAACTTTGCTTTAGTTCAGTTCTGTTGAGTTCTTCGCTGGAAAAGTACTGCCCCGAACAATAAATCTCAACTTTACATCTGTCAGGATACCTCCATCCCTGAGGTAAAACAGACACAATCTGAGCCAACACCTGATCCAGTTCCAGTTCAAAACGACTTGTAATCTTATCAACTTCATAAAGGCAATTCAGCTCCTTTGCTCTTTCGTTCAGTTGCTTCCAGACATGTTCTTTGTCATCTATGCTAGTCATTGTATTTAGTTATAGATTATATCGTGATTTTGCAGCAAAGATATTGATAAAAATCAATATAAGAGCATGAAAAATATTTAAAGGAATCAATGCCTTGTAGCTGGTAAAGGAATACTTTTGCCATATCAAATATTAACTTTTTAAAAACATCAGATTATGAATGTAGATAAGATTATGATGGACCTGGAAAGAAAAAATCCGGGCGAAGTAGAGTACCTTCAGGCTGTGCGTGAAGTTCTTGAATCAATTGAAGAAGTGGTTAATGAAAATCCGCAGTTTGAAGCTGCAGGAATTATTGATCGTATCATTGAACCAGACAGAGTGTTTATGTTTAAAGTTCCCTGGGTTGATGACAGCGGAAAAGTTCACGTAAACAGAGGATACAGAATTCAGTTTAATGGTGCAATCGGACCATATAAAGGGGGAATCAGGTTTCACCCAAGTGTAAATCTCAGTATTCTTAAGTTTTTGGGATTTGAACAAATTTTCAAAAACAGCCTCACTTCATTGCCAATGGGCGGTGGAAAAGGTGGGTCAGATTTTGACCCAAAAGGAAAGTCTCCAAATGAAATTATGAGATTCTGTCAGGGTTTTATGCTTGAATTATGGAAACATATTGGACCTGAAACTGATGTCCCCGCTGGCGACATTGGCGTTGGTGGTCGCGAAATTGGCTATATGTTCGGCATGTACAAAAAACTTGCATCTGAACATTCAGGTGTTCTCACCGGAAAAGGAAGAGATTGGGGTGGAAGTTTGATTCGTCCCGAAGCCACAGGATTTGGCTGCGTTTATTTTGCTCAGGAAATGCTCAAAACAAAAGGCCTTGATTTTAACGGCAAAACTGTTTGTGTTTCAGGTTTTGGCAATGTATCATGGGGTGCGATTTCAAAAGCAACTGAATTGGGTGCAAAAGTTGTTACAATAAGCGGTCCTGATGGATATGTGTATGATCCAGATGGAATTTCAGGAAATAAAATTGATTATTTACTTGAATTGAGAGCTTCAAATCAGGATATTGTAAAACCATATACTTATGAATTTCCTAATGCTCAGTTTTTTCCTAACAAACGTCCCTGGGAAGTAAAATGTGATGTTGCTTTACCCTGTGCTACCCAAAATGAACTGGGAAAAGAAGATGCCGAAAACCTGTTGAAAAATGGTGTCATTATCGTGTCTGAAGGTGCCAATATGCCATCAACTCCAGAAGCTGTTGAAGTGTTTATTGAAAACAAAATACTTCTTGGTCCAGGAAAAGCTGCAAACGCAGGTGGTGTCGCTACTTCAGGATTGGAAATGACCCAGAACAGTATGAAACTTAGCTGGACAAGAGAAGAGGTTGATGCAAAATTACATCAGATAATGATTAATATTCACAATGCTTGTGTGAAACATGGTACTGAATCTGACGGGTATATCAATTATCCTAAAGGTGCTAATATTGCAGGCTTTTACAAAGTTGCAAATGCAATGCTTGAACAGGGTGTTGTGTAATACATAATTCATGGTTTAATAAAAAAAGAGACTGACAATTTTCAGTCTCTTTTTTTTGTGGGTGGCTAATGGGATTTGAACCCACGACCCTCAGAACCACAATCTGATGCTCTAACCAACTGAGCTATAACCACCGTTTTTTGAGTATGCAAAAATAATACTTTTTTTTGTAATACCTTTGTATGTTTTTTTATTTTTGAAAGAAAAAATATGGTTTTCTTTCTTTTTCATGTAAATTTGTGCAATAAAATTTCAGATGAAAAAAAGAACTGATTACTTTTTTCTGTTTTTTGTAATACTGATGATTGTACAACTGCTATCAATCTATTCTCTGATAGTTCTTTTGTCAGGAAATGAACAAACTTCTCATTTTTTAATAGTAGTGCATATTCTTGTGGTTGTATTTTCTACATTTATTCTACTGGTATTGCAAAGGATGAGATTCAGAAAGAGAGAATCATTGTTCAGGCAACATCTTACTCAATTGATAGATGGACAAAGTGTTGATAATTACAAGATTGACGATTATCTGTTTCCTGTAGAGATATATGAGAACCTGGTTTCGCTTGTAAAGGAAAATCAGAATTTAAAACAAGAACTTGAAAATTTTGAAAACCTGAAAAGAGGGTATTACAATACAATGATTAACGGGCTTGTTGTTCATGAGAGAATGAAACTTTTAGATGTGAACGTTGCTATTGGAGACATGACTGGCTATAAGGAAGAAGAACTGAAGTCATTAACTCTGGATCGCATTTTGATTCCGCATGAATCAATTTCAACAGGCTTTGATGATGACAATCACAAACTTTATTACAGAAGTATGTGTTTCTCCAAAAGTGGTGAAAAGTTTCCTGTTGATGTGCAAATGTCCTATTTAAATATCAGAGGTCAGAAGTTTCAGATTTCTGTCATTAGGGACTTGAGAGAAAAGCGTGAAATTGAAGAGGAATTACAATCAGAAAGAGCCAGGCGAACCAAAGCAATGTTTGACGGACAGGAGATGGAAAGAAGAAGGCTGGCAAAGGAGATTCATGATGGACTGGGACAGTCGTTGATAGCCATCAGGCTTATTATTGAAGGAAAAATAGCAGGCAGCACAGGCGTCAATAAAGAAGCTCTTGAAAAGATTAGGAGTCTTATTGACAGAACAATTTCTGATGCCAGATTGATGTCAAATAATTTAATGCCATCTGTATTGCACGAATTTGGACTTGTAACAGCATTGCGTCAGCTTTGTGATCATGTTAGACAAAGTTCCAGAATTGAAGTTGATTTTGATGTTGAATATTCAAAATTTATGTTAAGTACACTTCAAACCGTGTATCTTTTCCGTATTGCTCAGGAGGCAATTAACAATATTTTGAAACATTCAATGGCGACAAAAATGCGTGTTTTTATTGAGCAGTCCGAAAGTGAGCTATTTCTTAATATATCAGACAACGGCAAAGGAATTGATTTGAAGAAAATGACACAAAATAGTGGCAATGGTTTGTATAACATTCGCGAAAGGGTTCAGCTTTTGAAAGGCAAGTTTGAATTTCAGTCTGAACCTTCAAAAGGAACATCAATACATATTATCGTACCAAACTGGAGGCTAGTAGCAAATGAATAACAGATGGAAAGTATTTTTGGTGGATGATCACCAAATTGTTAGAGACGGCATCAGATCATTGATAGAAGATGCCGGAGATATTTTTATTATTGGGGAAGCAGGAGATGGCGATGAAATGCTCTCAATGCTTGACACAACCCAACCAGATATCATTCTTTTGGATATTAGCTTACCCGGAAGAAATGGGATTGAGCTGATTCCTGAAATTAAGGATCAATACCCACAGATAAAAATTCTCATTCTGAGTATGTACAATGCTGATGATTATATATTTAATGCAGTTAGGGCAGGAGCAAACGGGTATTTGCCAAAGAACTCATCAAAGGATGAATTGCTTGATGCTATCAGACAAATTTGTGAAGGCAATGATTATTTCGGAGAGGAGGTTCATAAAATTATTGTAAACTCTTATATATCAATGGCAAAGGATGAAAAATCACCCGAAAAAAAACAGCAGTTATCAGTGAGAGAACTGGAAATTCTGAAGCTTTTTGCTGAAGGATGTTCCAATAAACACATTGCTGACAAACTTTTTATAAGTGTAAGAACAGTTGAATCACACAAGAATCATATTATGCAGAAATTTGGTTTTAAGAGCACTGTTGAGATGGTGAAATATGCAATCAAAAATAAAATAGTGGACTTATAGGAATGAATAAATAAAAAGCGTGAATCTGTAAAGAAACACGCTCCTGACTTGTCCAAATTAGTGCGGCAAAAAAAAATTCCGATTTTTCGGATTA